>NZ_QUJS01000011.1:30865-132314 GCF_003480745.1 Clostridium sp. AM27-31LB | reverse complement strand
TCTTAGCTGCATTGCAGCTATCCGTGCTACGCACAGATGAGGCGGTAAATTATTGTTTATGGCATTATTGAATTCAATTTTTTGGTCAATTACCCTCAAAATACCAGATACTTTTTTCTGAACTTCATAATCTGGAATTTCAATTTCTATCTTTCTAAATTCGGCTTGCTTTATTCCAGTTACGGTTGTACCAGTTTCTCTTGCCTTTAGTGAGGCTTGTCCAATTGGAGACTGAAGATAGTAAAGCAGATAATCATTATCTAGCACATTTTCTTTTCCTCTAAGTGTCAACAAGCGCTGTGCTATAGCCACATCATTTCTATCAAGTCTTGCTACCAGTCCAAGCGGAGCTTCCGTTGTAAGAAGAATATCTCCTTTTTTAGGAAATCCTCTAACCATAAATTTTTCGTATTCTTCTTCGGATATAAAATAGCATTGTGAGTAATCAATATGATTATTTTTCACTGATTTTGCACTTAATGTCATTATTCCAGTTTTAGATTTTTTTGGTGTTTTACCTCTATAATCTATCAAAGCATCAAGCGCATCTTCCATTATCATTGTGTTAAACTTCATACCCAATCGCCCCCAATTTCTTACGGATTTCATCCTCCAGTTCGTGAGACTTTGCAAACATATCTGAAAGCTCTGATGTAAGGCGTGTCATCTTTTCTTCAAAAGGTTCTCCATCGTCTGGGGCCTCTTCAATACCAACATATCTACCCGGTGTCAAAATAAAGTCCTGATTTTCGATTTCCTGAAGGTCTGCTACAGCACAGAATCCTTTCACATCTTCAAGCGTACCATCTTGAAATGCTGTAAATGTATCTGACAACTTCTGAATATCTTTATCTGTAAAGTCTCTGTGCTTACGGTCAACCATATAACCCATCTTACGGGCATCTATAAATAAAGTTTTACCTTTCTGCTTTTTGTTCTTAGAAATAAACCAAAGTGTAACCGGAATTGTAACGCTGTAAAATAACTGCGTAGGCAGTGCAACGATACCTTCTACAAGGTCAGCCTGAATAATATTCTTTCTGATTTCTCCCTCACCGCTTGATTGAGATGACAACGCACCATTAGCAAGTACAAGACCAATTTTTCCATTCGGTGCAAGATGATGTATCATATGCTGAATCCACGCATAGTTGGCATTTCCTGCTGGCGGAGTTCCGTATTTCCATCTAACATCATCTTTTAACTTGTCTTGTCCCCAGTTTGAAAGATTGAAAGGCGGATTTGCCATAATAAAATCAGCTTTAAGCGTTTTATGTAAATCATTGAAAAATGTATCTGCCTGATAAGGTCCAAAATCTGCATCGATACCGCGAATAGCCATATTCATTTTTGCCATCTTCCAAGTATCAGCGTTAGACTCTTGACCGTAAACAGCGATTTCTCCACGCTTGCCACTGTGTACCTGAATAAATTTTGCACTCTGAACAAACATACCACCAGAACCACAACATGGGTCATATACACGACAATTTTTGAATGGTTTCAAAATAGCAACGATTGTTTTAACAATGCTTGCAGGAGTATAGAACTCGCCACCCTTAACACCTTCGTATGCCGCAAACTGTTGAATACAATACTCATATGTTCTGCCAAGAAGGTCTTTGCTTTCTTCTGTATCGCCCATATCCATATTGGTAAAAAGATCAACAACCTCGCCTAATACTCGCTTATCCAAATCTGGACTTGCATAATTCTTTGGAAGCACATTTTTAAGAGTTGTATTTTCCTTTTCAATAGCTCTCATTGCATCGTCGATAACAGTACCGATTTCTGGAGTATGTGCTGCAGAAGCAATCTTGCTCCAACGGGCATCCTCCGGTACAAAGAAAATATTATCTTCTGCGTATGCATCCTTATCATCTTCAAAACCATCGCCCTCATCAACAAGCTGTTGATATCGTTTTTCAAATGCACTTGATATGTAACGCAGAAAAATAAGTCCTACAATAACCTTTCTGTATTCTGCTGCCGGAATGTGTCCCCAAAGAACACAAGCCGCATCCCATATTTGTTTTTCAAATCCAATATTAGCATTATTTTGAACTGCCATTTATAAATTCCTTTCTATTAGCAACTTGCTATATTTATCTGCACATGTTTCTTCATTTTGCAGTATCACTATCGTTCTATTACCACAATATCATCAAAGCCACATTTCAATTCAACACATATCCTAGCTAGAATATCTAACGATACTTGTTGATCGTTGTTCATTTTGGTAAATGTACTTGGTGCTATCTGTGTTTTCTTTCTCAATTCAGTTTTCGTCATATCCCTATCAATTAACAACTTCCATAAAGGTTTATAAGTTATTTTTACTTGATTTTCTGACATGTTATTTCCTCCAATTATCACGTCAAATAGTCCTTTTATCTTGATTTTTATTATATCATCAGTCTTTCGCTTATGCAATTACAAATTTCGAGTTCTCGAAATCATGCATATGATTATCCACAAAAAATTGAGCAGAGGAATCATCTCCCTCTGCCCTTATTCCACATCTTATCTTTCGCCTTATCTTTATCAGCATCTCTACCGACGCTCTTATCATAAATCCTCTGAAACTCTTCATAAAGCTCATCCCCATCCAGCTTTATCCCCAGCCTTTTCATTACATCCGAGAACAACCTTATACTTCCACTCACATCAGCTATATCAAATCGAAATACATCTGCCTTAACAGAATCACTGACATTCTCATAACCACCAAGCTCTAATATTCTACTAACAATCCAGCCAGCTTTGTCCACAGATTCTGTCTCTCTATTTTCCACATATTCACTTTTATCTGTTACATCAGTTATACTTTCGTCCATTCTTGCCAAATTCACATCAGCCAAATCAAGAATCTCTGGTGTTCCTATGCCATCAAAATCAGTCTGTTGTTTTCTAACTCCATCAGTTGGCTCTTTCTGTCTGCCTATTTCATTCTGATTATTGTCTGGATTTATTACCACAACATTCGTCCCCGGCTCAACAGCCACATCTTTCTTGGACACAGCCACATCTTCCATCCCCGGTATCTCAACATCCCTGTCTGCAACGATTTCTTCTTTCCCTGTCACCGCATAATAAGCCGTATACAAATCTTTCCTTCCGTATCCGTAAGTGCCAGAATTTCATTCTGCCATTTACGCACATCTGCTGGAGTTATTTCATTCATCTTCAGATTCTTGAAATATGGAAGTATCTTCTTTTCGACTATATTCTCCTTAGTCAGCCATGTGTTCAGCTTAACCCTCGGATTGACATCCTCTGTATACAGCTTCCAGAACTCTCCAAATGTCATATCCAGATTATTCTCCTGCCGAATCTTATAGTTTCGTTCATAATCAAGAGCTTCCCTCTTCGTTGCAAAGCCCCTTTTCTTTATCTGTTTATTTTCCCCGGTCCAGTCCTTACAATAGAATTTGACGAACCAGGTACCTGTCTTATTATCTTTATAAGCTGGCATATTCATCATCTCCTTTTCATTACACACGCAAAAGCAGGTACATAAGCTTTACTAACTTTTGCACCTGCTCCCAGCATTTTCTTTTTATCAGCCTGCATCACTCATACCATAAAATCGTTCTTCAAAGTACTTTCTATTTACTCTTCCACGAATTGCAATATAACCTTTCTTTACTATTTCGTCATTCAGTTCCCGCATAAGCTTATATGCTGCTGATTTTGAAATCCCAAGAATTTCCATAATATCTTCTACTTTTAAAAACTTTTCGTTCATACCTTTCACCACCTTTCTTCTAAAAAATGTTATTTTGACATTTCCCATACCAGTTCTGCTGATGTCACAACCAGCCTCATTACATGAGATATTCTCCTGTAATACCGCCCGCTCCTGCTCGAGGTACTCGGTCCACTTGGGGAAGTGTCTACATTCGCTCGCTTCACATTTAACTCTATAAATGAATTTCATGCGAAGGTCGTGGCAAGTGCCTGTTAGATTTCTGATACCGCTCATTCAGTTGTTTTCAATACCATATCGTATAGATAAATGAATTATGATTATTCTATATCCTATGGTATTGAATTGTCAAGAACTTTTTCTAATGTTCTCGTATAGAAAAACTTCCCTTTTCATTTTTTTCGTGTTATACTGTGTTCAACAGTCCATACAGGATCACAAAATGGAGGTAACTACACTATGACAATAGGTGAAAGAATAAAGAAAATACGGGTGTTCCGTAAAATGACAATGGATGATCTAGGCGGTGCTCTTGGCTTTGAAGGAAAAAATATGTCAGTCCGTATATCACAATACGAAACTGGTGCACGTATTCCCGGCGAAGATATGATTCAAAAGCTCGCCGATGCACTGCACTGCAATTACAAAGCTATTTCTGATTATAGCCTTGGTGCTGCAGAGGATATCATTGAAACACTTTTCTGGCTTGAAGAAAGTGCAGCTTCACTTCCAGCAAGAGGAAAAGGTACAAGATTTCCTGAGTACACTGCTCCCGGCAATCTGATTCACTTAACTGCAATGACTCCGGCAAAGCCATCTGAAACAGCCAGACCAACTTATAACGAAGATGATTATGACTATGCAGGTGCACCTGTTGCATTAACTTTTGAATATGGATTGGTAAATGATTTCCTTTCGGAATGGTGTGAAATGAAAACGAAATTAAATAACGGAGAGATTTCTCCAAATGAATATTTTGAGTGGAAAATAACATGGCCTCATGCGTAAAAAAGATAAGGAGTGAATATATGAACATTATTGATGAATTTATAGAACATTATAAAAAAGAATATGATTTTTATGATACTGCAAGTAAACTTGTTGCACAACAACTTGAAAATGCATTACATGCTTCTGGCATTCGTGCAATTGTTACATATCGTGCAAAAAATCCACAGCGTCTTCAAACAAAACTTATTCAAAGAAACACTGAACATCCTTATTCCTGTTTAGAAGATATATATAATGATATATGTGATTTTTCTGGCGTACGTGTTGCTTTATATTTTCCAAGTGACCGAGACAATGTCGAAGAAATTATCAAGGATAACTTTAACCTACTACAAGAGCCAAAAATATTTCCTACCCAACAAAAAATTCCCAATTTTAATAAACGTTTTTCAGGTTATTGGGCAAGACATTATCGGATATCTCTTAAAGATACTTCTTTAACAGAAAGTCAATTAAGATATGTTAACTCAAAAACAGAAATTCAAGTTGCATCCGTACTTATGCATGCTTGGTCAGAAGTAGAACATGATTTAGTATACAAGCCTCTTAGTGGGAATTTATCAAACGAAGAACTCTCTATTCTTGACGAACTTAATGGTTTAGTTTTAGCTGGTGAAATAGCTTTAGAAAGATTAAACGAAGCTGCAAAAAGCAGAATCAAAACCGAAAATGCTTTTAATAATCAATATGAGCTTGCTTCTTTTTTATACACAAAATACCAAAACAAGATTGACTCTAATAAGCAATTAAAGTTAGGTAATGTAGAGCTTCTTTTCAATCTAATGATACGATGTAAACTTATGACAGCTTCGGATTTAGCACCTTATTTAAAATCTCTTGATTTTGCAAAAGGACTTAAAACAATAAGTGAACTAATTACAGACAATATTATTTTTGGTAATTCGGACAGATATAATATATATATCAGTCTGAAAACCTCATCCAATGAAGAAAACAATGAATTTCATGCTTCTATAGGACAATTTATGGAACAATGGATTTTACTTGAAAGACTTATTAATTCAATTTCTATGGATAAAAATCCCAATTATCGTACTCCATTTAGCACAAACAACTTAAAAATAATATTCTCACCTGCAGAATTATCTCGCATTATTGAATTAAGAAAATACAGAAACGCTCTTGTACATGGGGCTCTAATACCTGAGATAAAAAATTTGAAGCAAATGACAAATGAATTAAAAACAGTATGTGATAAACTCCAAGATAATTATCATAAGGACATTATTCACATTTAGTACCAAAATAGTACCACAAGGCAAAAATCAAGCTCGCAAATGCCAATTTTACTAGGCTTTGCGAGCTTTTAAAAATTATTCAAATTCTACAAAGACTAACGCTTTTTGTTTAGGAATTATTCTCTGTAATGTTTCTCGTTCTTTTGATTATTTGATATATCCATATTATCCTGCCTATACGAGCTAATGTTATCATTTTGTTATCGGCATTGATAACACCTACTCGATAACTGTGGATAATAACTATATGTAGCATGTCAAATTATAAGCTATTTTGCTTAGAGATTCAACACAAAACTGAAATTTTACTTTTCCTTATATTCATCTGGTATTGCTATTTGAAATGTTTCACACAACAGCATCACATCATGCACATCATTTTTATCGTGTTCATATCCCAAATGAAGCATTACCTGACTCAATGGTTCAATACAAGAAACAGTTATATCTCCAACTTTTCCAATACCGGAAAAAGTTTTTGATGGAAATATATCTCCCTCATAAACAATTCCGTCATCTGTAAATTCAAAACAATGTAAATCAATGATTCTTTGTTTATCATCTTTCCAGACAGTATGACCATCCGTTGTATAATCAGTATTTACTTCCTCAAATCCATGCTGCTTAATCACATAAATATAATCATGATAATGTTTCAGTTCAACAAACAAATCAATATCATTGTGTATTCTTGATTCTCTTTTAAGAAGTGCATCAACACCCCATCCGCCATCTAAATATACTTTAATTTCGTTTTGCAAAGCATATTTTATAATTTCACATGCATCTTCTGTACGTACCATAATCTATCCTCCAAATTCAAATCTTTGTATGCTTTCCAACTCACTAAAAGCCTGAAATTTGTCAGTCTTTCATCCTTTTTGTTATCAATCACCAATTAGCTGTAATCCATTAGGATTTAGCTGATATATTTTATCGCACACCTCTTCAATATACTTTCTATCGTGAGAAATGCTAATGACAGCCCCCGGAAATTCTCGGAGCATTTTTCTTATTACCGGACCGGACAATGGTGAAAAATTTCTTGTCGGTTCATCCAGAATAAGAACATTTGCACCACTTAAGCTCATCCTCAAGAGAAGCACTTTCGCCTTTTGTCCGCCTGATAACTCCCGAATCGGATGCTCCATTTCATCTGGTGTGTATTTAAGTGAACCAAGGTATGTTCTAATTCTTGTACGCTCTTCTTTATCTCCTGTTTTATCAAGGTAATCAACCGGTGTAACATCCAAATCCAGCAGGTCTTCATAAGTTTGAGGCATATATTCTGCTTTAATGTCATTCCGATTTAGGAGTTCTTCCGCTATCTTTTTTAGAAGAGTCGTTTTTCCTGCCCCGTTGGCTCCTATCATACAGATTTTTTCTGAACCTTTTATTTTTAAATGAATTCCTTCTGCTAAAATTCTTTTGCCATCCGGAGTCACAAGCTTTGAAAGTTCATATTCTATGACCGTTTTTCCTGCGGGAATGTGTGAGTTTTCATCCCCTAATTTGACAAAGATTGCTTCTTCCTGTTCCGGCATCTGAGTCATATTTTCATCTTCTTTTTCAAATCTTCGTTCCATTGCCTTAACCGTATGCATTTTGTCCTTTAAGTTTTTGGCAACAGACGGTGCTTGTCTGGTACAACTTCTTAATGCACCTTGTACACTCTGCATAACTCTTTGATATTTTTCATCGCGAATCTTTTTCTCCCTACGGTCACTCAGTGCCCGCTGTTTTTGGATTTCAAATTTATGAAGCCGTTCTTCCACATAGCGTCTATAGGGAAGCTTTGCCACGGTATATCTCGCCTTTGTTTTTCGTATAATCTGCTCGATATGTATCACCATGTTGGCAGTACGCTCTATCAGCGTTTCATCGTGTGAAATAAAAAGCACAATGTGCTTCCAGTCATTTATGATTTTTTCCAGTAATGTAAGCGTCGCAATGTCGATGTCATTGGAAGGTTCGTCCAACAACAGCACAGAAACATCGCGAATGAAAAGCCTCATAAGTTGTGTCTTGACTTTTTCGCCTCCTGAAAGACTACCCATTGTCTGGTTACTGTAGAAAAAATCATTTTTCATTCCAAATTTTCCCGCAATAACAGACAATTCTTTAGGCGTTTTCTCCCAGAATATTTCCTCTTCAGAAAAATATTCGTATATTGTTTTTTCCTTATCTTCATCGAGCATCTCCTGCGGAAGATAACCAAGACGTTCGTGTCCCATTATCCTTTCCCCATCTGCTTCTATATAGTTTTCTACAAGCGACGGATTGTATATCCACTTCATTAATGTCGATTTCCCATTTCCCTCTTCTCCAATAATAACTGCCTTATCTCCATCATTTAGCACAAGGTTGAAATCATTAAGAATTATTCTCAGGTCTTTTTTATGTGTTAAATTTAATTTTTTTATCTGCAACATTAAAGTTTCTCCTTTTCGAAGTCTGAGCCAATTATTATTTTGAACACACAAAAACGAGTCTTTTTTGCATACGCAAAAATAGACTCGCTAAATAGACCCTTATTTCTTTTCCAAAAGGAAAACAAAGGAAATGCCTCTTGCGATAATCCAACTTAAGCGTACACAAAACAAACCTATTCTCTACAGGCTCAATAACTATATGTGTCTTACTTAAATCAAATTATCTATTAATCATTTCCTCACCTTACACAAAATGTGCCTTTCTTTCTTCTAATGGCAATACTATCATACTGTATTTTTTGTGTCAATACATTTCACCTTATGGAAGTGCAAATTAAAATTTTCACTTCCTAATTATACATCCAACCATTACGAAATTCAATCTTTCACAACCTCTTTACAACCACAACCACAGCACTCCAGCAAACGCAGGAGCACCATACCGTAAAACGCTTATGTGTAAATCAACTCCGTTCCTACAACTTCCCTCACACAAGCCTGAATATTATTCATTCTTCCAATCCATTCGTAGGGATTATCTTTCTTTAATTGTTCCGTCACATCTTGTCTGTCGGCATATTCCTTTACCAGTCGAAGAAACATATCCTCTGCTTGCTTATCGACTTCTGCAAGATAACTATGCAGCTTTCCGCTTGTCAGCAGGTTCATATATAACACTTTATAGTGTTCCTTTAAATGCCTTGCATGTCGTTTCCCCCATAAACCAATCGGCTCTATTTCTTCTTCGGCTGGTACTGTGATGTTCGGCAATAAATAATCACCCACCTGTCTATAAGTTCCGCCCATTTCTTCAAAAATTGTCTTTGTCATTTTCCTTTTCCTCCTGTGATTTTTGTCTATCGTGATCGTGTATTATCACGCTTGCGACCTTTAACTGTTCTTGCCTGCTCCAACAAATCATCTATCTGTTTGCGACCAAAAACCTTACGGAGCAGGCTGTAATCTTTATTTTCTGCTTTTAGGATTTTGTTTTCTTCGGTCAATCTTTCATTGACTTTCTCCAAACGCTGATTGGTGCGGTATAACTGTGCATTCGCTGTATTCAGCCTATGATAGTTGTCCCACCCCTCAAAGCAGCGGGCAAGCACCGTTTTGACAAGTTGCTTCAATTTCCTTACAACCGGCTCTGCCATTTTGGTTTTATATGCCTTTGCAGTCATAAATTTCTCTGGTTCTGGCAACTGATATTTCGGTGCAGTATCAAGCTCTATTTCAAGATTTGACAGCTCGTCTTTTGCCTTATCATAGTTCAATACTCGTTCCGACAACACATCAAATTCAATCTGTTTCTGCTCGATTTTCGCACCTAATGCCGCCACTTCTTTTTCTCTTTCCTGCTTTTTATAATCCAAAACAGAAAGATGTTTTTCGTGTGTGCCTAAATGTTCCCACTCAATCCCATAACGTTCCATCACCGCCGCAAGCTGTTCTTTTTCGGACTGTATCCATTGCGACCACTCCGTATCGCCACGACTGCCGCCCTTAAAACCTTGCGTTGCAAGAGCCTGCTTTAGTGACACTCTTGTATCAAGTCCACGCTTGCTGCCTGTGGTAAAAGGTACAAAATCTATGTGCAGATGTGGTGTAGCTTCATCCATATGCAGATGAGCCGAGAACACCCGAAGCTGTGGATTTCGCTCCTGAAAACCCTGATAGTATTCATCTAAAATCTGCTTTGCCAGTTCTCCGTTTTCCGTATCGGCGTTCATATTTCCCTTACCGCCCACCTGTAAAATGATTTCGTGGAACGGTTTTTCCTGCTTGGAACTTCGGATTTTTTCATAATAATCTTTTATCTTTCGGTCTGACCTTATCTGCTTGGCATTGTATCTTTCCAATGCTTCATCAAACAATTCGTGATAAACTGTCTTTATATTTTCATTGCAGTAGTCGATATTGAGATGAGTACGAGTTCCGTCTACATTTTCTGCTCGGAACTTTCGGCTATTGTGATTGACCGAGCCTTTACCGACCATTGCACTTATCGTTCTCTGCATTTTTTCATCTCCCATCTGTAAATTTCAACATTCTCAGGTTTTGTTACTTTTGTCAAAAGTAACGCAAAAGCACTTTTGACGGGTACACCCATCAAAAATGCGACCTGTAAACAGGTTTTGCGTTCTCCGAAGGCTCTCCGAGGGGTGAGCGTGTGCCGGTGGCACACACGCCTGCGAACCGACCGAGCCAGCAGGCGAGACCAAAGAGCCGCCTTTGAAAAGGCACTCTCTGCACACTCCCCTAAACTTTATCCGGTGTCAAAGTGTGACGATGGTGACAATGTTTTTCACAGCGTGCTGCTCTCAAAAACATTGACACCTTTGACACCGTTTGTCACGCCGTCTGCTCGGTTTCTTTCCAAAGTGAAACCTTTCTTCCGTCGTGTGTGCGGCTGTTCTGATAACGGATACCGTAATCACGAAACAGCCTGCTTGCGTTGATACTGAGCCTTAAAGAAAGTACATTCGGCTTTATATCCACCGCAAGCCTTTCGCAAAGTTCCGAAGCAGTTCCTTCCCATCTGTCACTTTCCGAAAAGAGCGTATCCGCTATCTTCTCAAGCAGAGGTTCGGGCGGTTCTTTCCACATCTCCGTTTCCGATTTTGCAAAGTTCCACACCAATCGCTCGCTGTCCCTTACAAGATGGATTTTCATATCCTGCTGGTCTCTGCCAGCAACATCAAGTGTGGCATTGTTGGAAGTACGCTTGTCCTTACTGAGAACAAATGCACCGTCTGCCGCACCCATCAGACCATTCGTGCCTGAAATCATATCGAATATATCTTCCGATTTTTGTTTGCGTGTATGATGAACAATAAGCATTGAAACCTTGTAACTGTCTGCCAACGCTTTCAGCCTTGCCACAACATCATAATCACTTGCGTAGCTGTAATCTGCTCCGCCTGCTTCACGCACACGCTTTAAGGTGTCTATGATAATCAAGCCTGTGTCTGGGTGTTCCCTCATAAACCCTCTTATCTGTTCTTCCAGTCCGCCATTGACCGTTTTACATTCCGTTGCGAAATACAGATTGCCTGTCTCCTTTGCACCGAACATCTGAAACAATCGCTTCTGCAAACGTGGGTAATCATCTTCAAGGGCAAAATAAAGCACCGTTGCCTTACGCACCTTATACTCCCAAAGCGGTGTGCCTGTGCTGATATGATAGGCAAGCTGTGCCATCATAAAGCTCTTTCCCACTTTCGGGGAACCTACGAAAAGGTAAGTTCCCCTTTGGAGCAGACCGTCGATAAGTGGTGTCTGAACCTCAAACACCGTATCATACAGCGTTGTCATTGATACTGTTTTCAGATAGGAAGGGTCTAACTGTCTGAGTATTTCCCTTTGCATTTCTTCAAAAGATTGCTCGTACCCCTTGAAATCCGTATCCTGATTGACTATACTATTGTCAGTACATTTGGAAAGTGACTGTTCCGCATCTGTTGCCGCAGATACATTTGGAATAGTCATTTCTTTTTTATTCTCCATTCGCATCCTCTCCTTTCAAACCGCCGAGAATAATGGAAATCAGTTCTATTACACTCAGCAGTTCATCATCCACACCTTTTCCTGCTTCAATCCTTTTCAGTTCCGCAAGGACTGTGGCAAATTCCGTTTTCAACGCCTTATACACTCTCGGATTGCCCTGTACCACCACATCCTGATTTAAGCAACGGCGGTAACAATACTCCTGTTTTGGCAATCCTGATAGAGCTACAGCTCTGTTAATGAGTTCGTTTTCTTCGGGCGATACTCGAAACCCTACTGTGATATTCCTCCAACGATTTTTGTTATCTCTGTTCTTAGCTGACATTTTCAAAATCTCCTTTCCCTAAATCATCTAATTTTTCTGCCATCTCAATCTGCTTTGACGGAAAGAGGTGTGCGTACTGATAAGTAATATCAATACTTTCGTGACCAACTCGGTCAGCAATCGCCACCGCAGAAAAGCCCATATCAATCAAGAGTGAAATGTGGCTGTGACGGAGATCGTGAATGCGGATACGCTTCACGCCTGCCGCCTTTGCCCCTCTGTCCATCTCGTGATGAAGATAGCTTTTCGTCACCGTAAAGATACGGTCTTTCTTCTTCAATCCGTAAAGCATACCGAGATATTCTTTCATTTCCTCACACAGAAACTTCGGCATTTTAATCGTGCGGTTGCTCTTTTTCGTTTTCGGAGAAGTAATCACATCCTGCCCTTTCAAACGCTGATAGGATTTATTGATTGTGACTGTTTCCTTATCAAAGTTGAAATCTGCCGGAGTCAAAGCTAACAGCTCGCCCTCTCGGATACCGCACCAGTAAAGCATTTCAAACGCATAAAAGGAAACAGGCTTGTCCATCATCTCAAAAGAGAATTTCTTGTATTCTTCCTTTGTCCAGAACAGCATTTCCTTGTGTTCCTCACGTCCCATATTTCCCACCTTTGCCGCAGGATTGGAACGCAGTTCATAGTAGCGGACAGCGTGATTGAAAATGGCGGACAACTGATTGTGCAGCGTTTTCAGATACGTCTGTGAATAAGGCTTTTTCTTCTCATCACGATAGGCAAGCATTTCATTCTGCCAAGTAATAATCTCCTTTGTGGAAATCTCGCTGATTTTCAGTTTCCCGAAATACGGAAGTATCTTTGTGCGTATGATATGCTCTTTGGTAAGCCACGTGTTTTCCTTCAAACGGTTCTTCACATCATTGATATAAAGCTCCGTAAAGGCTTCAAAACTCATATCAAGGTCTGAAGAAGTCTGCAATTTGAACATTCTTTCCCATTCCTGTGCTTCTCGTTTGGTAGCAAAGCCACGCTTGCATTTCTGCTTGCGTTCCCCTTTCCAGTTCACATACCTTGCCATCACATACCAAGTACCGTTATCTTCATTCTTAAATACCGGCATTTACATTTCCCCCTTTCCTGCTCCGTAGAGCCTTTCGTAAAAATACTGGCGATTTACACGCCCTGCAATCGTAATAAAGCCCTTTGCTTTCAATTCCTCATTTAATTGTCTGATGAGTTTATATGCATAAGGTTTTGATACGTTTAGTTCCTGAGCCACATCTTCGGCTCGGATAAATCTGTTTTCCATATCCTTTTTCTTCCTTTCTTAAAATAATTTTTTGCTTGCCGCTTTCTCCGTGTTAAAGTTCCAACAGGCACTCCTGCTTGTCGGCAGGCGCTGTGCTGTCCCAATGCACCGCAGTACATCAGGCGCTCGCTCGTATAGGGGTTCCCGAAAAGTCGGAGACTTTTGGGGAAGAGGAGGAGCAGTGCAGCGAATGAGCTTTTGTGCTTGCACACAAGCGAACGATACGGAACTTGCTCCGACGAGGTCTTGGCGGTTTGGCTTTTCGGACGGTCATTCAGTTGTCGCATTAAGCATATTTGTTTAATTCGTAATTTATTTTACTAAACATATTTGCTATTGTCAAGTGGTTGCAAAGAAAATATTAAACATTTTTGTTTCGGTTTTTCTTGACTTCCACTAAACATTTCTGCTATACTTATTTCACTAAATATAAAAGGAGCGTATCATTATGGCTATCAGCGAAAGAATACATTTTTTCAGACTAATGCGTGGTATGACACAAAAGTATCTCGGTACAGCAATCGGTTTTCCAGAAAAGAGTGCTGATGTGCGTTTGGCACAGTACGAAACTGGTACACGCAAACCGAAAGCAGACCTTACAAATGCATTGGCACAGGTGCTTGATGTTTCTCCACAGGCTCTTGATGTTCCTGACATAGACAGCTATATCGGTCTTATGCACACTCTGTTTACCCTTGAAGATATTTACGGTCTTACTGTCAGTGAAGCAGACGGAGAGGTATGCTTAAAGGTCAACAAGGACAAAGGCAGAGAAGCATATGAACTCCTCAAAATGCTGTATGCTTGGAAAGAACAGGCAGACAAGCTATCTTCCGAAGAAATCAACAGAGAAGAATACGATAACTGGCGTTACCATTATCCAGAGTTCGACACCACACAGCGTTGGGCAAAAGTTCCATCACAGGAATTAAGTGACGCTCTCGTGGAAGCATTCAAAGACCACTTGAAAGATAAATAAGCACCTACAGGACCTGCCACTGGCAGCTCCCTACAGATGCTTTGGCAACGACAAAAAAGCCCTTAACTATGGTTATTAACCACAGCTAAGGGCTTAGTTTATAATATGGAATTTGTTCAGAGCCAAGCTCCGAACTTTAGTCTGCAAGCCACCTGTTAATTGTTCCGTTACCCATAAACCACTGGATAACAAGAATAATGGCACTTGCTATGACTGTTATCAATTTGTTATCAAAAGACTAATCGAAATCGCTGAAACCCGCATAAACACTGGCTTTTTTAAGCAACTCGATTTATTCAAACTCTATCGTTCCAGGTGGCTTACTCGTCAGATCATAAAATACTCGATTGACTCCTTTCACCTCATTTATAATTCTACTCATTACTTTCTGAAGTACATCATATGGTATCTCGGCACTGTCCGCTGTCATGAAGTCTACCGTATTTACTGCTCTTAATGCTACTGCATAGTCATAAGTTCTCTCATCGCCCATTACACCTACTGAACGCATATTTGTGAGAGCGGCAAAATACTGTCCGATGCTGCGGTCAAGTCCTGCATTTGCGATTTCTTCGCGGTAGATTGCATCTGCCTCCTGAACTATCTTAACTTTCTCGGCTGTTACTTCACCGATAATTCTGATTCCAAGTCCCGGTCCTGGGAATGGCTGGCGGAATACAAGATTTTCAGGTATTCCAAGTTCAAGTCCTGCCTTGCGCACTTCGTCTTTGAAAAGATTTCTGAGTGGCTCTATGATTTCCTTGAAATCTACGAAATCAGGAAGTCCCCCTACATTGTGATGAGATTTGATTACTGCTGATTCTCCGCCCAGTCCGCTCTCTACCACATCTGGATAAATTGTTCCCTGTGCTAAGAAATCAACTGCTCCGATTTTCTTTGCTTCTTCTTCAAAGACACGGATAAATTCTTCACCAATGATTTTTCTTTTCTGCTCCGGTTCTGTTACACCTGCGAGCTTGTCATAGTATCGCTGCTGTGCGTTTACTCTTATAAAGTTTAAGTCAAACTGACCGTTTGGTCCAAATACATTTTCTACTTCGTCACCTTCGTCTTTTCTGAGCAAACCGTGGTCTACAAATACACAAGTAAGCTGTTTTCCGATGGCTCTTGATAAAAGTCCTGCTGCCACCGATGAGTCTACTCCGCCTGATAATGCAAGTAAAACTTTTCCATCTCCTACTTTATTGCGTATTTCTTCTATTGATTCTTTTACAAATGAATCCATTCTCCATGTGCCTGCACATCCACATACTTCGCGCACAAAGTTGTAAATCATCTTTGTTCCGTTTTCTGTATGAAGAACTTCCGGATGGAACTGAATAGCATAGAGATTTTTGCTTACATTCTGTGCTGCTGCTATAGGACAATCGGCTGTCGAAGCTGTAACCTCAAATCCCGGTGCCGCTTCTGCAATTCTGTCAAAATGGCTCATCCAGCATATAGATTTCTTTGGAAGATCTTTCTGAAGCACTGAATTGTCAGTAAAGTTAATCTCTGTCTTTCCGTATTCTCCGACCTCCGGAGTGATTACCTTGCCGCCAAGCACATGCATCATAAGCTGTGCACCATAGCAAAGTCCAAGTACAGGAATTCCAAGTTCAAATAATTCTTTTGAGTATGTTGGCGAATCTTCTTCATAACAACTATTTGGGCCACCTGTAAGAATGATTCCTTTAGGAGCCATCGCCTTGATTTCTTCAATTCCGGTACGATAAGAATATATTTCACAATATACATTGCATTCACGGACACGTCTTGCAACAAGCTGATTGTACTGCCCGCCAAAATCAATGACTATTACTTTTTCCTTATCCATTGATATTCATCCTGCCATTTATAGGTATTTTTTATAAATAGCTTTTCCTTTCCTTAATTTTCGTAAAACCCTTATTAACTATTATAAATTAGGCTCATAACAAAGACAAGAGTTAATTTTAATTTTCACATGACATTGGTAACAGTTCAGCCCAAAAAAAGATAAGTCAATAATACATGAGCTTGCTCAATGTATTATTGACTTGTTTTTTGGGGCGGAATAGCCTTTCATTTATGAAATGAAGTAAACTCAAGCTGCATAGCAGCGACTGACAGCTTGCTGGCAGGTTTACGAATGTAATAAATGAGGGGCTGAACTGTTACATGACATTGACTGTATATGTTATTGTTTACTTACAAACCTGACACTAGCCGTCAAAGTTATGCCAACAGAAACTCTCCAAAAATCAATGATACAGTACACTAATAAACAGCTTAAAATTATTATTTTAATATTCAATTTAAACTATCTGCCTAATTTTCTCCACCAGACTAACATCTGCCGGCAGCCATTCTACCTCATAAATCTGCTCCTTTTGAAGCCATCTCGCCGCCTCATGTTCTTTTAATTCAAGGTTTCCTGACACCACCTCACACCAAAAACATTGCATTGACAAATGAAATTTAGGATAATCATATTCTACGGTTTTTATGTAATCCCCTACTTTTATTTCCGTTGCAAGTTCCTCCATTATCTCTCTTTTTAATGCTTCCTGTGGTGTTTCTCCTTCCTCTACTTTTCCTCCCGGAAATTCCCAGCCTCCTTTAAATTCCCCATATCCTCTCTGCGTTGCAAATATTTTCTTTGGTGTATTTATATTGTCACATATTACTGCTGCAACTACATTTATTATCTTTTTATCTGTTTCCATAATCAATTTTCAATTCCTTTCCACAATTTAAATCATTTTTACATTCTTAATCCACAAAATACTCGTAAATATCCTCACGAACAGAATGTTCCAGCTTCATTTTAAAATTCATTATAGGAAGTTTCTGCCCCTTATCATTTTTTATTTCCGTCTGCATATAATCAACCGGAGAAACTTTTCCCATATAATAAAAATCTGTTCCTTCTCCATCACTTTTCTTGATAAATAAATATATTTTTAACCCGATTTCTTTATAATTTATAATCTTCTGACTCTCCGGACTTTCAAGACTTACCTTGCTTCTTGTCATCCAACTGAATAATTGATTATTAATAAACTGGTCTTCATATTTTGTGCTATTTGCAATGTCCTCTTTCTTCTCATATGTTACAAATATTGGACATGTATTATGCTTAATCCTGTAACCGTAAACTGTTGAGCTGTCATCATGTTCCCAATTTAATATCCTGCATACATCTTTTCTTGAATATTTTTCATATAATACAAGATTGTCCTCATCATGATTTTTAAATAAATCCTCATAACGCCTCAAACCATATCTGACAAGACACTTCATTTCATTTACAAATCGGGTATTATTAAACAACGAATAAAAGAGTGTAGCCCGTCTTAACATCCCATTTTTTGCTTCATCCGTACTTATAAATTCTATGTCATTATACCGTTTTTTCTCTGCTGGTGCATTTACAAATACTTTTCCCAAAACATTTAATGCCGATACATAATCTGACTCACGATATTTCTCACCTTTTTCTTCGAGAAGTATTTTGTAAGTTTCCAAACTTATCTTTTCATTATTTAAAAGGCTGCTAATCATCAAAAGTTCATGTATCCTTTTTCCATTTACAAGCGATGATATAAATTCCAGTATTGCTTCCTCTTTATCGCTAAATGAAACAGTAAAGTCTTTATCTACTGATTTTACAAACTGGTCATATGATTTTGAATATTGAATAAACAACATTGGGTCAATCTCACCATACTCATAAAAATCAAGTACATTTGGTATTCTGCCAAGTTTGTATTTTAGAGCAAAATATTTTTCACGCAATAAATTCTTTGTTGTTTTTGAACTGTCAATAGATTCAAATATTCTTTTTTTACTTATCTCATCAAAATGTATTGTAGACTCACCCGGAATTACTCTTGAGCCTTCTCTTACATATTTGCGGATTGTGTCCTTGTTATATGTTCTGTCACCTGACAATGCAATAGGAATCATAAAATTATTCATATAGTTTCCTATAAAATCAAGTATTACTACATATTCTTTGCCCTCATATTTTCTAAGACCTCGCCCCAACTGTTGTATAAATACTATAGGCGATTCTGTTGGTCTTAACATAACAACCTGGTTTACTGCTGGCATGTCAACACCTTCATTAAATATATCAACCGTAATTATATAATCAAGTGCATTTTCAGATTCATCCTGTTCAAGCCTCAAAATAGCTTCTTCTCTTTCTCTCTGCGAATTGTCTCCCGTAAGCACAAGAGTTCTCAAACCTCTCATATTAAATTTTGCCGATAATTGTTCTGCTTCATCCTTATTTCTGCAAAACATAAGACCTTTTACTTTGTCCCCCGAATATCCATAATAATCCATCTGCTGCATTATATAATTTACTCTATCATCACAAACTAGATTTGTAAAATTTTGAACATTCTTAATAGCATTGTCATCTATTATATGCCCATCAACTTCTAAATCAGTTATTCCAAAATAATGAAACGGGCACAAAAGCTTTTCTTCCATTGCCTGTTGTAAACGAATTTCATACGCAATATTGTGGTCAAAAAGTCCGTATATATCATAGCCATCTGTTCTATCAGGTGAAGCCGTCATTCCTATCCAAAACCTCGGCATAAAATAATCCATTATCCTCTGATAACTGTCAGCTCCCGCACGATGAACCTCTGCTCGTGTCAAGTAAGAAACAAAAAAAAATTAATTTTTTTTATCAATGGGGAACCTTTAGCAAGATTCCCCATGTTACTTCTTTATAATTTTGTTTTCTCGCTATTACTACTGATTATACCATCATCCAGCCTGAAAGTCATCAAAGTTCCATCTGATTTCAATATGCTCATTATCATACACCAACACATAATCAATGAGATATCTGATTACTTCTTCATCAAACTCATCCAACTTACTAAGCTTTGTTAGCTGTTCCTGCTTTGCATCAAGAAAGAGATCCTTTTGCATATCAAGTGTTTCCTGCTTCTCTGTAATCAGACTTTCTATCTCTGCGATTTTCTGCTTAACTTCTGCAGTCTTTTTTGCCATCTGATCACGAGTGATATTTGTTTTTGTATAATCATCGTATATCTCAAACTTTAGCTTTGCATAGTGTGCCTTTGACTTTTTAAGTGATTCGATTTCCCTTTCAAGATTATCTGGACAATTACCGCCATCAGTTTTCAACTCAAATTCCTGCAACTGAGCCAATGCCATATTTCTAGCAATGTCTAGAAGTGTCGCCTCAAGTTCTTCACCTCTAATACGTGACACATGACCGTTGTGGCATCTGTATGAGGATTTATTTCCGTATTTATAAAGTCCCTTACCACATATTCCACAGCGAATATACGATTTACGCCACTTTCCATTTGGTTTTCTCTTCGTCACTTCTCGTCTTGCTATCATCTTGTGAGCAAGCTTGAAGTCTTCCACAGAAACTAATGGTTCATGACAGTTTTCAACAATTATCCAGTCCTCTTTATCTCTCTGCACAACCTGATGACCGGTATCAATATTATCAGCCGTCTTGTTATTGATTACAGAACCAATATAGACTTCATTATATAAAATCTCCATTACTGTACTGGCACTCCACATGTGCTCACCAATATCCCTTTCATAACATCTCTTAACTCCAATCTTTTGGTAATACTCAAATATGCTATCATATCCATTATTATTCAGATAATTTGCAATCTCGGTGTATTTCATGCCTTTAATAGCCAGTTCAAATATCAGCTGGACAACAGGTGCTGTTACTGGGTCAGGCACTAACATATGCTTATCATCTTCACTTTTCTGGTATCCAAAAGGAGCAAATGCAGCAATGTACTTTCCCTGCTTAGCCAACACTGCCTTAGCGGCTCTTACCTTTTTTGATGCATCCTTACAATACAATGCATTCACAAGATTTTTCAGTGCAACACTCATACCTCCGGTTGAACCAAAGCTGTTAGCAGAATCGTAATTATCATTCACGCTGATATATCTTACCTGAAGAACCGGAAATATACATTCCATATAGTTACCAACTTCAAGATAATCTCGTCCGAGTCTGCTGTAGTCCTTCGTCACAATAACCTGAATCTTACCAGCCTTTACCAGATCCATCATTTTTACAAAATTAGGTCTGCTAAAGTCTGCTCCGGAATATCCATCATCTGAAAATTCCATTATGTTGCAGTCCTTTAGTTCAGGCAGTTTCTGGATATGATCAAGCATTAACTTTCGCTGATGGGAAATACTGTTACTTTCCTCATGAGCAGCCAAGTTGTCATCTTCATCTGATAATCTCATATAGAGAGCTATCGTCTTATCCATTGCTGCTCACCTCTCTTTCTTCTGCCACTTTAAGCAACTCCTTTAGGAAATCATCATACAAGAGCTTAACTTCTATATTGCCATCATAAAAAACAATTTCCGATACAAAAGCATCCACAAGCTCCTTTGTAAGTTTTCTTTTAGCCATATATTTATTGACAGTTTCTTCCCATCCTTCATCAATATGAAATTCTTTTTCATACAGACTTCTTCGATGAAGCAATTCAGTAATCTGCGCTTCAATCTCATTTACTCTGCTTTCATATTCTCTCTGATACTGGCACAGTTCTTCCGCAGTGATTAACTGTTCCCTATAATCTTCATACAAACCACTTTTGTTAGCGGTAATTCTTCTTACATCATTTTGAAGTTTTGCTATCTGCTTGGTATAAATATCATATTGAAGAACATTCTCTTTTCTGCTGTTCATCTTCTGAACAAACTTTGTTTTCTCAACACACAAACTCATATGCTGACGGATAACAGAAAAAACACTATCCATAACCTCAGAATAATCATAAGAGTACTTATTTTCACATAGCCTAGCTAATTTTCTACGGTTCTTACACTTATAATAGAACTTTTCTGAATAAGTGTGATGCCTGCCAATCAATACACTGCCTCCACAACAGGCGCATTTTGTTTTATATACCAGAATATTATCCGGCTTATTTGGAACATCAGCTTTAGGTTTTGATGCTTCTAAATGCTTCTTTTTGATATGCTCCATTCTCTCCCTTGTTTTGTAGAAAGTGTCCTTATCAATTATTGGTTCATGAACATTTTCTATTCGCTGCCATGTTGATGCATCTGTTTTAACATTCTTTCTCCCGGTATCAAGAGCCTTCCTTTGCTTTCCATGAACAATATTTCCAATGTAATATTCCCCTTGGAGTATCTCTTTTACATGCGAATAGTGCCATTCTCTTGCTTTTTCAGCAAGTTCAATCTTTCCTGACTTATAGAATCTGTATTTCGGAGGTGAAAGAATTCCTTCGTATTGCAAAGTCTTTGCAATACCAGCATATCCCTTCCCATCCAAAAACATATTAAAAATTCTAACTACATTGTCAGATACCTCTTCATCAATCAAAAGCTTTCTTGAACCATCTGTAGCCCTGTAATATCCATATGGTGGCGTTCCCTCGCTGAAGCCGCCCTGTGCCCAAATACTATGCTTTCCGGTCTCTACTTTCTTTGAAAGGTCTTTGGAATAATATTCGTTCACAATATTCTTAAACGGTACGGATAAATCAGTTCCCGGTCTTGCAGTATCAAAATCATCTGTGATAGCAATATATCTCACATCAAGAAAAGGAAATACCCTCTCAATGTAGTTGCCTGCTTCCACATAATTTCTGCCAAGTCTGCTAAGATCACGAGTAATAACAGTATTGATTTTGCCTGCCCGGATATCATGAATCATACGGTCAAATTCCGGTCTTTCAAAAGTTGTTCCTGTAACAGATATATCAGCATACACACAAACTTCTACCATATCATCCTGCCCATTAATAAACTCTCTGATATATGCAATCTGTGTATCTACAGTATCTCTTTCCTTATTCGCCTCTGATTCGAATGAAAGTCTCGCATAGATTCCAACCTGATATGGTTTTGCCTCCTTATCCAGGCTTAAAACTGCTTTTGTTGTCAGATTGTCAGTTGGCTCTGCAACTGCAATCGGCGTATTTTTTCTACTCTTTCTTGCCATACTACACAGCCTCCTTTAATCTGATATTCAGTTTTCCCGTACTGTCCACTTCAACAAAATGTCCCTGACTTTCTATTACATCAAGACATTCCTTGTAGCAGTCATCAAAGTCAAACACTACTTCAATGTGATTCTTATCAAATACCTTTATTTCACGGATAAGAGATACAACCACTTCCCTCGTGAGTTTCTCAATGTTTTTATGTTCCGTAAAATAATCAAGCCATACAAAGCCTTTGCTCTTACGATTCAACACATCATCCATTTCCAATTCAATCTGATGAATAGCAATCTCAGCATTCTTTTTTCTCTGCTCATATGCTGCATGAAGTTCCTTGTAATCTTCCTTTGAAATAATACCATCCTTCATATCCTCATAAAGCATTCCTCTGAGATCTGCACATCTGTCTACTTCTGCCTGTTTCTTTTCACGCCTTTCCTCAAGCTTTTTCATATCAAGCTGCTGAAACGGCACGTTGCCGATAAAAGAAAGAATTCTTTTAAGGTCAATCATGTTATCAATGTGTGTCTGTAAAAGCTCTAGCACCACTTCTTCCAACTTATCCGTGGAAATTCTGTGGGAACTGCACTGCTTTGAATCCTTATGGGTTGCACACAGATAATAGGCATAAGTTTTACCACCCACTTTTGAAGTTTTTCTTACCATGGGAATCCCACAGCCGCCACAGGTAACTACCCCTGACAGCGGATAAACTTCCTCTCTGTCCGGTGATGTTCTTGTATCCATTGCAAGCAATCTCTGTACTACTTCAAAATCCCTGTCCGTGATAACCGGCTCATGGTTCTTTTCAATCCTTATCCATTCGCATTTTTCTTTGATTATGGTCTTTTTGACCTTGTGATTCGGTGTTGTCTGTTTTCCCTGTACGAGATTACCTATATAAACCTCATTTGTAAGGATTCTCCTTACCATGACTGAAGTCCACTCCGACTTTTCTTTTGTCTTAAAGCATGTCTGATAATTGCTTCCTGTGCTTGCTTTATACTCAGCCGGTGGAAGTATTCCTGATGAATTAAGTTCACATGCAATTGCATCCTGACTTTTTCCATGCAACTTCATTCTGAAAATATCTTTCACAACATTTGCTGCATATACATCAATTTCCAGTTTGTGCTTATCTTTATCATTCTTTTTGTATCCATATGGCACAAATGCCGTGATTACATCTCCCTGCTTTCTCTTAATTTCAAGATGTGAACGTATCTTAATTGAAATATCACGACAGTAAGCATCATTAATAAGATTTTTGAATGGAATAATAATCTCATCTGACTGCGACTTTGCCTCTCCGGAATCAATACCATCATTGATTGCAATAAATCTTACTCCCATAGCAGGGAATAATCGCTCAATATACATACCTGAATCTATATATTCTCTTCCGAATCTGCTCAGATCCTTAGTGACAACGCAATCAATTTTGCCTTTCTTAATATCTTCAAGCATCATCTGGAATGCCGGTCGCTCAAAATTAGAGCCGCTGAAACCATCATCAACATACTCCTGCACAACCTCAATATCATTTTTGTTTTCGAGAAAATCTCTAATCAGTGATTTCTGATTTGCGATACTGTTACTCTCAGTTTTTTCATGTGAAGCAACAGCGCCATCTTCCTTCGATAAACGAACATAGATGGCTGCATGATAGATCTTTTTGATCTGACTTATCTGACTCATATGCACATCCTCCTATTGTTGTTTAAGTTAGAAGATAACTTTTCAATAAGGTGATATGCACTAATTTAGAATTTTTATACCAAAAACATCATAGCACATATCACTTTGAAATTCCACCACAAATTTTCAGACATTCAAAAGCAGATTTTCAAATGCCTGTTCCATCGACAGTCCATTATTCGCAAAGCTTACCTTAATCATCATACTTCCACGACGCAGCATATATGGATTTCCCACCTGTTTTAAGAACTGTGCCTGCCTCTTACTCTGTGGCTGATTTTTATCTATTTTAATTTTTCTAATATCAGTCAGATCTTCTATTTTTACATTGTTAAAATCCACATCTAATAGTGCTCTGTATTCTTCTGCTGTCATAAAATCTATCCCCCCTTTCAGTAAAAATGCCACCCATAAAATACAGGTGGCTATGTAACCCGGAGCAAATGCCCCGGTAATATTTAATTGTACTTTTCATATGCCCCAATCTGGATTTTTACACATTCTGTAATCTTATCAAGTAGTTCTGTATCTGAAATTGAAGCAACTACCCTCTCAATCTGGACATTTACATCAATGGATACAATCTGCTCACATAATGCCATACTGTCAAATACCTCAAAATCTGTGTCAGTAACCTTTACCTTTGCAGCCGGTATTGGACAGTGGGTTGGCAGATATTTCTTTTTCCATGTTTTTGTGGACATGGCTACTGCTGTGACAACCGGTGAATACTGATTTGCTTTGTTATTTGAGATAATAATATAAGGTCTTGTATACTTCTGAATGCTCCCTTTACTTACTGACTCCAGATTTGCAATAACAATGTCGCCCCTGTTCAGTTTCATCTATGTCATTCCTCCTGTTCCCTGATATATTCTTCTGCCTCATCCTCTGTCGGACAGGCAACAATCCGTTTCCCATATTCATCAATCACTACTGTTTCGCCCGGAAATATAATCAGTTTTAATTTTCTATTTTCTTCTGTCATATCATTCATAAGAAATGAGAGCAGGTTCATAGCCCCTGCTCTCTGCATTAATACTGATTCCATGTTCCGCTGCAAGTGTCATTACAGCTTTAATCTCATTAAGTTCCATTGAAATGTCTACCACATCTCTTACCAGCACACAGATAATGACATCTCTTTCAATATAATATCTTAATCGTTCAACCGCTTTTTTATCTGTATTAAAAATTGTCTCAACAACTTTCATGCCGGACTTTTTTGCATATGCCTCGATACGGTCAGCTGTATCATTTGCATTATTCCTTACAAATATCAGACATTGCTTTTTTTCTCTGGAATCCTGCATATTGCCTCCTATCTGCCGTCCCTGATGTTATGATAGAACTTTGATACCGTATCAAGCACCAGCCCTCTTATATCACTTTCCTGAACAGGCTCTTTGTACATCATCTCATAACACTCTTCAAGTTCTCCATTAATATCCTCCACATAGATATCATATTCGCTGAGTTTTCCAAGTGTATCAATAACGGTCTCATCTGTTGCACCAATCATATCCTTTGAAAGTGTTATGATTGTATTAACATCTTCCTCCATATTTAAACCGATAAAGGCATATTTCATCGGAAATGAAACTCCTTCTGTAGAAGCAGGCTCTGAAAGCATAGCTACAATTTCATAGCCATTATCCTTACAATACTTTTCAAGCAGCTCCGGCACAAAATGATCTGTAGCCTCTAATCCTGTTTTTGCACAATATATAATTGCTCTTTCCATCTTAAAATCTCCTTATAAATAATATTGATTTGATACTGTGCGCACTTTATCTCCTCACATAAGCTGACTTATCTGTACTCTCCACACCATCACACCTAAACATTTTGATGCTAGAATATAAATAGTACAAGCCAAAATGAGAAATTCCAAATACACATAAGCATGGTACAATAGAAACATGCTGAAGGAGGATCTCATATGGCAAAGCAACATGACAAACAATTTAAACTTGATGCAATCCAGTACTATCAAGATCATAAAGATCTCGGAGTACGTGGATGTGCAGAAAATCTTGGCATCGGATACAGCACATTAACAAAATGGCTGAAAGACTTCCGGGAATCAGGTGATATTCCTGTTCGTGGTTCTGGTAATTATGCATCTGATGAGCAGAAGGAAATTGCCCGTCTCAGACGTGAATTACGTGATGCAAAAGATGCACTTGATGTGTTAAAAAAAGCAATCAACATTCTGGGAAAATGACGGAAGCCATTTATCTTGAAGTGTCTGAGAAGACGGAAGCTGCCAAAAAGGCTGGACGCCGGGTTTCCGTCTCCGGAATGTTGAAATTTTTAGGTGTCTCTCGCTCAGGATATCTTGCATGGCTCCACCACGTACCTTCTGATACAGAAAAACGTCGTAAAGCTGTAAAAGCAAAAATACAGGATATTTATGATGATTCCAAGCAAAACTACGGTGCTCCGAAAATCACTGTAGAACTTCGAAAAACTGGTGAAGTCATTTCGGAAAGAACCGTTGGTACATATATGCGCCAAATGGGAATCCGTGCTCAGTGGAGCAAACCATGGACGATCACCACAAAAGATTCCGATTTCAGCACTGAATTACAAAATATCCTCGATGAGCAGTTTAATCCTGATCGTCCGAATGCAGTCTGGTGTTCGGATATTACCTACATCTGGACAATAGATGGATTTGTCTATCTGACCAGTATTATGGATTTATTTTCCAGAAAAATCATAGCCTGGACGCTTTCAGAAACACTGGAAGTATCCTGCGTGATTGATACTATAAACAAAGCCAAAGCTCGCCGAAATATCGATCAACCATTAATTATCCATTCGGATCGTGGCAGCCAATATGTTGCAAAAGAATATAAAAAAGCAACCGAAAATATGCAGCGCAGTTATTCGAAGAAAGCTTTTCCGTGGGATAATGCATGCATTGAATCCTTTCATTCTATTATCAAACGTGAATGGCTCAATCGCTTTAAAATTCACGATTACAAGCAGGCATACCGCTTGATTTTCGAATATCTGGAAACTTTCTACAATACGAAACGAATTCATAGCCATTGTAACTATATGTCACCAAATGAATTCGAACGATTGTATAAAAGAACACACACTGAGGCTGAGCTTCTGGCGGGTTAAAATGGGAAAAGTTTCTCATTTTAACTTGTACTAAATCTTGACATAGGACCATTTCTTTTCTGTCGGTAATCATAAATCAGTTTGTGTGGGAAGATAAAATACTATCTTCCCGGTTTCTCAACCTTCCCCGTATCGGGTAACATATCCTTTGCCAGCCACAAACACTTCGTAGTTTCCTGCCCATCTGGACTTACGAAAGTAGCCACTCTCTGAAAATGCATTTCGCTGAAATTCAGGTGCACTTATTATCTCATTACCTCCGGCTGCTAACCCGGTAGGCACAACCCTCTGCTCTTATCCTTAAAGGCTCCTGCTGTTACGTTTCTCATAATCGGCTACAGTTCTGAGGATAGTCATCGCACGAAATGGGATTCTGCCACCCTGTCATAGACAAGGCGATATAAGCTCGTGGGATATGCGTGTCCTATTCTGTTTTCAATATTCAACGGTTCTTTTCTCAGAACCTGAACAAAGTATAACTGACACCACACATCTTCTACAGTAACCGACACTCTTTTGAACTAAGAGTAACACTCCCACCTGTTCCAAATCCTTATAAAAAAAGCCGGACTGCATTATCAAAAATGCAATCCGACTTTTTTATTCTGTCAGAAGCTTCATATTGTCAACGGCATTTAATACCATATTCCGGATAAACTGTACTTCCTTCTCCTTCAGACCAACCAGCAGATCATCGACTTCTGCCTTTCTTTCACACCCACACACAAGATAATCCAACGTTATATGAAACAATTCAGCAATACTAATCAGCGTATCTATTTTTGCTCCATTTACACCAGCTTCAATTTTCCGCAGAGCATCCACTGACAATCCAATCTGCTCGGCAAGCTGCTGTCTTGTCATTCTTCTTGCCGCACGCAACTCTTTTATTCTTTCTCCACTATTAACAATATCGTAGTACACCTTCCACTCTTTTCCGGCACCTTATATATTTGCTTAAGCTGTATTCATTGTACCGTAAGTGAATCTTTTGTAAGAGTGACTAAACCAGCTATTTCAGGTGGAATATTGTACACCTTAATACCAAGAATATAAATATTTGCGGATTAAAAAAGAGATATTTCCAAACTCTCATTACATTTTGGAAATATCTCTTTACTTAATATCCTCATCCGGCACAAACTCCATGATGTCCTCTATCTTACAATCAAGTATGGAACATAATCTGTTTAGGATTACCGTTTTTACGACCATATTCTTTCGCAATCGCTGTAACTGTGCTTTATCTATTCCATAATCTTTAATTAGTGCATACTGGCTAACATTTTTCTTCTTGAGTGTAATCCATAACCTGTCATATACTATCATTACAAAGACCTCCTCCTTGTATTCTACGCAAGAGTGTCCTATAATGATATGGTGCGTGTATGCACCATACTGTATGTATATGATAGAATAGAAAATAGCCATAATCTGCATAGAAAACAGCTCTCAAGGTTATTATGTAATATAGAACGGATTATCTGTTTTACTTTTATGGTATTCAACCGGGACAATTCAATCACCTGACAATTTGCCCGCAGATACCCTTTTCAGAAAGGATTCACAACAACACTATGAATGATAAAAACACATACTCTGTTGATAAATATTTGAAAATCATTGCCGAAAAAGAAGGAATCACAAAAGAAGAAGTCCAACAGGAAATTGGGCGGGCAGTTTCTATTGCTTTAAAAAGCCCTGATCCACAAATGCAACGCTTCTGGACAGACTTTCCATGTGAAAATGAAACTCCCACCATTGAAGAAATCATATACCATCTCGCTGAAAAATTTGCAAAAGAGTCATAGACAAAGGACAGGATAACTACCCGTCTATTCACTCAGATAATCTTCCTGTCCTCTTAATATTTGTTCAATCATATGTAATGCAAATTCTATTTCTCTTTCGTCACACCGATTCATCATAAATGCAAAACGCTCAATGTGTTTTTCTGGGTGCTGCTGGCTCATCAGAACCGTAGGCGATGACTCCAATGCATGAACAATATTCAAATATGTATCAAGACTCATTGCCCTTCTGCCATTTTCAACACTTTTGATAGTATCCAATGATACATCCGCCCGTTCTGCAAGCTCTGCCTGCGTAATTCCAAGCCTTCTGCGTTCTTTTCTGATATTCTCTGCAATAATTTCGTATATGTGCTCTCTTTTCCCCATAGCCCCATCATCCTTTCTGACTTATCGCATTATATCAGAAACTATTATGGGTTTTGGTAAACTGTAATCCTTTGACATTTTCGTGTAATATTTTGCATATTCTGTCAAAATCCCTTTAATTTTATGCTATCAGGATGTTTATTATTTATCGCCAACGGAATACCTTTTTGCCAACAGTCCATTTCATACCCTTGCTGTTTTAATTTTTCCAAACACTCTCCCTTAACAATAATATATTCTGGTTTCGCTCTTCCAAAAAATCCTTGATCATACCTGTCAAAATCTTCCGGAACATACTTCATCTCATATTTATCCTCACCCTTAGGCGATAATACCATATGCCCAATACTTTCTTGACAATTCCTTATTAACGATATTGGATAAGAAATTAGGATTCTGTGCTTGAAATGCTTTCAAACTTTCAATAAAAGCAGACTTACTTTCTGTTTTCAAATCCGAAAAAGTTGAATCTACTTTTTGATTTTTTACATTTTTTTCAATATACTCATCCGATTTAGCTTCATATTTCTCTACCATATGCGGATTTTTCGTTACAGCATTAGAATACCAATTTGTCAAGTATTTTAAAGTGTTAAGCTGTCTATCAGAATTACTACTTTCTCTACTGATCCTTTGATATTCATCATATGCACCTGAATCCATTGACCTCATCATATCAAGACCATCTGTAGTGTAAACAAGATTACTACCATGTCCTAAATAATTTCCTTTTTTTACCCCGTAATCCATATTTCCATCTGCATTCATCCTTCCGGCACTTGCCAGCTTTGCTATAGATTCCATTGCATCCAAAAAGGAACTTTTTTTATCTTCTGATATAAAATTATTTGCAGCATATTCCGCTTTTTTCATTCCTAATGATATATTAGCCTGACGCTCCTCCTCACTCATAGAGCTGCCATTTCCAATAAGAAAATTTTCGCGGATAATATCATATACAAATCCCTGTTCCTCTTTGCTACAATTTTCAAGAGAAGACGATATCGTCTTGTCAACATCATACATTCCTGAATATGCTGGTAAATCATCTGCACTTTTATCCACTTGAACAATATCCTGCTCAAATTCGTTTTTCTCTTTTAGCTGTATTGCTCTTTTACCTTTTGCACTTATTTCCAGAATAACCGCATCATCTTTTTCCTTGGAAATATCAATTTTCTCTTTTCCATTCCAGTGATTATTACCATACGGAGTGATCACGCTGTCCTGATAATGTTGGGTAGCTATCTTCATTTTAACCCTCCTGTATTTTGCATAATAGGTTGACACACCAAATCGTGTGACAACCTATTTTTATATTTTCTTAGTTACAATTTACACATTAAAACGGATGATACATAGTATATGCCAAATGGAAAATAGTCTCTGAAGCACTTATGCTACTATCATCACTTGGCGATACAGAAACTCCACATATATCAAAATAATGAGTGGATGTTGAACCATAATACGAATATACACCAATTCCAGGTGGTAAAGAAATATCAATTTCAAATTTACCACTTGAATCTGTAGTGCCTGTACCTCGCCTTATTGCATTCGCAGAGGTATTATTAGCCTCCCATGCCGGACTATAATATAATCCGTTAATCTGCTCTCCCCCAACTGCATACGTTACACCCGTCGAACTGTCTGTTGCTGTCAGCACTCCATAAACAGTTAATGTTCCAGATCCCTGCGTTCTGAAATGTGCTCCATATCCAGGATAATTAACAACCTTATTTAACCCTTCTGAACCTTTAAGATCAGTTATAACAATACCTGTAGCCTTCAAAATAGGAGTAATAGACAATTTATAATTCTGAATGTCCAAATCATCAAAATTCTCCATAGTTTTTGCATTGGAAACTCTAATATAATATTTTCCTGACGAAACAGAAATAGTGTTTCCGCTGCCTACTCGTTTCATTTGATACCCTTCTGATGCAACATTCTGATATACTTCTACAGAACAGGTATTTGTTGAAGCTGTAGTAGCAGAAATTTTTAATTTGTCATAAATTCTACTGCTTGGCACTGTAATTACATACCAATCATTATCAATCGGAGAACTTAAATTTCTTGATTCAATATAAGCCCCTCCTGCTCCATATGTAAATGCTAATGCCTGTCTTACAGACTCGTCAATCTCATAAGAATCACACGCTGTACTTACTGAATAATCCAATGTGAATGATTCACTTACACTTCCGCCCTCAGATGCTAATACATACAAATAATATGTTGCTGTATCACCTGATGTTATATAGCCTAACGCTTCCGGCAATGTACCTGCGGTGCCATTAATATAAGTATAATAATCTGAGCCCGTTAAAATATTGCCTTCTGCATCCAATAAATACAAATCGTAATCCAAATCTGCATTAGCAGGCGTTGTTAACTGTGCTTGCAAATATACCCCTGCTGGCAAATTAATATTATAAAGTTTTGCATCGCCCTTTGCTGTCAAATAGTCACTAACCGTACCGACTACAACCGCAGTATCAGCTTGTGTAGCCAAAATATCCTCTGCAATACTTTCATCTACTGTAATACTTTCTGACGATTTCGATAAGTCATTATTTTCGGTTGTTTCCAATTCTGAAATTTCTACAGGTTCCTGTTGCTGGATATCCACCGATTCATTTCCAACATTAGTATCTTCTGCTGCGACTAAAGAATCCTCTGTGATTTCTGCTGCTTTAACATCCATTCCATTAGCCAATGAAAATGTCATTGTTAATGCCAATGCTGTCGCAACCACTGTTGTTATAAATTTATTTTTCATATCAATTCCCGCCTTTCTAAGCTTATTTTGTACAACAATTTGAACATTATTTTCAATAACCTTTTATTTTTTTTTAATGTTCGGACGTTTCGGCTGATGCCATATTCCTAAACACGCAGGTGGAAATCCATCTATCCCATATACAGCTTCTTTTCTCATGACACGTTCTACAACCTTCAACACTTTCTTATTAACCTGCTTCATTCTCTCTCACCTCCTGTTTAAAAATTTTTGCTATACACAGCAAAGCTGCACATAATATAACAGCTATTGCCATATAACTAATGTAAACCATATCCGCATCTAACAGAACACATCCCAATATTATACACCCCTCAAGTAAAACAATAGTCCTTGCGGATTTTTTCGATTCCATCAATTCCTCTGATGTCATGTGCATATTAGGATGATTCACTGTACCAATCAATCCTATCCCCGTTATAGCAATTACCAATATTGCAAATAACCATTGCGGATGTTCTGACAGTCTTGCACTGATAATTACAATAACTAAATAAGAAACAACGGTTGCCAAATAACATTTATAAAACTTGTCCAGATGATATCCGCCAGTTCGCTTTCTTAATTCTAAGAAAAACACAAGAAAAAATATAGTTGGAAACAGTTTATGGAACGCCAAACTGATTACGATAATACTGCCAACCGTAATAAATTTCTCAATCCAACAGATAAAGACATAAATATATCTTTCTTCCATGTCTTTATCAATTAACCTTGCTTCAGTCATCTGACCAATTAAATCATCCGCCATTTTTTCAATCATAGTTATGCCTCCTGCCAGATTAAGTATAACTTTATCTGTTTACAAAACAATATCTATTGCAGAAAGTGACCTTTTTTTGCAGAAAATGACAAAAAAAGTGATTTGCTTGCAACAAATCACTTTTTTAAGGTTCATCTTAGTTTGGCAATATAACTGAGAAGTAGAACTCATTATTTTCATTTCGTATAGCATAAGAGCCTTGATATTTTGTTATAACCTCAATTATATTTTTTATTCCAACCCCATGCTCATCTATTTCATATTTCTTTGAGGTCTGTATTTCTCCATCTTTAATATTAAGTTTACCATCATATGTATTCTTTACAGATATAATGATGTTGTCTTTCTCTTTAACCAGTTTCATTTTCATAACTTTTTTGCCTGAGCACTTTTCACAAGCCTCTATTGCATTATTCAAAAGATTCGATAAAATAACAACAATATCCTCATCACGCATTTTAATTCCTGATAGATCATTGATTTGAAAGATAAATACAATTCCTTTATCCAATGTTTCCTTATATTTGCTATTTAATATAGCATCGATAATCACATTATTTGTTTTAATATAGTCTAACTCTGTACTCAAATTTCCGCTTATACTTCTCACATAATCCTTTAGTTCATCATAATTTTCCATCTCTATCAAAGACTCAATGCACATAATCTGATTCTTATATTCATGTGTTTTTTTCCGTTGTTTAACAAAATTTTCTGAAATAGAACGGTACATGTCTGTCTGATTTCGTGCTTTCAGTTGAAACACTTCATTTTCACGAATCTTAATTTCACGTTTTAATATATCATTTATCATATAGAACACAACTATATTCATCCCTGCCAGACACAATGCTATAACCAAGAATACATTTTCCTGCTTTTGATTCTCAATGCTTCCAGATGTTATGATCAATGCAATAACTGTGAAGATTGTAAAAAGTGGAAAAAAGATAAATCGAAGCCAATCTGTACTTCTTAAAACATCCGAGGACTCCCCTCCTATTTTTTTCCTGATAAGCAGAACAACTAGAAAAAGAATTATTTTTGCCAAAACTGTTATTAAACTTCCACCTACAAAATGTGACTCATTAATTTCTGCTACACTATGAAAGAGAGAGACATTTATCCAAAGTGTAAAATAGTCTACAGAAAGCAGTAATGCTTGAAATAATAATGATAAGATTATTGCTTTTTTTAAATGGATTTTAAAATAAAAGCTCATAAACAGCGCAATGACAACAATAGCTAACATCTGCTTTAGGACAAACTGATCATAAAATAACAAAGCTATTATATATCCACATATTACCGTTCCTAAAATAATACTACAGTTTCTCCAATTATTTTCGGATCTCTTTTCAGCAAAACTTTCAAAAAATATTTTGCAGCATATTATTTCCAATACCGTCAGCATTATACTTTGAATGTAATTAACCAACATCTATATTTCTCCTTTATACGAAACAAATGTTTCTTCAACAAATTTATATCGTGCTTTTGGAATTTCTAATTTAATACCATTGTTCAATAACGCCTCATACCGGCTGACTTTCTCAATATGCTTCATATTAACCAGATAACTTTGATGTATCCGGATAAAATCATTACCTTGCAACTCTTTTTCCAGCTCATCTAGTTTGCCATATATTGAATATTTTTTTAACTTGTCCTCCATAATGTAAAATTCCAGTTTATGCAATCTGCTCTCTATGTATAACAAACGCTCTAATGCTACAACCTTTGCACCCTCATTAAAGTTAAATTTCTTCTTTTGGGCTACATAATTCATATTCAAGCTGATTGCATCCATACACTCAAATATTAATTCTTGAAAATTTACATTATTTTTCAAAATATATCTTATAGCTCCTACGCTGTATCCTTGAGGGGCACATGTAATAAATGCTGTAACAAAAACTATAAAAACATCATTACTGACTTTTCTTATTTTCTGTGCAGTTTCCATTCCATCCAGTTCATCCATATTTACATCCAGAAAAACAATATCATACTTTGCCAGATTGATACCTAAACTTATAAAATCCTTTCCTGATTCAAATTCATCAATTTCGTATAATATATCATTTTCATTCATATATTCTATTAAAATATCATGAATGCGTTTTCTAAATTGTCTTTCATCATCACATATAGCAATTCTGAACATATGCTCATCCCCTTCCACACACAAATTTGACATACTTCTTTCATTTGGTTGGATTATTTTTTGTATATTTTCCTATTTTTTATTATATTTCGGCATCTTTATCCAAAATTTTAACCACTACTCTATATTTGTAATATTGCATGTTCGTCTACAAAATTATATATCAATACCTATTTTTAATACATTTTGCTATTGCACATATCGTTTCACTGCAATCTTTCCCATAACCATAAATACTGCTACCAGGACTATACTTACATACCCGGCATAAAAATAATCTTGCAGATCCAGACAAAACAAAATGATAAGAACACATACCTGTAATGCCGTTATGCAATGTGTTACCCTTGCATAATACCTTCTTTCTTCCTCATCAAGCGGTTTATTGATACTTTCCACTGGGGCAAGGACAATAATAATTACCACTGCAAGAACTCCGATCAATAAAATCACGGCATTAGGAACATTTTTCATTACAGGCTCATATGTATAAACCGGAATAAATAAAATTGCCATTGATATCAAAAAACAGCCGATTCTACTCTTACAGTGGCTGCCCCCACTATAGCTTCTCAACGAGGCATAAAATAACAGGAAGACCAGAACAAGTCCCGGTCTCCCCGTCACAATGCCAAATATTCCAGAAGCCAAAAGGTTTCCTGCAACAACAATGCCATTTTCTATCCCATATCGGTACAGTTCTGCATCCTCTTTTTGCACAATCCCCTTTTGTATCAATATTTCATTTATCTTCTTTGCAAATTTAGCAATCATACCCTGTTACCACCTTAAAATTTTCTAAGTTTTTTCGCATTATCCGGTAACTTGTCCTGTCCGAAAATAAACCAGCAGCAACGGTTCATATTTGTTGCAGTTACCGTAAGGGCAAGTGCTGCCACGCTTGTTAATGCTCCATGACTGAGTCGGTTCATCAATCTTCTTAATTTTGACATATGTATATGTCCTCCTTTACATTTGATGAATGCACTATATCATACTTTATGGGAAAATCCGGCAAAGTGTAACAGATTGACATTTAAGTGTAACGCTTTGCATTTATTCCTTCACTTCAATTCCATAGAGCATTGCTGAAACCTCAAATATATCCCCTTTATCTGTAAAACTGACCGTTCCATTGTATTTTTCTACCACTTTACGAACACTCTGAACACCATGCCCATGTCGGATATTATCTTTCTTGGTTGTTTTCAGGCTTTTATTTTTCTTTCCTGTTTTGCTGTTTGTTATTACAAGAAGCAAAATCCCCGACTGGTACTTATTTTCAATCTTTACAAAACGCTGTCCCTCCGGCACCTTGCTACAGGCTTCTACCGCATTATCCACAAGATTTCCATACAATACACCTATATCCCCGTGATCAAGCTGCATCTGCTTTGGAATACGAATAGATGTTTCTACTTTTATTCCCCTTGCCTTTGCCCTGCCAAATTTAATACGGAGCACAGAATCTACGATTGGATTATCAGAATACTGCTTTTCATCTATCTGCTCAAATTCCTTGCACATTGCACCGATTTTCTCTGAAAGTTCCTGCCCATCACTATTTTCCACCAGATGATACAGTTCATGCAATTTATGTTTCATATCGTGCTTTAACTTCTGCACTTCCTTATTCTGTTTTTCTGCTTCTTCATAATAGATGTCTTTATAGTGCATTTCTTCCCTGTACATTGCATCCTCATACTGTTTTTGCACAAGATAATTAAAACGCTCCATCATATACAGCATAAAATAATCCGTCAGGACAAGGGAAATTACAATACTGGCACACATAAGCAGGCTTTTTTCACTGCCCGCCTCCAATGACAAAAGAATAATAAAGCAACAGTTCAACACCGTAAAGGTAAATACCATAACCAGCACACCCAAAATTTCTTTCGGAAAGGCAGCAATCTGCATCCCTTTCTTTGAAATCAATTTTGACAGAATATACATCACATTTCCACGAACAAAGCTGCATATTACCATTACAAAATAATATTTATAACTTTCTCCCATATGAAAATTCATCGCATGGAGTAACAGCAAAGCTACAGGTTCAAACAGCATTCCAATACCCATGAATGTCACAATATTTATAATTCTCGTCCACATTCCTGATTCATAATAAAATGATAACAGTATAAGCACAATCAAAAGAGTCGCAAGATTCAGATACGGATTTTTTATGTTGCTGACAAATGTCCATATAATTGCAGCAATGGTAAATCCAGCCCATATCCATACCTTTGATACTGGTTTCATTTTCTTATTGGAATGAAAATAATACATAAACACTGCCAGATCAAACAGGCTGATGGCAAAGCGTATCACATATTCCATCCTTAAACCATCCTCCTTACAAACTCCATATGTTTTTCTTTTAAATTCTGCTTATGGGAACGGGCAATCAGAAGTCTTTCTTCATTGTCCATCACTACTTCATCTCCCTCAATCGCCCTGATATGCCCAAGATTGATGATATATGATACATGAATATGGGCAAAGACCTTATCATCAAGCTGTTTCCATATTTCTTCAGTTGTCATATTTGCCTTGAAATTTTCTGAGATCGTATGTATCACTGCCTGACGACCTTTCTTCTCAAAATACACAATATCATCGCAGCTAATACGAAACTGATTTTTTCGGAACTGAAAGACAAAGTCACGCTTTATCATATGAAGATACTGCATGGCTTTTAAAAGGACGGACTCCAGCTTTTCCACTGTAATCGGTTTAGAAATATAGTCAAAGGTAATAACCTCAAAAACATCCATAACATACTGCGTATATCCAGTCAGGAATACAAACAATGCTTTGGCATCTATTTTCCGGATTTCTTTTGCAAGCTGCAAACCATTCATCTCCGGCATTTCAATGTCAAATATATACAGATGATACATTTCACCATCATCTATAACATGCTTCAGCAACTCCTTCGCTGTAAAATACACTTCATAAGAAAACTGGTACTGCGCTAACTTATCAAAAGCACTTTCCAGCATTTCTACATCTGTTCTGCTGTCATCACAGACCGCAATATTAAGCATAACACTTCCTCCTTTTCGGGCTTGGAAGTAGGAAGCACTTCAATTTATCTAATCAACTTAGATAAATAAGCCAGCACACGGTCAAAAAACTCATTTCTCTGCTCCTTTGTGCTGTTCGCAACATAGTAATCCAGATTAAAATCTTTCATACTGCTCTCGCCTGTTATCAGATATGTAGGATCAATTCCATATTTATGATAGAGTGTCAACACTTTATCTACAGATATTCCCGTTATACCCGCCTCAAGCTTTCGATAATGTTCCACTGTAACACCTAATACATCCGCAATTTCTGACTTTTCGAGGTTCATATTCAGTCTTGCCTCTCTTAGTCTCTTTCCTATCTGTATATTGGCATCTTTTCTTCCTGTATCCAAGATTTTGCACCTCTTTTCCATGTTAATCATATCAATGGGACTTTGATTCTCATAGTCCAGAAAACAACCCAGCGCACATCATTTTATGCTCGTAAGTAGGTTAATTTGTGCTTTTATTAAAAAAACGAATGGCACATCTGATACCATTCGTCTTTATCTGCTCTATATTCTGTTGTAAATTCTATTAGCGGACAGTTTTTGGCTATTTATCATATCCATCACTGCATTTCTTTTACTCTGACATCCACTGTATTTTTAAAATTTTCAATCTGATGTGAATACTGTTCATTCATAAGCGTGGAATGAATCATAAAATCCGCTGTTGCAATATTATTTGCAATCGGTATATCATACACCTGTGCAATTCTAAGAAGTGCCTTAACATCCGGATCATGTGGCTGTGCTGCCAGTGGATCGGAGAAGAAAATAACCATGTCGATATTTCCCTCTACAATTTTTGCCCCTATCTGCTGATCTCCCCCTAACGGACCACTGTTATATCCTTTTATCTTTAATCCTACATGATCTGCTATCATTCTCGCAGTTGTTCCGGTTCCTGACAGATTATGTTGCTGTAAAATTTCTTTATTGTCCATACACCATTTCAACATATCCTGTTTTTTCCCATCATGAGCAATCAAAGCTATGTTTTTTTGTTTTTCAATCGTCATTGTAAGATATTTAATCATCTGCGTACCCCCAAGCTGCCGTTTCTATTATTGTGTTCCATCCTTTTTCTGTACTCTCTTGGTGTAATCTTGTATCTATCCTTAAAAACACGGTTAAAAGTTCTTTGACTTTCAAACCCACAATCAAGACATATATTTGTAATGGAATCCATTGTGTTTTCCAGTGCCGCAACTGCATAATTTAACCGGACTCCATTCACATATTTACTAAAATTACAGTGAAATGTTTTTGCAAACATTCTTGATAACACATATTTGCTTACACACAAATCGTATGCCATTTTTTCAAGACTGATTTTCTCTCTAAAATTTTTAGCTACATATTCTACCGCATTATAAATCAGGTCATCACTCCCTACTGTGCTTTTATCAACCATTGGCATTTCTGCGAAAACATGGGCAAGAATCATCTGTACATAAGCCTGTATCAGCATGGGATTCCCCTCTGTTATTCCTGCCAGATATTTTATTGCATTTACTACATCAGGATGCACTTGCTCTTTTTTTACAACCGGGTTCTTCGGGCTGTATATCTGCAACTCTTTATAATAGGAAGGAAACAGTGTCGGATCAAGATACAGGTATATTACCTTGTTTTCTTTTTTCCCAAATACTTGATAATGATGTATTACGTTTGGAAACACGATTGCAAAATCACCCTCATCCATGTGATACAATTCTTGTCCAACTCCAAGTTCAATATCCCCATCCGTTACATACACTACCTCTATTGCTTCATGTAAATGTGGTGGAAAATGCACTGTTTTCTTCCACTCTACCACTATTCCATCAGTTCTGTTCTCATATACCAATAACACTTGCAAGCAACTCCTCAAACAAACTTAGCGGATAATGAAGGAATAGTGAATGTCTTTTTCTGCACTAATCCGATAATCATCTTCCACATCACTTCCCCAGCTATCAATTCCACCGACTCCTCTTACTGCACCATAGACACAAAGGACTGTTCTTCTTGCTGGTGGCAGTTCCTCATGGTGTGTTGCGTTTTCAATCTCTGATGCTGTATAAGGCAGGCACGAAAAAGCAAATGCCTTGTCGTTTTCTTCTATTCTTAATGTCTGTGGTGAACTATCCGTTCTGCTATTATCAAGACTTGTATGTCTTGTAATCTCCAGCCACTCTGTATCCATTCTCATACCACATTCCTGTGGAACCAGATATGGTGTCAGGCTCAAATCTGATACCTCATAAATTCCTTTTTCTGCCCCTGCCTTTCTGTCCGGATAGGTTTCCCCCGATAATCCCTTGTACATATATTTATCTGCAAGTGTCGGCATAATAAACCTCATTCCGAATACCGGAAGTTCCGGCAGTCCCTTTACTCCTGTGTAATCCACATCCACCTTGATATTTCCAGTTACATCAATGGTATAAGATACAATGACTGTTGTTACTGGATTGCTGACAGTCTCATAAGTATATTTCACAATTATTTCCCCGGCAGCCACATCACCGCCATAGCTGTTATTGTCCGGAGCATACTGCTTTTGCAATTCACCATCCATAATAACTTCAGTTTTTTTACAGTCAATGAACATATCCGATGCGAGCCAGCTTCCACTTTTAATGTGAAACCTGCTGCCTCTGTCATTATCTGTTAATGCTCTCCAAAAAGTAGGCTTTGGACAACGATACAGCCATTCATAACCGTTTTTTACTATAGACTCCAAACCGCCCTGTGAATAAGAGAATATATAGTCAAACCCATCTCCATGTACACCAAGTGTATAATCTCCATATACAACTCTCAATTTATTCTTATCTGTATAAGCCATAGTAATACCTCACTTCCTGCATAGCTGGTTTTTCCTTACGGTCTGCAAATACAATTCCATTTCCTGAAAACTCATAATCAGAAGGCTTATCATCAAAGTCCCCGCCATAACGCAAAACTTCTTTTCCTGTCACTTCATCTTTCACGAGAAGTGCCTGATCAATGAAATCCCAGATAAATCCACCGTGGTACATCTCATACTTATCTATTAACTTCATATAAGTACCAAGTCCTCCCATCGAATTACCCATATCATGCATATACTCACACAAAAGATACGGTTTCTTTGGATTATTATTTAAATATTCCTCCACTTCATAAGGCTTTGCATACATTCTGCTCTCTACATCTGATATGGTTTCCTCATAATTACGGTCATAGAAAGAGCTTTCATAATGAACAAATCTGCCATCCTGCTTTTCCTTGAAGTAAGTATTCATTGCTTCTATGTCATCACCCGCATAAGATTCATTTCCTAAAGACCAGAAAAGAATTGCTGTATGGTTTTTAAAAGTTTCAAAATTACTCCTAGCCCTGTCAACAACAGCCTCCCGCCATTGCGGAATAGAACAAGGTACGCTGCACGATGGTTCAATCGCACCTAGTTTCTGGAATGTTCCATGACTTTCCATATTCGTTTCTGCCATTACATAAATACCAGCTTTATCACACAGGTAATACCACGGTATCTGATCCGGATAATGACAGGTGCGTACTGCATTGATATTATTTCTAATCATACAATCAATGTCTGCTGTCATTTCATCCATACTGATGCTTCTTCCTGTCTTTGCACTCCACTCATGACGGTTTACTCCGGTAATGACAAGACGTTTACCATTTAAATAGATTACCTTGTCAATCATTTCCAGCCTTCTGAAACCTATGTCATATGGAATTATCTCTAATATTTCTCCAGCTTCGCCTCTAAGCTCTACATATGCGTGATACAGATATGGGCAGTGATTATCCCATGCCTTAACACTTCCAACCTCAGTATCAATCACTCCTACAAGACTTCCAGCTTTTTCCTCTAAGGTGATATTGTCCTCTGCCACCTGATTATTCTCTCTGTCTTTTAAAACCAAATGGGCAGATACTTTCTTTCCTTCTGGAGCAGATACTTTCATCTTTACCGATACCCTGCCGCTTACATTATCCTTGTTTAGTGTTGGTTGAAACCATACATCTTCCAAATGCACCTCTGGCACTGCTTTTAAAGTTACATTTCTAAAAATTCCAAAAAATCGGAAAAAGTCCTGATCCTCCAAAAATGCTGCTGTACTCATTTTGTGAACCTGAACTGCCAGCACATTTCCTTTTTCTCTGATAAATGGTGTCAGATCAAATTCTGACGGTGTAAAACTATCCTCCGCATATCCTACAAACTGACCATTCAGCCACAGATACATCGCTTCTTCCACACCTTCAAAACAGATACGGATTTTCTTTTCACGCATTTGCTCACTCAAATCAAATCGTTTGATATAAGATCCGACAGGATTATACTCTGCCTCGGAAAACATTCCTGCCTCGTCCCCGGTACTCTCCATACTATACGCACCCCTATGATATTCTTTTCCCTCCCACGGATACATCGTATTGATATAGCGTATTTTGTCATAGCCTGCCAGTTCGATATGCCCCGGAACCATAATCTTATCAAATAAAGATGCATCAAAATTTTCCTCATAGAAATTTTCCGGTCTGTCCATTACATTTTTGCTAAAAGCAAACTCCCATTGTCCATTTAATGACTGCATCAAAGGATTTTCTGATTTTTCCATATCTGCATAATCCATATAGTAACAATGGTCGCTGTGTGCGTCCAACTGGTTTACACGGAAAGCCAAAAATGACATATCATAAATTGGACAAAATATGCACAAAATGATAAAATTAATGAACATAAGGATTATATTGGACAGATTTTTAGCCATTTTTGACATACACTTTTTTATATTTCAATACAAGGAGGCACACATGTACACAAATAATGCATATCTCAATCACTCAACGATTGATAGAAAAGATAAATCCAAGCCGCTTGTTGTAACTATGTGTGGAACATATAAGCTATACACACGTCCTAAACTGCCTACCTGGAGACCTCGTGGCAGACTTGATTTTCAGTTGATTTATATTGCTGCCGGAAAAGCCCATTTTCATTTTGGTCGTAATAGTGAAGAAGAAACTATTGTTCATGCCGGACATATGGTTTTATATCGTCCAAAGGAGCCTCAAAAATATGAATATTATGCCGAAGATCAGACAGAAGTCTACTGGGTTCATTTTACAGGCAGCGATGTAACAAATATATTACGCTCTTATGGATTGACCGATGACAAAAAGGTATTTTACTGTGGATCTGGTCCCTCCTATCAGAATCTTTTTCGTGCAATGATGAATGAATTACAGATGTGTAAGGATAGTTATCAGGAAATGCTTGAAATGTATTTAAGACAGATTTTTATAAAACTGCAACGATACTTTAATAACAGCATAAGGATAGATAATCCCGTGCTGCAGAAACTATTGACATGGCTATTGCCTATTTCAATGAACATTACAGTGAATCAATCAGCATTGAAGAATACGCTGAAAAAAATCATGTAAGCACAAGCTGGTTTATACGCAATTTCAAACTTTATGTTGGCTCTACACCAATGCAGTTCATTTTGCAAAAACGCATTTGCAATGCAGAAGCCCTGCTCTTGAATACGGAATATAACATAAACGAAATTGCACAAATTGTTGGCTATGATAATGCTTTATATTTCAGCCGCATGTTCAAAAAGATAAAAGGCATATCTCCCTCAGAATACCGCAAAAATATATAATAAACTGCAACGGACAGAGAATATTTACACACTCTCTGCCCGTTGCAATTTTTGTCTATTTATTTTTTTATTTTGGCAAGTAATATACCCCTTCGTGTTATATAATGACAGCGTAAACAGAAAGGAGATGAACTTCCATGAGAAACAAATTCCACAACTTTATTGAAAACTTACTTAGCTTTTATGCAAACTTTTTCACACACAGATTTTACCCTATGTAATATGCAGTTGTCCCACAAACAGATCTTGCAGAACATTATGGTAATAGCCATAGGAAAACGAAAGGAGATAGACTTTCATGAAAAATAAACTTCACAACTTTATTGAAAATATACTTAGCTTTTATGCAACTTTCTTCACAAGAGGATTTTATCGTTTTTAAATATCATTCAATACTTTCCTCGATTCGCCCATCCGTCAAATCATAACTCATATCAAGAAAATCTAATATCTTCGCCTCCTGGACTGTCCCATCCAGAAGAATTGTCATCCAATTGCTTTTATCCATGTGATATCCCGGCAGAAAGCCTTTCATGTGTGTCATAACACTTATCATATCCGGCTTACATTTTACAACCATAATATCAACCCTATCTTTTGTATCCAATCCGATTTTAAAGCCTTCCAAATTCATAAATACTGCGTACCATTTTCCATTGTCATTACGAAGTATTGCACTATCTGGTAAATCATTCCACAGATATTCTGGAATTGTTCCATATTGTTTTTTTACATATTGAAATATAGTGTCTCTGTACATACTGTGTATACCTCCGATCCTGTAATTTCATATTTGAATATAATCATATCATATTTTCCTCATATACAGTTATTTAAGATTTAGCGTATTACTATTGGAATGCTCAAAATAAAAAGATGCAGAAATGTATAATTGTTGATAATATACATCTCTGCATCTTTAGGATTTTAACTTTCATGAACAGCATATTTCGCACTAATATGGAGGAATATTATCCTATTTATGTCTAGTTTCATACGGCACACCATTCATAGAATAATTAGAATTAACCTGCATGGTGCAAATCCTCCTTAGTACACATTAAATCTCAAACATTTCTTATGCTTTCATGTCAAAAGATGGATTTTCTTCTAAATAATCCGGTAATTTTTCCAATTCTGATTGCTGATCATTCTTTATGGTATGATACTCATTAAAATAAATTCCATAAAACTCTTTTTCTTTTTCACGCTCAGCCGGAGTCCTTTCACATGCCCATCCATATCCTGATCCAAGATACGTCAGTGCTTTTGTACCTTGATAATAAATATCAGCACCATACCCTCCACTTGTCAAAATTGGGCAAACCAATGTACCACCTCCTGCCAAAACAAACTTCTTTTCAGCAAGATCGCTTTTATTACCTTCTGCCTTCTCCAGAAAATCAAGCAACGACAATTCACCAATCCCCTGACATTTTGGATTATGATTTGAACTTTTTACTGCATTTTTTGCTTGTTGATATAATGCCTTTCTGTTCGGTGATACATCGGACATATATTCTGCACATAACGAGGTTCTCTGTCTATGAATATTTTCCAATTCTGCCTTACTTGTAGTATTAGCGGCTTTCCGAGCCAGTTCCTTAATCTCATCAACAAACTCAGCCTGTGTCTTATTACTTTTCTTTGCACTCGGAATCATAGACCAATCAGGTTCTCCACTCTGCAATGATATACTGTTTTTTGTATTCGCAGAACTAGTCGCACTTGAAATAGCAATTTCCATGAATCCACCTCGCATTCTATTCACTGTATGTAACTATCATTTTTCCACCAAAAACAGTAAATCCATCCATTCCAGTATATTGCTGTAAAATCTTGCCCTGAATTTGTACTAAAAATCTAATATTAGCTGCTTTTCCGGCTAATGCCGTAGAAGTGCTTTTGGAAGATGGATTATTGGTTGTCTGAAACGGAATAGTTATAGCATCTCCCGTGTCTAAATCAGTAACCAAATAATTATTTATTGTCGTGTACTTTGACTGTGTTACTCTTGTCCCTGTTGGACAATAAATCGTAATACTTTTTATTGTTGCTCCTTCTTGAATAACCTTACTAAAATCAACAATCTGACCTACTGACTTAATTACTCCTGTCTGTCCAGAAGAAGTTGCATAATCTTTTGATAATATTTTTGTTTCTGATGATGAAGTTGCAAATACCGTTGTGTCTTCTGACAAAACATCTTCAATATCGACAATAACTGTTTTCAGTTTTCCTTCTGTCAAATCAGACACATTTGTTTCTATTTTAGGACTTTTTTCTGCTGCAAAGGTATACTCACTACTTCCTAAAATCACTGTTGCTGATAAAACCACTCCCATTGCTAATGATAAAATTTTTTTCATTTTAATTCCACCTTTCAGTTTTGTTATATACATTAAAAGATTGCTCTTACATCAATCTTTAACGCTACTTCATCTTTGTAAATATACTTCAATATAGTCAATTATAAAAAAATAATTTGAAATAACAATATTCATTGCAGAAAGTGACCAATTTTTGCAGAAAATGACCATTGAATTGTTTTCTCTTAATAAAAAATCCTCTTGACCTATATTTCAGATCAAGAGGATTTAACATATACTTCAAATATTATTATTTTATACACACATTTTTTCTAGCAGTTATACGCTACCTTTAATGTTATTGTAACCGTTGATATCGGATAAATATTTTCACTATATGACACACAAATCATTCATTGCCATATTTTCTTTTCTGATTATCTTCCATCAAAAAGATACACTTACTTCTCCTAACGGTGCTAAATAATCAATATACAACATTGCGTTTGTAGAATAACTTGCATTTACATAGGACAAACCATTCATCCAATTTACCTTTACTTTTGTGTTATAGGTTCCCATCATAGAACCTTCATCTGGATAATAATCAATCATCTTCTGGTTTAGATTAGCCATATTCGCAATTGTCTTGTACGAATAAGAATTAGGTGACTGATACATCATATCAGCAGATTTAATATATGTGTTAAAGTATGATGAACCCATATCTTGGAAAGTGACTCTGTATAAAGCAAACAAATCTTCTGTTCCATTACTTACAGATATAGTTACACCAGAAGCTTGATATGTTTGCGAACTTGAAGAACCATCCCATTTTACACTTCCATTAAATACACCACCTGCACTGTATGTCTGCTGAATTGGCAAAGGATTTCCCGTAAACATAGCATAATGATGATTGCCTTCATTGCCCTTATTATCCCAAAACATAATATAATAATTTCCCGCAGTTAGTTTGCATGTATAAACTGTTTTGTCGTAATTATCATATTTTACTGCTGTTCTGTAAAAGAGAAGCAAATCTTCATATGCGTCTGACGTTGTATCCAGTACTGGATTTAATTCTGCGTCATAAATCTGAAATGCAACATTTTTATCAAGTAAAACAGTTACAGAATTTAATGCTTTATTACTGCTTACTTTATGGTAATATACATGTGCACCTACTATTGATTGTTCTGTTGCCCATGTATCATTGACATATCCTTCTCTTACCGCAGAACTATACTGTGAATTGCTAGGTGCATCCAATAGTTCTGTTGCGGCTGGATAAAGTAACCCATCATTATAATATGGATATGTTGAATATACTTCTGTATCTGTTGACCACTTCTGTGTAAACGTATATGGTGTTGTTCCATAACTCCATCCATATTTTGTCGCAGTTCCTTTCCTTGCCTGAATTGTGTCATCTCCATCTGACACACTAATTACTTCATCCGGGTCAACAAGTTCAGACATTTGAATATCAGAAACTGACTCTAATGAAAATAAATTTTCTTCTGTCTCTTCACTCAATGGTAATGTAATCTGACTTCTGTCTACCGTTGTTGATGTTTGCAACTCTGCTGCCTTAACAGGACTTGAAATTGTCATTGTTAATAGCAGAGTTGAAAATAATGTTGCTGCCCAAATTTTTTTGTTTGTCATCTCGTTTCCTCCAAAAAATATTTATTTTGACACTCGATCTTTTATCTGAATTGTACTCTCTGACATGATAAACTGTACATTCAACTCAGACATAATATCTTTGTGCTGTGTCCGTTTATATGCTAAAATTTCCCGGATATCGCTTGCATAATCCTGATAGGTCAGATTTTCGCCCGGATTGTTTAACAGGTCATCCAGTGTTTTTGGCAGACCATGTATCATTGCATTTTCCACCGAAAGGTCTCCAAGCGATACGCTGCCGCCAGTTGCCTTATATAAAAATTTTTCCACATCCACCGCAGCTTGTAACAGATACTTTTCTTTATCGGACAATGCCTGTATTTCCGAATCCATAGAAAAATAAATATCCATCAGATCATCCGAATACTTTGACAAAACATCCTCTATCTTCTGTTTCATTGCATTATCATTAATGCCATCGACACTTACCTGACCATCCGCCCCAATTTTTATGGAAAACATGGAATCTGAAATATCAATTCCCGCTTCTTGCAAATCTGCAAATATCCTGTCTTTTACTGTGGTATTCATTTTTGCACTTGCATTCGCACTATCCAGCTCTGCTGCAGTACAAAAGATATTTAAAAGTGCATTTTCCTGTTCCGTCAGTTCTCCTCCTGCCGCTTTTTTTTCCAGTAAATTATGAATCTGCTCATCATCCGGCACTGCCTCACCCTGCATGATTTCTTCTGCCTGTTCCTTATGCAATTTCTCCATCTGCTCCGTATAACAGGCTTTATACTTCTGCCGGATTTCCTTAATTGCACGCATTTCCTCAGTATCGGTTAAGCCTTCCTGCATCTGCTTCCTGACTGTCCCTGCATACTTCTGAACCTCTGCCATTTCCTGATAAGCTCCATGACTTTTATCCGCTTGCGTTGTCTGAAAAGAAAGATGATATTCGGCATCTGGGTTTACCATTGAACCGTTCTTTGCCTGTACCTTTACGGTATAACCTCTGTTGTCTGTATTCCAGTTCGGTATGGTAATACTAAGACCACCATTTCCATTATCTTTCCCAATGCCGACCTGATTGCCTTCCTCATCATACAAAACCATCTCATAATTACAGCCTTCCGGTATATGATCTAAAGTGATAGTAATATCCTTATTATAGGTATCCTTCGCGAAACTTAATGCCCGGTACTCTGTAATGTTGAATTTGTAATAGTCCACATCTTGCGTATCCGATAAACTTCCCTTTAAATATCCATCAGGCTTATTGATAAGTGCCGTCAGATCCAGCGTCCTTCCAAACACATCTTTATCCGTATATTCATTTGTTTTCCAGAAATAATCATTGGAAACTTTACTATTTTCTACTGCTATATTTTTATCAGTGGGTAAACCTTTTTTCTTAAACTCATACCCTACAAGCTGCGTTTGCATTTCTACTGTGCGAGTTTTTACCATCTGTTCATTCTCCTTGCGCATAATTTTCTATTTTAGATGTTTGCAAAACATCGGAAAACACATACATTCCACATTTTATTATTAAAAATAAAATATTTCCTCAATGTTTATTGTGAAGCGTTGGTTACAGGAAATAAACCGAATTACACAAACCACATTATCAAACAACTGAAAATCTTTTAGGAATCACATAATTTGTAAAATAAATCTCAATATAGTCATTATAAAAAAATAATTTAAAATAACAATATTCATTGCAGAAAGTGACCAATTTTTGCAGAAAATGACCATATAAACAAAAATTAACCGAGTAGAAAGTAAAAAACATTTTCTTGCCCAAAACAGAAAAGTGGACGATTATTCTTTAACTGTGTAAAAAACAATCATCCACTAAAAACTCTGTCTATTCTTACTGTCTTAATTTGAATACCGAAACCATACCGCTAAGTGTAGTAGCCTGAGCTGTAAGTTCCTCACTTGTCGCTGATGTTTCCTGTGCCACATCCGAATTATTCTGAACAACTTCAGCAATTCTTTCTTCGGTTGCCTCTACCTGCTCCATACTGTCTGCCTGTTCAATGGAAATTTCTTTTATTTTTTCGCACTGTCTCACTCGCCTATATACCTCTGATCTTGTAATTTCATATTTGAATATAATCATATCATATTTTCCTCATATACATTTATTTAAGATTCAGCGTATTACTATTGGAATGCTCAAAATAAAAAGATGCAGAAATGTATAATTGTTGATAATATACATCTCTTGCATCTTTAGGATTTTAACTTTCATGAACAGCATATTCCGCATTAATATGGAGGAATATTATCCTATTTATGTCTAGTTTCATACGGCACACCATTCATAGAATAATTAGAATTAACCTGCATGATGCAAATTCTCTCTATTTTTCTTTTTTATCGACAAGCATCTAATAATATTTCACATTTTCTGCCAGAAATAATACTTTTTGTCCCAAAAGCAAAAAAGACTTGCTACTCTGAAAAGATTTTCTTATATTTATTCTGCTTTTTCCAACATAACATTTAGTTCATCACTTTTCCCTATCAAATCATCATATCTCCCTAAATCTGCAACCACTCCCTCCTTCAGTACAACGATCTGATCCACTTTGCTCAATATCTCTTTCTTATGTGTTATCACTATCACTGTTTTGTCTTTTAGCCGAGTATCAAGCAGTCCGTTTATCTGCTGTTCTGAATAAGCATCTGTGTTTGAAGTAGCTTCATCAAATATAATAATCGGCTTGTCATGCACCAATGCCCTTGCAAGGGCTATTTTCTGCTTTTGCCCGCCGGAGAGCATTGCCCCATTCTGTCCTACCACATGATCTAAGGAAACCTCTTTTATAAAATCTTCAAGTCCGCTGTCCTTGCAGGCAGCTTCTATCACCGTATCATCTATTTGTTTATACAGACAGATATTATTCCTTATTGTGTCATTGAATAAATAGATTTGTTGGCTCACAACGGATACCATATTTCGGTATTCTGGCAATGGCAGCTCTGAAATATTTTCTGCTCCCAACAGTATTTCACCACTTGTCGGCTCATACATTCTCGTAAGAAGATTGATGATTGTCGTCTTTCCCGAACCATTGCGCCCAATTATAGCTGTCTTGCTGGATTTTGCAAATAATATATCAATATTCTTCAAAATGCACTTATCCCTTTCATACGCAAAAGAAACCTTCTGCAATCTCAAATCATTTGGACATAGATCCGTTTTCTTTCCATTATCCGTTTCTTCTTCCAATTCCATAAACGCATAATATCTTTTTGTTGACGGAATAATCCCTGATAACAGGTATCCTATATTTAGGATTGCAGAAATCGGTCCGGTAACATAAGCACTATATGTAATGAAAGCGAACACACTACCTACTGAAAGTTTCATATCAAACACTAAATTTGCGCCCAGTATATATAACAATGTAGAAAGAAACTGTACCATGATACTATCTATTATCGTATTCCACTGCCCTAACATATTCATCTGCTTTTGTTTCTCTATAATATTGTTCTGGTTAAGTACAAACTCCTCATGCTTTTTATCCAAGATATTAAACAGCTTGACTTCTCGTACCCCTCCAACAGTATCTCCAAACCATTTTGCGTACTCCTGATTCCTTTTTATGAACTCGTCCATAATCTGTTTTTGCTTTTTTGCAAAGTATTTCATTACCACACACTTAATAGGTATAAACAGAAGAACCAGTACCGTCATTCTGAAATCTATTATGAATAAACCTATTATGCCGCCTGTCATGCTAAACGCCTGCGTAATTACGAAAAAAACACTGCTGTCAGCAATAGATGTCATCTGGTTAATATCCGTGTTGATATTATTCAAAGTCTCCGCATAGTTTGTGTTATTGAAATAGTTTACCCGCAGCTTCATAAGATGTGAAAAAGACTGTTCCGAAAGAAAATATTGTATCTTTGCTGAAATATCTACACGTTTCTTTTCCTTGACTATATCTATGAGGGAATTTATAGTGTAGATTACCATAGACACCAAGACCAGCTCTATCAATAATTTCTTATTTCCGCCAATAAAGCCATCGTCCATGATTCGCCTGCTGATCAGCGGAACGCATAGATTTAACCCGGTAGAAACAAGCAGACAACCGACAATTACAACTATTGTTTTTTTGTATCTGCCTAGTAACAGAAGTAATCTTTTTACAGCCTCTTTGTTATCCATCTTCTTCCTCCGTCAATATTCTTACAAGACAATTTGTAACTTTCTCGACAAAATCCTTATCTATTTCACAATCACTTATTTTCAATACAACTATATCTTCATTTTGAATTTCCGCTAAATATATATTATTTATATTTTCAATTCTTACCATAACATCTATATCACTAAAAAGTGGCTCAATAAGACTATGTTTTCCTTCCGATATACAAAATAATACACCATCGCTTTGCATGTAAAACGTTTGCCAATAGATGAACTCTTTAACCGTTTTTACTTTACTCAGGCATTGTTCTGGTACATATTCTAACCCATACAAAACATATTCTGGTTCTAACCCTGCGGTATATATATTATACTCACGATCAGCAAAATCTTTTTTGAACTCTGCGAGCAGAAACGCTACATCTATTTTCTCACTTACTTCGAATACAATTATGGGAATGTCTAACTCTTGTTCATTTCCAGTACATCTATCAATAAATTGTACTCTCTTATTTGGACACCAATAAAAGCAATCATCTAATGTCTCCTTTATTTTCTCACTTCCAACATAAACAACATTTTTTCTATATTGAGTAGCTAGTTCTAAATCTGACAAGTTATCAATAATAAGTGTATCTGCCCGATTTATTTCTTCAATTCCTACAACATCAAAATAGTAATCAGCCTTACTCTTTTTAATATTTGCCTTAATTACTGCACAGCATATCCAATCGGGTTCAACCTTTTCAGATATTGTAATCATTGTTTCTTTTTTAGAAAACCTCTTATATAATTTGGTAATATTTTGAAATCCCTGTTCCATAAAAAACATACCAATATAAGCAGTTACAAAGGGAGCTGCATAACTGTTACATTTCTGAGTAACAGATGCAACTCCATACAATCGCAGCGTATGTTCAGACTCACCAAGTATATTTATCCCAAGAAACAGTCTCTTTAAAGAATCTGAAAAAAAAGAGGAATGCGTTGCAACACCTATTATATTTGAAAAAGAAGCCGGATATGATTCATATCCACTATTAGATGTTGCAGCTACGATGCACATTCCCTTGCTCACATAATGGTTTACTAATGTTCTTATTAATGACTTATCCCTAAAATGTGTAGTGCCTAAGCTCAAATTAACCAAATAAATACCTTTTTCTATACACCAATCTAATGCTGGTTTTAAATGTTCTATTAAGCCACTTCCGTCTTCATTTAGAAGTCGAATACTGTATATTTCTGAATTTGCTAAATATTTTTGAATAATGGCTGCGCATATTGTCCCATGAGCAAATCTTACTCTACTCATGTCCGCTTCATCATAAACACACTCTTTTTTTTCATTAACATAAACTTTTCCTGATATTTCATTACCCAAAGCAGCTTCATCTACACCATTATCAATAATCGCTATCTTTATTTTCTGCACTAACATCGCCTCTTATAGTAAATTCATTAAATCCATTTTCTTACTGCCATTATAAAATTTGCCTCATAAGAAGCTACTGCCTGACTTGTTGTGACAGTCCTATCAGACGAACTACTCTCCGCCGCCAATCCCGCTCTAACATCCTGAGCTGATAACCTTTTATTTTGCACATATTCTTCATAAGCTGTTCTTTCTGCTTGTTTTTCCTGAATCCGCTTTTTTTCCTGTTGTTTCTTTACTTGATTTTCTATTCTCTTTTTATTTTCTATTCTACGCTCCCAAAAACTATTTTTTGACTTATCATTAAAAGTCTTCCCACCATTTCCATTGTTATAACCTGCACTCCACATTTCAGCATGACATTCTTCTTTTGATGCTCCATAATATATTGTAGAAAACGCTCCTCCACATATACCGGACCATTTATCCGGTTGTGACCAGCCCACCTGCAAATCATTTAATACCCATGCTTCATACTCTGGATCATTCTTCATCGCTTCAAACCCCGCCTCTGAAATTGTAACAGATATTGACTCGCCTGCCCTTGTGGGATGCATTGGAATTTGAGATATTTTATTGTAAATATACTGCTTGTATTCCTCCATTGTCATATCTTTAGCAGACACAGAACCTGTTTTTAAATTGCCCACTATACTTCCACTACCTTCGCGCTTTTCTTTTACACTATCCGCAAACCTTGTATCTTCCTTCTCCTGATCTTTAGTCACAATTTTCTGCTGGTACTGATTGTAAGCCCTTGTCATATAGTTCACATTAATTGTATTGCTCATAGTAATCTCCTTCTTGTTAAGAATTTTAAAATATTTGAATCTCATTATAACCTGTCAGTGTCTCTATTAAAAAATCTGTCATATCAAGATAGGTATTCTTGCAATATACCCTATGAACATATTGAATACACTGTGCTTCTATCTCCTCATTCTTATGTTCTAAATACTTTATCGGCAAAACTGAATTAATCGAAAACCTGTCTATTGAACAATTGCATAAATAAAAGCAATCTGCATCTACATTATAACGATAGTGCAAAAGATTGTTCATTTCTTCAAAATACTCTTCTTTGTATTCATCTTTATAAAGCGATAAGATTGTAAAATCCGGATCTACGGCATTTAAAATTTCATACGCTATTATTCCAAAATTTCCTGGCTTTTGCTTTGTAAGTGGAAGTAACTCACCCGGTATTCCAACAACAATTACCTCTGGCTTTTCATTTTCTTCAATATATTTTAGATATTGGTTGTAGCAAATTATTTTTTCACTTTCATTTAAACCATTTCCATTCATAAATCCAGGAAAAGCATGTATATTCTCGGTATTACCAAATTGCCTACTCGAAATCAAACTAACTTTATAATTTTCCTTTAATAACACACTAATAATCTGCATTTCAATCTCGAATGCATTACATCTTACCCCATTCTCTATAATCGCAATTACCGGAACATTAATATTTTGTAGACCCGAAATATTTTTCTCCCATTTAAAAGATTCTATTGGCATTTCTATTAATTTAACATTACTTTTTTCACATATATCAAGAACTTCTGAATATTCATTTTTATCTATTTTTCTTGCCAATACAATATTTTTCCCATTTTTTGCTGCCAAATTTATTTGTTCTAATATCAATTCAAATTTGACAAAATGATATGATTCGACAACAAGAAGTGCTTCCATCTCTGCCATATTATCTTCACTCATTTCACTTTTAATAATATACTTTTTATCATTTTCATACATCTGCATATTATTAATTCCAAAACCCATTGGCGATATAAGACCACATATCTCAAAATGCCACAACTTCTCATATTCTATCAACGGTCTAACATAATTATCAAAGGGAAAAACTATTACTTTCATTTGATTACCACCTAGTTTTCAAAATTAAAACCATACTCTCTTAATGTACAATATTCTACTAAATGTTCTTCAACTTCTTTTTTTGCAACAGAACATTTCTGTAGTTTTTTTGATGTTGAGAGATCATTATCCTCGCCACAATCTGCTGCACAAATACTACAAAGATTTAATGCCCAACAATTCTTACATTCCGTTTCTGTCAACTTTCCTGTATTTAATAAGCGCAGTACTTTTTTCGTTTCAATTCCACTTTTTATATCTCCGATACAATAAACCTCATTTGTTTCACTTACTCTTTCACAAGGATAAAATTTTCCTTCAACTGTTACAAATAATCTGTTATATCCCGCTATACATGGACCATTAGGGTGGCATATTCCTTTTCTGCGATATGGTTTTGTCACCCTATCATGTATTGAACTTATAAGCAGTCCTTTATGAGACACTATTAATTTTGAGATGTATTTATTATCCAACTCACCTGCATAAACAATAAAACTCTTAAAAAGCTCATAATTATAATTTATATAAAAAGTTTCACGCAATGATACTTCCTGAACAGAATCTCTATCGCTAACTCCAGCAGCTGTAACCACTGCATCCTTTAGGAAATCATATGTAAAAAAATTACTACTACACGCAAAATCATTTTGTTCATCAATAACTGCATTAAAACTAATCTTATCCAAATATTGAGGATATAATTTTTGTATCATCTCTATTTTTTGTATGATAACATCAAATGTTCCATGACTATTATCTGCAAATACTCTACTTTTATTTTGCACTGATTCCGGACCATCAAGACTAATCATTAGGTCAAAATTATGTTTCTGTAGAAAATCAACAATCTTTTCATTCAATAAAGTTGCATTAGTAGTCATATTTATTCTTAATTCTTTTCCTGCAAAAATCTTTTCGCAGTATTCAGTAATTTTCTTTATTAAATCAAACTCTAATAAGGGTTCTCCACCGTATAGTCCAATACGCACCACATCCGCTGCCCGACTATGCAAATAATAATAATCAATTGCTTCTTTTGCTATTTCAAATGTCATTCTTTTATTAGTATGTACACGGTTTTTATAACTTCCAGAGTATACGCAATATTTACATCTTAAATTACAATTTTGAGTTAACTGTAAAATTAATTGTTGCATACCTTCATCAAGATAGCTTTCAATACCAGAAGACGCTGGATGTTCAATAATAATATCTTCTTTAGATTGTAAAAAGCCGTTTTCATATAATTTCTTTAACTGCTCTAATTCCAAAAAATTTTCCTTGTTTTTTAAAATGTCATACATTGTTTCATTAATTCTGATAATTGAACATGTATTTGCATCATAAAAATAATATTGATTTCTGGTTCTAAATAAATGAATAAAAGGTTTATTACTTAACTCCATATTGTATCTCCTTTGTTTGCAAATGACTGACAGCAATAAAATTACTGCCAGTCACCGTAAAACTTACTACTCTGAATTAGCCCCACATATAATTAGAACCTGACAAAGCAGTTGCCACAATCTTGCCCATACTTGCCGCATATGTATTAGACTGTGTTGCAGCAGATGTGCAGTTACAAAATGCACTTGATTGGCATACAGAGATACAATCACATGCAAATGCAGTCATTGTTCCTTCCTGTACATGAGCTTTCTTTCCTAATTGCTTTTTCATAGGACAATCCTCCTTTCTTCAATATTGACAGAAACCTGTCATATAATATTCTCATTATGTATGAGCAACTATACCTTACATCAAATGTCTCTTTACCGAATTTATGATATTATCATACACATCAAATCTGCTATCAATTACATCTTTTTCATCAAATTTAATATGCAGTTCCTTTTCTAATTCCATATACAAAACAAACAAATCTACTGCTTTAAATCCTATTTCTGGATTAAGTAAGCTATCCGCTTTCTGAGTTTCAGATAATCTTTCTGCATGAAATTGAAATTTATTCCAAAAAACCGAAATTACCCTTTGCTCTATATCCATATTACCCATAACTTTCCTCTATCATTCTTTTCGTATGCTAAAATCCTTTTATGCTTTCGTCTTTTACATTTCCGTAAGTGTATGTATTGGCATACGATGATACTACATTAATTCCCATACTGCATTCTCCTTTCTATTTTTGTTCGATACTTTAATTATAAGCAATTAACATCATACTACAAAGTAGCTTTGCAGAAAATGACCATTTACAGCAGAAAATGACACTCAAAATATAGTCAAAAGCAAAAGCATAAAGTTATCCTTCTTAATTTAAGAACTATAAATAAGCAAATTTGAAAAATTACATAAAACTACACTGCCAATTTCATGAACGAATCAAAATCCTTGCTGTCCATTGCACGTTGGTACAGATATCGATACTGTTTCCGTTGGTCGATGTTTGTTTCATCACTTTCATTACACAACACAAACGATTTAAGGTGTCTTTCTTTTATGCAAAATCACGAACTTGCTCATTTATAGTTTAAAAAATTTTGACTTATATTTTAATTCACCCCTCCAACATATACTTCATATATCATCTATTAAACGACGCATTGTTTCTATATTTTTATTATAAATAACCATATAACCGAACTAAAAGTAAAAAACATTTTCTTGCCCAAAACAGAAAAGTGGACGATTATTCTTTAACTGTGTAAAAAAACAATCATCCACTAAAAACTTTGTCTATTCTTATTGTCTTAATTTGAATACCGAAACCATACCGCTAAGTGTTGTAGCCTGAGCTGTAAGTTCTTCACTCGTCGCTGATGTTTCCTGTGCCGCAGCCGAATTATTCTGAACAACTTCAGCAATTCTTTCTGCGGTTGCCTCTACCTGTTCCATACTGTCTGCCTGTTCAATGGAAATTTCTTTTATCTTTTTCGCACTGTCCGCAATCGCCTGTATGCCATCCACAACTTCTCTCAATGAAGTTGAGGCTTTCTCTGCATACATATTTCCATCTCCAACCTCATGAATAGCCGCTTCAATAAGTGCTTTTGAATCCACCGCTGATTTTGCACTCTGTTCTGCAAGGTTTCTGATCTGATCCGCAACAACAGCAAAACCTTTTCCGGCTTCTCCGGCTCTTGCTGCTTCAATCGAAGCATTTAATGAAAGAAGATTTGTCTGGCTTGCAATATCTTCAATCTGTGTGATAATTGCTCCTATCTTCTCAGAGGTTTCATTTATGCGTGACATAGCCTGCACTAATACTTCCATATCTCCACGACTGCCTTCTGCAATCTCCGCATACTTATAGGCTTCATCGTAAGCTGTTCCCAATTCTTCTGCTGTTGTTTTTATTCCGCTTGTAAGTTCATTGATAGTTGCCTGCATTTCCTCAACCGATGCCGCCTGATCCGTTGCGCCTTCTGCTAAAGACTGTGCCGCTTCTGCAAGATTTGTGGAACCTGTAAGAACCTGCCCCGATGCATCATCTACCCCTCTTACAGTTGTATCAATCTCCTCATTCATTTTTCTTATGCCTGTCAGCAAATCGGTAAATGCTCCTGTATATACTTCCTCACACTCTGTATCAATCGCAAAATTACCTTCTGACATTTCATTTAACATTCTGCCAGAATCTTTAATGATAACTCTGATTCTGTCTGACATTGCAGATACACCAGACACAAGTTCCTTAATTTCATCCTCAGACTCAACCGTTGGAAGTGGAGAATCTATGTCACCCTCTGCAAATGTAATAAATCTGTCCTTTAATTCATTTAATGGTTTTTCAATGCTCTTTGATATTGCAACGGAAAGACTGTTTGAATAAATCGTTGATACTGCAATTACAATTATTATAATTGTCAATGCAGCTATCATAACCGTTCTCAACTGTGCACGTTTAGCGTTTCCAAGTGAAATATTCAAACTCATTAATTTCTGTAATGCATCATCCAAAGCCTGATATTTTGGTGCTGCTTCATCGGTCATCATCTGTTGAGCCTGTAACGATTTAGCAGTATCAGTCGTTGCACCTACCTCAATTACTTTTGCATCCACTTCTTTATACTCTGCCCATGCTTTATCAATAGCGTCCATGCAGGCAGTTCCTTCTTTTGTTATCATTGTTGGACGTATTTTTTCCAAATATTCCTCAAACGATTTAACAGCCTGTTCATGCTGTTCTTTCATACTTTCAATGAGACTATCTGAATCATAACCTACAATACCTCTTGAGGCAGCCCTTACTTCCGCTGATTCATTCATTGCCATAGCAATGTCTCCCTGTGGATACGCATAATTATCCAGTATCGTTCCATAGTTGTTTATCGTATAAAGCATAATCACTACAACCAGTGCTGATAATATTCCAAAAATGAGAATAATCTGTCTGAAAGATTTTTTCAGTCGTGCACCAATCTTCATTTTGTTAAGTTTCTTAAACATTTGTCTTGTCTCCTTCCTAATGGATAAAATGGTTCTTTGTTGTCCCATCAATATGTATATATACAAGTCAATATATGACCGTACATCAAGGTGGTTTCAATATAAAAGGCACATTTCAATTATGCACTAACGCATAACCAAAATGTGCCATATACAATCAGATCATGCCAAAAGAAAACAGACTTATCCTGTCTGTCTGTCTGTCTGTCTGTCTGTCTGTCTGTCTGTCTGTCTGTCTGTCTGTCTGTCTGTCTGTCTGTCTGTCTGTCTGTCTGTCTGTCGAGATTATATGTATCAGCCTGCATATATGCAACCCCTTTCTGTGTTTTTTTCGTATAAAATTTATTACTTGCAAAATTTTATACATAACCACAGTCCATCTATCTTACTCAAAGGATAACTTATTCCTCGATAAATTACTCGCCATTTCTTGCATTTTTTTATATTTTCGCCATTTTTTGCCTGCTATTAAAACAAAACAGATAAAAAGGACGCAGGATTTTACTCCCACGCCCCCTAAACTTATCTGGCTTTATCTTCCCTGACTTTTATCAAATACAGAATTCTAATAAATTATTTGTACTATTTCAATTTATCCTCAACAGCTTTAACAATATTATCCAAATAGTCAAATCTATTTGCAATTATATCCTGCTCTACAAACTTTATTTTATAATGTTTTTGCAATTCAAAGAAAAGTACAATTAAATCCCTCGGCATTAATCCATTTCTAGGATCAAGAAGGCTAATCGTTTCATCTATATGTATACCAGTACTTTCCAATGCAAATTGTTTTATCCACAACTTTATATCTTCTCTCATGCAGTTTTATCCACCTCCCTAGAACTGCTCAAACATTGAATATTTTTTTAATCTTGCTTCAATTTTATTAAACCATCTTTCATCTTTTAAATCATCAGCATTAAAAAAATTTTTACTTTTGGGCAAAGCATTCATTTGTACATATACATATTTCAATTCACTTGAATACAAAGAATTTGAAACTATAGAAAAATTAGAAACAAAAAAGTCATCTATGTCTACATTATATCTATATTTACAAACGTTTTTCATTTCCGTCTCAAACTGATCACTATATTCCCCACTCAATAAATTAAGTATACAATAATCAACATCTACTGCCTGATATATTTCATATGCCCTTATTCCAAATGAAAAAAGATGTTTTTTGTTTAATGGTAATATTGGTCCTGGTACGCCAATTATAATAATATCCGGTTTTTCCTTATCTTCGACTTTTTTTACAAACTCATTAAATCTTAATATGGTTTCTTCACCTGAAAACCTATTATTATACATAAAATCCGGAATTGAATAAAACCCCATTATATTACTTATCTTTTTTGTTCCGATTTGAGCTACTTTATATCCTTTTTTTAGAAACATTTCTCTTAAATAAAGTTGAACATCAAATTTAGATACATTATATCCAACCCCCATGACGCTAATAATTGGCACTTCTATTTCCTGCTTATTCTTATGTACTATACTATCAATTACAATTTCATTACCTTTGCAAATTTCTATCCTTTTTTGAGAATGTTTGCCATATAAAATTTCATCATAAATTCCTGTTGCCAAAATGATCCTGACATTTTTTTCTAAAAAAACTTTTATTGCATTATCGTATTCTTCATAACTTACCATATTGCTATCTACAATTATGACTTTATCAAAATCAACTTCCTGCATACTCATTATATTTGCCATTGAATATATCATGGAAACGCCACTGTTATAGACTTCTGATACTTTTCCTCCCGGTACTATATATGATATATCACTTTTCAACAAATTTTCGCTTACTTTGCTCAAATATAAATTATCTAACGTATACGGATAAACAGCGTACTTCATACTAAGCCTCCTCAAATTTACACCCATATTTTTTCAATATAATATAGTCTTTTATTGTTCCTTCTACACCTGCTCTTGTCTGTTGACACCATTTTAACCGAGCTTCTGCATTAATCCTTCCATCTTCCTGCGCTTTAGAAATACATTGGTAACACATCTTATAGCACCAGCACTCTATACATTGTCTGCTTGTCACATCTGCTACATTAAGTATTTTAATAGCATTATCAATATTTATACCTTGCTGTAAATCGCCAATGCATAATTCTTCTGATGTTTCATCTACTCTCTCACAAGGAAAAAATTTTCCATCTGCCGTAACAAAAAAACGTTGAATTCCTGGCAGGCATTGCCCTCCAGGACTTATTATATCTTCATACCCTTCTACACCTATGTATCTTTCACACATAGCCTGTTTAATTGAAGCAATTTCGCTCTCATACAAAGTGGGTTTATATTCACTAAAAAGATCACTATCACATGCATACAAGAAAACTTTAAAAACTTCATAATTAGAAATTGCGTTTAGTTCCGGATCAAAATCTAAGATTTCCTTTCTATTAACGGGATTGATAAATGTCCCATTTACATTTAATCCTTTTACTGTATCATAATTTAAGAAAAATTCATTTGTACAAGATACATTTTGCTTTAAATCTATCACTGCATTAAAAGAAATTTTTTTATCGAAAAAAGGATACTTCTCTCTAATCAAAGCTATATTTTCCATAATTAAGTCAAATGTCCCTTTATTGCTATTGGCAAATATACGATTTTTATTATGAATATTTCGCGGACCATCCAAGCTGATTGTAATATTAAAATCATTTTGAACCAAAAAGTCTGCAATATCCATATTCAGTAAAGTGGCATTTGTTGTCATATTAAAGTTTATCTTTTTTTCACCGAAAACTTCTTTTGCATACGATACTGCCTTTTTAATCAATTCAATTTCCAATAAAGGTTCTCCACCATAAAATCCTATTGATACCTCATTGCAATTTAACGAATGTGCTGCCAAAAAGTCTATTGTTTTTACCGCTGTTTCAAAAGACATTCTTTTATTCGTATGGACACGATTAATATAACTTCCTGAATAAACACAATATTCACATCTCAAATTACAATTTTGTGTAACTTGCAAAATCACATTACCCATATTATACATATACAGGTCTTTTAAAGTATCTGTTTCATAATGTTTTATTGAACTAATTTTCTTTTTTTCTGTTAAGAAACCCTGTTCCATAAGAAAACTAATATCTTCTTCAATGTCTGCTGTAATTTCTTTTTCATCTTCTTTTCCCCATAATGAAAAAAATTCATACAATTCATATGGAATAGTAACAACTGCATTTATATTCACATCATATAAGTAATATTTTTTATGTTCAACAAAAATATGTATGTTAGGTTTTTTAATCTTCATTATTACATTCCTCTCCTCGACAAGAAAGCCTTGTACGAAAAATTAAATTCGACAAGGCTTTCCCGCTGTATACTTGGCATCAGTTATTCAATAATAAAATAGGTCCCCTGTTGGTCACGCCAGTTGTATTATACTGAGCGTCATTAGCGATCTGTGTGCCGTTCGCTTCCCCGATAGAATGACAGTTCTGGCACTTACATACGCAGAAGCAAGTACATGAACAAGAAGCATATGCCATAAATGTTCCTTTTTCAGTCTTTGTTTTCTTCCCTAATTTCATATGGAACTCCTCCTTTCTTCAAAATTATAGAAATTGATACTATGCATATGTATCAAAACCTACCTTATTTTTAGTTGTCGCTTCTACAGCAATCATATTTTCTGTTTTTTTATCTTCTTTTTCTTTATCCTCTTTCATTTTCTCCAGCCATTTGTCAATTTCTGAATCCGTACCAGTCTCTCCAAAAATGCCACAGGTTGTCATTTCGGTTCCATTATTCGTAAACTTAAACTCCACTGATATCAGTTTACTACCATGACTTATTGCCGCCTTCTGTGCATTTCGTATAACATCTGGCATAATTGCTAAATTTTCCTCAAGCCATTTCGCAGTTTTTTCATCTCCACATGCCTTTCGCATTACACTTCCGTCAATCAATACAGAAGCATTTTTGCATGGAGTCAAACATTTATACTTGTTAGTCAAATACTTTGAATAGTCTGATACATTTTTAAACTTATTGGCTGAATTCATAGCGTATCCTGCATAATAATTTGAATTTATCGCCACTGACATATTCTATCCCTCCTTTTCTTAGTTATTAAAACCTTTCCATAGCACATCAGGAACATTTTAGCGTCTACCGTTTTAATATAACATGAAATCTATACTTTTCAATCAGCATTGCAGAAAGTGACCTATTTTTGCAGAAAACGTCCAAATAAAGGAAAATACCTCCTTATTATTTCAATATTTCTCAAACATTTTAATGCCCGCATTAAACAATAAACCCAATTTTTTCAAACAGAAATTCACAATATTTATGCATATCCTGATTTCCGCTTCTTAAAACAGAAGAAAACAAAGACTTTATATCTATATTTCCTTCCGTTTTTTCATATTGCTCCAGATAAAGTGAACGGAACTCTAAATAAGAATCTTGAATATAGTCACATGCCTGATTTATATCAAAAGTATCAAACGATTCATTCAATTTTATATTCTGAAATTTCTGCTTATTTTCTGCATTTTGCTTTTGACTTTTGGCAACCATTTTATCCCATTTTATCAATTCCTCAAAACCTTTATTTAGCTTTTCCAATTCTTCATCCATTGACAGCAAACGTCTTTTTCCACTCTCTGAATCATCGCATACATACACTTCTCTTGTTCCATTACTGTATCCTTCTACAATTTTTTGATACATAGTAGAATAGGCATATGCAGCTCCCATTCCAATATCATCGAAACCATACCCATTTTTACTTTCACGGATACTCTTTAAATATTTAGCATTTTCATCCCATAATTCTCGAAGATAATCATTTGACCAAACAGTTTTAGGCACCGTTTCTCTGATATAATTTGCATAACCAGCGTCTAAGGCAAAACTATTATGTATATATGTGTTTTCCTGATTTCCCCCATCTACTTCATCTGAATGTCCTATCTTCCGCTGTTTCAGCTCACTACCCATATGGATATCTGCAACACGTTCTCCTACCCTTATCATCAATCATCTCCTCCATTTGGTTCTTTTCCATTCCAATAAGGATAATAATATTTCATGGTATAAGGTCTGGTAAAGGAAAGTCTATAATTTAAGTTCTCATAAAAATAATTGTACCATTCAATATCTATCACTTTACCTGTATCCGGATCAATATATAAATTTGCCATGTTCAAATCTTTCCAGCATGTCATGTCACTGGAACTTCCTGTCCCTCTAACATGAATCCAATAACAAGGCGTACTCCAGTCAAATACCGATAATGTTAAAACATACTTATCTTTTATTCCTGAAAATGATGAGTTTAAAACATATACCGCATCAGGAATTACCTGCTGATATTCTAATGGCAGTGATGTTCCTTCTGTTTGTAAAAGACAAACATTAAAATTTGATGTTCTTCTCAAAGAAATATCATAATTTACCGAGCTTGAACTTCTCTTGTAAGAATATGAGAAATCTATCTCATTTCCATTTACATAAAAATTTGTTCTGGCGGCATTAAATTGAAAAACTATATTTGCCCTATCACAAACGGCGTAGAATTTTGCAGTTGTATCTGTTGATATTGGCGCAATATTATGTATATATAAGGTATAACCTCTTGTTGCCGAATAACTGCCATCCGTACTTAAAACAACAAAATAATGAGTTCCTTCATCTAATGCGTATAGATTATCCTTGACTGCATACAGTGCATCGCCAGAATAATAATAGACCGCATACTTATCTGAAGTATATTTTAATTCGAACCTTACAGCACTAGCCTCTGAAAGAGTAATCTTATAAAAATCAACATCATATGGACTGTCAATAACACCGCATGTTCCATTTAAATCAAACACACCTGAAACTTCCGTTGCAGTTGAAGGAGAATCATTAAACTCATAGTCCACATCTCTTGTACTGGTATAAAGACCTAATGAAAAATTGCCGCTGCCTTCATACCCTCTTACCGCAATAAAATAAGTTCCTGCTTCAATCTTTCCAGCGATTGCCTCATCAACTCCAGTTCCTTCGTTCAAACTGTTTCCTATGATCGACAATTCTCCACTATCAGCATTTAAACTAAGCAAATATAAATCTGCATCAATTGTATCGTCCATTTCTAAATATATCGTTAATTTGCTTAATTGTTGTATGGTAAAATGATACCAACGAAACTCGTCTGTTATTAACGAATTTGTTTTCTTTTCACCATTCAGTATCTCTACCGCATTATTCGGATCAGTATTGTCCTCCTCATCATTCGTATCCAATGTCTGAATCCCTTCAAAGAAAAAGGTCTGTTCACATTTTTTATTTCCTTCAGCATTATAAGTAATTTCCGGCACTTCAACTGTCGGTATCTCGATTTCTTCTTTTTCAAAATTCTCAAATGTAGTTACAGGAGCTACACTTTCATCATTTTCTGTTGCTTGAACATTCATACTGCTACTAATACCTACTGTAAAAAAAACCGCTGCTGCCATTAACATTGCTAAAAGTTTTCTTTTTACCATTTTGTTTCCCACCTTTCCACTAAATTATTGATAAAGTAATTAAAATTTCAATTTTACAATAGCAAATTCAAATCGTATTTACAATGTACCTTGCGAAAATGACCTGTCTTTGCAGAAAATGACCATCCAAATAAAAAATCCCCTTGAATCACCCATAAATCAACCCTAAAGTTCAATCAAGGTATTTTTTACAAAGCAAATAAATCTATTGTTTTTAGTCCATTCTGGTTATTTCTTGAAACATCCTCCAGATCATAAACTGTTTCAGACAAATAAAAAGGACGCAGGATTTTACTCCCACGCCCCTAAACTTATCTGGCTTTATCTTCCCTGACTTTTGGCAGCTCCTTCCCCACCGTTTCCTGCTTTGCTTCCGATGTCTTTCTTGCCTCAAAAGCATCTGCATTATACTTGTACTCCTGTGGTTCAGCTACCATCGGTGAGTAGATGACCTCTCTTTCTGTATCCGGTGCTTTCTGTTCCTTATCCTTTGTGTGCTCCATACGCTTTTCCTTATCAAACTGCACAGTCATATCCAGATTATCCAGCTTATCAATCGAGGCGTCCAGATGCATCTCCATTGATACAAGCAGTTTTCTCACTGCTTTCATAGGGGCAAGTACAGCCTTTGTGAGATGGTGTTTCTGTTCTTTCTGTGAATAATCCACCTCCGGCTTATCTGCAAAGGTACGGAACGCATTGTTTACGGTCTGCCCGGCTTTTCGGAGTCCCTTTGCAAGAAGTGCTGTCCTTGCAATATCCCTGTCTGTAGATACAATCGTATCTTTTACCACTGTTCTGACATTGAGAAGTCTTTTCTTAATTCCTACAAATTCTGTCACCCTGTAAAGTGCCGCCCTGCCCTTTGCCTTTGTTTCATCAACAATATTCTTGGCAGTAGATTTTACCTGTACCTTTATCTCAGATACCTGTGACTTTATCTGCTCACATCTGGCATTGAGTCGCTCCTGTGCTTCTGTTAATGCTTTTTTTGCATTATTGATAAGGGTATCTTCCTGCATTTTCTTGATCTGGTCCTGCATACTGGTAAGTTCTTCTGTCATAGACACAATCTTTTTTTCCAGACCATCCACATAGGTGCATATCTCAAATACATCATTTGCCTGTTCTTTCATAGTATTCTTTTTTAATAAATCGAGAAGTTCTCTTATGATCTCCTCATTAGTAAGTGTCTTTTCTGCTTCCATCTGCTTTTCCTCCTTATAAACGGGGCAGCATATGCCGCCCCTTAGCCTTAATTATCGAAAAGGTGTATCCTTTTTATCCCTGTCGGGATTTCCGTGGTTCTGTCCGGCATTCTCCCTTGCTTTTTCGTTGCTCTTATCCTTTGCTTTCTCATATTCTGCAATAATCTCATTATAGAGCTTCTCCCTGAAATCCTTTGTGACCGGATAGCAGACATCCTGATAAATCGGTTTGCCGTGCTCGTCCACCTGCTTTGTTTTATAAGAAGGCATTGATACAAAGATTTTCTCTTTGCCCTGAAGGATGTTTACATTATTTACAATGAAGCTGTTTTCAAAGTAAATACGGGCAAGTCCCTTGATATTACTGCCTTCCCTTTCATAAGGTGTTACCGTCACAGAAAACTCCGGCATTTCCTGAGTTTTTCCCTGTGTCTGTGTTTCTGCTTTCTCCGGCTCCCTGATTTTTACATAAGCCTCAAGGATATTAGTATAGAGTTCCTCACGAAACTCTGCCGTGATAGGATTGCATACATCCTTATAAATCACGCTGTTTTTCTCATCACGCTCATTGGAACGGTATCTTGGCATTGATACAAAAAGCTCTCCCTTTTCCTTATTTTCAAGGATTGCGATATTGGTAATCTTGAATGAATCACCAAATACCACGGTCGCAAAACCCTTGATATTGCTGCCATCTTTTGCTCTTACCTCGTTTACCTTAATTGAATACTTCATACGCTGTTCCTCTCTTTCTTATACTTCTGAATTATCATTGTTTTCTGGTATGATAAGCTCACACCAAAGCTGTTCTATCTGTTCACAAGACAATCTGCCATTTAACCAGTTGCCAAGTGTAACAACCATTCCGTCCTGCTCATAGTAGAGCCATTCCTGTGTTTCGATGTTTCCCTCATACACGATAGTCACATCAAAATCAGGCATAAATAATCCTGCCTCCGTATCCCAGATACAGGCAACTCCCTGTCTGAGTGTCAGATTCAGGCTTTCGACATACACAGACCAGCCGCTTACGACAATCTGAAAGTCATCATCAATCTCTGCAATATCGTCCTGAGTGTCGATCAGCTCCTCCATTTCCGATACTGCTTCTTCTATCTCCCCCAGTCGGTATCTCTTATTCATCTGCCGCCTCCTTATATCTGCACCTGACAACAAAACGCATTGTTCCCTGTCCCGGCATTCAGCATTTCACTTCCGGTTTCTTCCATTACCGGGTATCTGATATCTATGCCCGGTATCTCAATAATGCCGATGACACTGCCTTCTTTAAGAATGGCTTCCTCCTCTTTACTAACGGTGGTTTGCTCTTTCTCAACCTCTGACCTTTCATCTTGCTTCTCCTCCAATGTCTGCTCAAATTCATTTATGAGCTGGTTCGTGTTTCTCTCTCCGGTTGTACCCCAGAAAAAAGGGACTGCCATAATGGCAATCCCTGCTGTAATCAGTAGTCCTGTGACCACTTTCCTTATGCTCATAGAGTTTCACTCCTATCTTTTCCTGTTTCTGTCTGGCATATAGATTCCCTTATCCTCTGCAACAATGCCCGCATTTTCTATTCTGTCCTCAGACTTTTCTTCGTCCGGTCCCCCAAGATCTGCGTCCATAGCTTTTGCATTCTCAAGGTCAAGCTGGGCATTTAATTCATACTGCCTTGCAAGTTTTTCTTCCAGTTCTGCACTATATGCAAACGGCTTGTCATACTCCGCCTTTGAAGCCTCAAGATCATTCTGGTACTGTTCAACCTTCTTTTCCAGAAAATCAACATTTTCGTGAAGTCCGTTGAACAGGTTCTCCAGCTTTACCATACTTCCCACCGGACTTGTGGAAAGTTCTGCCTTGTATTCCGTCTTTCCACGAAGCACCATATAGTTGATACTGAGGAAATTCTTTTCCACCAGAAGCTCAAAGCCGTGGAACTTACCGACTGGAGTGGTTTCGCCTGTCTTACATTTGCTGATTGCTTCAAGCATTACGGTTCCACCATCCACTCGCTCTGTATAAGTTGCATTGCCTATGGTAATGGCAAAATCCGGGTTATCAATCAATTCCTTATCCCTTGCCTTTATATCCTCCCTGACATTGGCAAGTTTCTCTGTCGCAGTTTTGATGAGTTTTGGATACTTGATCATAAAATTATCCTGCAATCCGTATCTCTGATTATCATAAGACGCCTTTAAGAGCTTTAATCTCTGGACATCATTGTCAACCTCCATCTTTTCCCTGATTAAAGGGTTGCCTGTAGCAACCGCCTTAATCTCCGCATAAGAAAGTGTTGCCTCATCAATGTCCTCACAGCTTCGGCTCACTGCCTTGCTTGTCATAACCTGACTGATGAAACGCTGCTTGTTTTCCACAAGTGACCAGTTGTATGCATCAAAGGTTTGTTTTGTAACATATCGGTAGATTGCCACCTCATCGTTTTTATTTCCCTGTCGGATACCTCTGCCTTCCCTCTGTTCAATGGAAGAAGGCTTCCACGGGCAATCGACATGGTGCATTGCAACAAGGTGTGTCTGTACATTAACTCCGGTTCCGCACTTATCTGTCGAACCGATAAGGACTTTTTTCTTACCTGTCCTCATTTCCTTAAAGAGTGCATCCCTCTGTGCGTCTGTTTTTGCATCGTGAATAAATGCTATCTCCTCCGCAGGGATACCATACTTGATAAGTGACTCCTTCAGATAATCATAAATCGTAAAGTCCTTGTCCGGTCCCGGTGTTCCAATATCCGAAAAAATAAGCTGACAGCCTATATGACCATCAGCATTTCCTTTTACATATTCTTTCCAGACATTTTCCGCTACCTTATTGAGCTTTCCGTCCGGGTTGTTCGGTGCGTCCTTATCAATCAGTCTTGCGTCTGTTCCAAGAAGTCTTGCTTCGTGCGTAATCTTTAAGAAGTTGTCAACACTTGGATCAACACCCCCGCCCCTTATCCTTTCTGCCCTTACAACAAATTCTTCCATTACCTGCTTCACATACCAGTCCGGCTCCGACTCCACGATAATAGGCTTGCCGCCACGGAGTGCAGGCACATCAAGGTCAAGCATATCCGCTGTCTGCACATCAGCAACCTCACGGAAGATGTTCATAAGTTCCGGCAGATTGGTAAACTTATTGAACCTGCTCTTGAAACGGAAACCACTGCCCTCAACCGTAAGCTCCAGTGCCGTTGTTACTTCTCCGAAGTTAGCCGCCCACGAGTCGAAATGATGAATTCCCATCTCCTCAAGTGCCGATTTCTGCAAATAAAGCTGCATAACATACATCTCACACATTGTGTTGCTTATCGGTGTACCTGTTGCAAATACAATTCCCCTGCCATCATTTATCTCTGATAAATACTGGCATTTAAGCTGCATATCCGTTGACTTTTTAGCCCCACTACTGCTGATTCCCGCCACATTATTCATCTTTGAAAATGTGGCAAGGTTCTTAAAATTGTGTGCTTCGTCTACCATAATAGAGTCAACACCCAGCTCCTCAAAGGTAATGAGGTCATCTTTCCTGCTCTCATCGGTCAGGGATTTAAGCTGTTCCTCCAGCTTTTTCTTCTGGCTTTCCATCTGCTTTACGGTCCAGCGTTCCCCGTTCCGCTCCTTCATATCATCAATCGCATAGGTGATCTCATTTATCTGTTCATTAAGCATTCGCTCCTTTCTCTCTGCCGAAATTGGAATTTTCTCAAATTGCGAGTGCGACATAATGATGCAGTCATAATCGCCTGTCGCAATCCTTGATACAAACTGCTTTCTTCGGCTCTTTTCAAAATCACGCTCCGTTGCAACCAAGATGTTTGCTGACGGGTAAAGCCTTAAAAATTCACTTGCTGTCTGCCCGATAAGCGGCTTTGGCACTACCATAATTGTCTTATTGGCAAGTCCGAGCCTTTTCTGCTCCATACACGCAGCCATCATTTCAAAGGACTTTCCGGCACCGACACAGTGGGCAAGCAGGGTATTTCCTCCCATAAGGATTCGTGCCACCGCATTTTTCTGGTGCGGCTTTAATTCAATCTCAGGGTTCATTCCCGGAAATTGCAAATGGCTTCCGTCATACTCACGCAGGCGGATATTATTGAAGGTTTCATTATAATATTCCACATACTTCTGTCGGCGTTCCGGTTCTGCAAATAACCATTCCTTGAACTTCTCCTTGATCATATTTTGCTTTTCCCTTGCAAGCATTGTCTCATTTTTGTTGACTTCATAATGGTACTTGCCCTCACCATCATCAATCCTGTCCCTGACAGTGACCGTTTTTAAGTTCAGGGTATCCTCAAAAATAGAATAAGCATCCATCCGGCTTGTACCATAGGTTTTCGTTGCCGCCACGGAATGTTTATCCATACTTTTGTTCTCAATGAACCATTCCATACTCATTTTATTCAAGTGTACCTGAATACCGGAATTATAATACTCCGTTCTGATTGCCCTTGCCCTTTTTGGTGTATTAAGCAGCTCATAGATAAACTGTTCATAATCAAGCGGTTCAATCCAAGTTGTACCAATCTTTACATCTATATCCGAGGCTTCAATCCATTCCGGCTGAACTTTCTCTAAGGCTGCGGCATTGGCGGCAAATCTTTCTGCCTGTGGATCGTCGGTATCAGCCGCCATTGCCTTTGCAACACGCAGCTTATCCCTTACATTGCCTGACAGATATTCATCTGCTGTCTCCCAGCCTGCGTCCGGGTTATTTTCATTGTAACGGTCAGGATTAAGAAAAATAATTCCATCGAGTTCCTTTATGAGAGTATCCCTGTCTGTTTCATAAATGGAGAGCATATAAGGAATATTTACATATCCAAACTCATTGACCGATACATTAAGAGCCTCAACTGCAGTTTCTACCCTGTCCACCACGGACTTTGCTTTAATCGTCTGCTTATAAAACATATCAGCCTTCTTCACCTCCCCGTCCTCATTTACTTCTTCCAGACTGCAAAGAAGCGGATAATCGCTGTCATCCCTGAACGCTGTACGGTTTGCTTTGGAAGTGATTGCTCCATACTTTCCAACGAATTTATCATATTTTACATTCAAAAGCTGCTGTTTGTCTGCAAGCTCCTCATCACTACAGCCCTCCATCTGGATATCAATCAGCTCTCTTGTTATCTGTCTGATTTCATCAAGGCTCTTAATACGCCCCTCCGCTGTCGGTGATACTTTCTGCCTTACCATCTCTGAATTTTCCCTGTAGTAAAGTTTTCCTTCAAAGAATGTGTAAGTATAATTTCTGACATCCGGATCAGCGGGAATGACTTCCTCTGTCTGTTCCTCATTATCTGCCAGTCTCTCAAAATCTGTCATCTGTGCTTTGATGTTACTGATTGCCTTATTGAGTGCTTCATACAGATTGAAGTTCTCATCATTATTCACACAGACGGTATATTTGCTGTCCTGTCCGAACATCCTTGTATCATACTGCATTGTACCAAGCATCATCTCCGGGTGCTCTGCAAAATAGGAATTGACTGCTATGCCATCACCTGTGACACCAAGATGTACCCAGTCAGGCTCTATATCAATTTTTCGCTCTCTTTTCTGTAAAAAAAGAATGTCCGCAGTCACCTCAGTTCCTGCATTATCCTTAAATGCAGTATTCGGAAGTCGGATTGCTCCCACAAGTTCTGCCCTCTCAGCCAGATACTTTCGTGTAGTCGGATTGCTCTTATCCAGTGTTCCCTTTGTGGTAATCACTGCAACCATACCTCCCGGTCTTGCCTGATCGAGTGCTTTTGCCAGAAAATAATCGTGAATACGGAAGTTATACTTGTTGTACTTTGGATCGAATATCTTATAATCTCCAAATGGCACATTTCCCATAACAACATCAAAGAAGTTATCCGGATATGTGGTGTTTTCAAATCCTGTAATACTGATATTGGCATTCTGGTAAAGCTGTTTTGCTATTCTTCCCGATATGCTGTCCAGCTCCACTCCGTACAGCCTGCTTTGCTGCATTGGTGCTGGCATACTTCCGAAGAAATTACCGATACCCATAGACGGCTCCAAGACATTTCCGCCTTTAAACCCAAACTGCACAAGGGCTGAATTGATACACGTTGCAATCTCCGGCGAAGTGTAAAAGGCATTATTTACAGTTGCTCTTGCCGCACTGTATTCCTCATCGGAAAGAAGCTCTTTCAGTTCTGCATACTCTTTGCTCCACGCAGCATTATTCTCATCAAATGCCTGTGACAAGCCTCCCCAGCCGACAAACTTTGATAAAACAGTCTGCTCCTCCTGTGTTGCAAGTCTGTTTTCTGCTTCAATCTGCTTTAGTGTACAGATTGCATCAATGTTCCACTGGTATCTGGTCTTTGCACCACCCTTTTCTGTTTCCCACAGGTTATAATGGAAATTGAGTTTTGTCTGGTCTTGTGTTTTTTCTTTTCCACGCAGACCTTCCACTGGCGGTAATACTTCCTGTGCAGGTGTTTCAGGGGCAGCCTCCTGTGGTTCGGTATCCTTCTGTGGAATATCTGCCGATACATTCTTATCCTCATCAGAAATTATACGACCATCCGTGTCAATCTTGGTATTCAAGCCATATGCAATCGCCCGTTCTCTGGTTTTAAGACGGCTTTCTCTCACACTGTCCTCAATATCAAAGAACTTGCGGTAAACAGGATTCATCTTTTCCCTGTCAATCTTATTTTTTATGGTCTGATAGATTGCCTTCTGGTCCTCTCCACAGTAAAATGGCTGTTTTACCATATAGGATAAGATTTCATATACCTCACGCCATGATACGGTATCCCCTGCCCTCTCTCCATTTCTGTTTTTGTAGCTTACTTTCACATCTGCACTGCTTAAAGTGTATTCTGTGAGTCCATACTGATTATTGCAATATGCCTTTCTCTCACCCTGAACATTTCCCATCGCTATCTCACAGATCAGTTCCAGCTTATTCGGCATAAATGCAAAATCCGACTGCACCACATCCATAAGGAAAGCACGGAATGGTGTGTAACAGCTACATTCTGACACAAGTATCTCAATGGCATCTCTTAAATCTTTATCCATTGCAGCTACACGGTCAGCATAATCAATCGGCTTGATATACCGTAACTCAGCCGCCTTTCTGTTTACAGCATAACTGTCAGGCTCATCAGGAATAGCATAATCATCAATTTCTGATTTCTCCTCCTGCGTATCAACTTCACGGTACTCTGCGTCAATGACTTCATCATCTTCACGAAGTCCGTCCATTGCAAGCTCATCAATACGAGGTGTCTCCGACTGGTATTCTCCGGTAAGGATAAGTACACCGATTTCCTTTTCGACATTCTTCCACGAAACGTATCCTTCTACTTCTCCATCTTCATCTTTCCATTGGATACGAAGTCCCGAACCGTGAAATGTGTCATACCCGTGCAAGCCCAGACCGTCAAGCGGCCAGCTTGCACCCCCCTGACCATATTCTGCCTTGATACGCTTTGCTCTGGTTCCTGCGTCTATCTCTGTCTGATAGATTTCACACACCCTGCCTTTTCCACCGACAAAGCCAGTTCCTTTCATAAGTATCTCTTTTACATACTCACTTGGTACACTCTCTGCTTTCTTTGGATTAAGGTAATTATATTTTCTGGCAAGGGCAGCCTTTTTATCCTCCTCGAACTGACGCATAAATTCATTGTGTCTGGTTTCCTCCGGCTGCTTCACACCAAAACTTGCCTGCCCGTTTTGGTCGAAAAAAAAGGAAGCCTGTGTATATTCGGCTTCCTTACTGACACCCAATGAGTTAATCTCATCAAGCTCTCTATTTAATTCTTCCTGTGTTTCTAATGAAACTTCATCACGATCTGGTGGAGCACTACTTCCTCTGCCTGCATCTTCGCCTGCTCTCTTATCTTCCACATCTCCATTGTCGATGACGGATTCTGTGGCTTGTGCTTCATTAGATACTGTTCCTCCAACTGATCGTAAAGCTGGTTTGCTTCCTCCTCTACTGCCGACATCTTCTCGTACATCTTCCCGAATCTCATCAGTGTCTTGTACCTTGCCGGTTCGTTCTCCAGAAGATACTTCATTGCCATTCTCCCGTATCTGCCCAGCTTCGTTAAATCCTCTGTCTCGTCCGGCATTGTCAGCTCCGGATACAGCAGTCCGTCCACTTCCTTGTAAGTCATTGCTTCTAACATATGATATTCTCCTTTCGCTCTCAATCGTTTGTAAATTCCTACTAAATTCTCTAAGAACACTACAGGAGACATCGCATACAAGGGAACCAAGACGGTAAACTATCTCCTCATCTTTGATATTTACAATCTGACTGAAATCCTGTTCTTGCACAGATAAGTCAAATCCACATCTCGTCCCTACAGCATACATAACACTGGAATATACTAACTGCTCCATATCGCTATCCTGCTGTAAGCCCTTGCGTTTTTCGTTGAATTCCTTTATCACACTACCTGATAGCTGCATTAGTTCGGACATTCTATCCCCGAACTCCTCTTTTATTATATTCCAAACATTTGTTCCTGTAAACTGTTTTAACGTATTTTTTAGTGATTCTCTGTCATCGCTTTTATACCGCTCCATCTGTCCTTCCGATACCAGAAAGTCTGCATAACTTTTCAGGTTTTCCCCCTCCAGATCCCAAGTCAGCTTCACATTCTTTCCGCCTGTATCACTGATATCGAAAATATATCTCATACGGGGATTAAGTGCCCTTGAGGGGAAGATAGCACAGCCCTTTGCTCCACGCTTTACATATCTTCCCACTTTCTTCCAAGTGTCATAATCTGCCATAAGGGTACTTTTCTCCGGTGATCTCTGAGCTGTTACCATAACGATATTATCAAATTCATAGCGATATAACTGACCAGCAACTTTTAATACATCTTTCCAGTTCTTTTCAGAACGGGTGATGTTGCTGATTTCTGAATCATATATCGCTTTGACCTTCATATCAACACTCATGTGTCACCCTCCTTTTACTTCAGTAATTCTGCAAACATTTCCTTAAAGAGCTTTGACTCCTCCCCGTCAAGCTCAATCACAAATTCTGCATCAACCGCCTGTCCATCACATTTGCCCTTTCCTTTTACAATCTTTCGCATAATCCTGAGAAGCACATAACACTGCTTTGACTTGGCTATGCTCTGCTTAAAGGCAAGTCCGTCGCTGTCAGCCGACTGCTGTGTCTCATAGACAATCACATTCAGCTTTCTGCTGATTTCCTCAACTTTCTCATATGGAATACTGACAGACGATTTTACCTCTCCCGGTCTTTCCCATTCCTTATGAAGTTCGTTTAATAAAAATTCCATATCCTTAATAACTGCTGTCTGCTCATTTTTCATCGTGTCTTTCCTCCATTTTCCTTTAATGAAGAAGGGAGCTGTTCTTCGCTGTATGGCGAAAAATCAACTCCCTTCATATCCTCCGCATCAAGGACTATCTGTTCTGAATAATACATATCCATTGCCTTGTTTATGGCATCGTCAAGTGACTCTGCCTTTACTGTCTCTACCCTTGAGAGAACTTCTTTTATCTCAATATCAAATTCTTTTTCCATTCGATATCAGCCTCCAATTCCATTTTTCCTCATCGGCTCTTTTTTTCTTTTACCTGTCTTTCCTTAAAACCTTCATCATACTTTCCATCTTCAAGCCTGTCATAAAAATATTCCTCCTCTATCGTTCCAAATTCCTTATACATCTGGTGCAGGAAATCATTCTGCATATTTTTTGGAATATCATCATCCTTTGACAAATCCTGATAAAAATAAAACTTCTGCTTGAGTTTCGCCCTGTAATCATAAACATCTTTTATCTTTTCAGGTGTCCCGTATTCTCTTTTATATGCCTTAAAGTTGGTCTGCGAAAGTGTGGAACCAAGATAAATCCCGTGCTCCCACGATACCCCAATCGTTGTGTTATCCTTAGTTGGCTCCTCGTCTTTCGGATATCGCTTATACTCTGTTGCTCCAAGAGCAATCGTGAGAGAGCCGCTTTTCATATCCATTACCACAAGATTGCGTGGAGATAATGCTTCAAGTACCATATAATCGTGGTCATTAAAATTATGAAATGTCTGCCCCCTTTCAAATGTCCTGTCGCATTTTTCATAATGCAGGATAAAGTCATCTATCCAGCCTCTATCCGTCATTCCAATCTCATCCATCTTTGTAATACACTCTGGGGAACTTGTTGCCTTATCAAAGTAAAATTTCTTTGAATCATTATAATATCCTTGCAAAAAGCGTCCCAGTTCCACATCATCTCTACAGAATTTTGCAAAAACTGTAACATTTGCTGCCCTGTAATACTCTGTAAAACCTTCCGCAAGCGTTCTTCCAAGAAGCAGCATCTGATCTGCAAGCTCTGACATATCATCAATGGCAACGAACTTCTTATAATCTTCCAAAGTCATAAGCATATTTCTTTCTGTTCCCTTATAATTCTCCATTACAAGAATCATATCCTTTAAATCCATTCTTACCTCCTGTCCCAGAGAGGACTTTCGCCCTCTCTGCCAATTTTCTATGGTCTGCCAATTACTACAATCTTTCCGACACTTGCCACATCACGGTAAACTACGCCAACTCTTTCATTCAGGGCTTCTACCACCTTGCCATTGCCGACATATACTGCCACATGGCTGATATTCTTATATCTTCCGTTGTTTGTGAAACTGTAAAAGATAAGATCACCAGGCTGCATTTCATCATAAGATACGGTCTTTCCTGCTTCATCAAGTCCCTGTGCTTCTGCCGCTGCTGTAGTTGCTCCTCCATAACTGATATTCACACCTGCATCCTTCCATGAATAATACGCAAGTGAACTGCAATCATAATAATTGCCACTATCTCTTAGTTCCTGACTGTAAGGATAACCCACTCTGTGAAGGGCATAAGAGCAGACTGCTTTCTGCCTGCTATCTGTAATACCACTGAGGATTGCATTTATTTCATCCTCTGTCATGGAACTTACTCCGGGGCTTCCACCGCCTCCACCGCTTCCACTTCCAGCATATCCAAGCTGTCCCATAAACTCAGGACTCATGATCTGCTCAAGCATTTCTACCTGATCAGAATTAAATCCATAAACGGAAATCATATCTCTGTATGATTTGAGCGTAACATTTACATACAGTACCGACTTCGTAACAGTTGTTACATTGCCATCTGCGTCTGTTTCCTCCACATCTTTTGTTCCACTACTTGTAGTATAAGAACACATATCATTTACTACAGTCTGCAACCACCCCTTTGATATATCATTCATAATTGTTGCAGTATCGCCTACACCATACTTAACCATGTAGACCGCCATAATGTCGTAGTAGTTACTTGGATTTTCATCCATTCCCTCATAATCTACATACACCAGTTCGCCAAAGTCATATCCGGTATGTTCATTCACTTTGGTATTCACATCACGGTTAAATTCAGACACATAAGCACTTGTAACTGTCTGCACTGTATCTCCTGACTCCAGCGGCGGTAAAAATAAGGCAAATGGTGAATTATAAAGAATCGCTATCACAGCAATAACCGGAACTGCAACGATTACCACTAAAAGAACCAACAGCAAAAGTACAAGTCCGATAATCGGAGCTGCCGCCTTTATCCAAAGAACTGCCTTTTTTACAATCAGATCTTTTACCAGTTTTACAACACTGTCCGTCTGATTTTCCTGTTCTTTCATCTTATCCAGAAAAAATTTAATCTTTCTGCTACGGTTCGCTGCTTTCACATCCTTCGCCTCGATAGATACACCTGTGGCATAGCCTGCCGCCATGCCGACTGCTGTACCTGCTCCCGGTGCAACCGCTGTACCTGCCGCTGTGGTTGCCGCTTTTGCCGTAGTTTTGGCAGTTTCTTTTGCAGTGTTCTTAGCAGTTTCTTTCGCTGCTGTCTTTGTCGTGTCACCGGCAACCTTTTTTGCCGTATCACTGGCAGCTTTCTTTCCCATCTTTTTTGCCAGTTTCTTTCCTGTTTCTACCTTCTTGATACGCCTCTTTGCTTCGGCTGCCGCTTTCTTTCTGAAAAGTGACGCTCCCCTTGAAGCAGTTCCCGTAACCGGACGGCTTACTTCATATGCAAGATAAGCTGCCTGTGACACTTCCTGCCCGCCTTCCACCTGCTCTGTAACTGCTCCAGCCGCAAGTGCTCCCGTTCTTCCTGCTATATGAAGATTGGTATTCTTCGTCTTGATAGAAGTATTGGACTCCCGTATATTTCTCTTAAATTTTGAAGGTTCCTTTTCTTTCTTCTCTGCCTGATGAATGGTACTCTTACGATAAGACTTCTTTTTACCTGTATCATTTATCTTTGCACTGGCAATTTTCGGACCACGCTGTACGGTGTAAATGTTACTGCCCTTAATTTTAGCCTTCTTCGGTTCATGCATATGAATCTTAGCTTTTTTCTTAGTGTGAATGACCATAGGCTTGTCATCCACTTTTTTTATCTTCAATGTTCCCACCTTCTTTCTGTATCCTTAAAAAAGGTAAAAAAGTAGCCATCCGGAACTTAGTCCAAATGGCTGATACATTGCAATTCTAATCAGCAAATTTTGCCTCCCTTTTCTTCTGCTCCGCAATCTTTTCGTGGATATTGGTGTTATACAGTCTGTAAAGGTCAGTGTCCTTGCTGATCTGGTTATCAAACGGAATTACCACGGAACCACACTTGATAAGTCCCATTCCCGATGCAGTATTGGTTACGAAACGAAGCTGTGCCTCTGATACACCGATAACCTCTGCCATCTTGGAACTGTCTGTATTCGCCTGCTTTAAGAGTGCAACAAACTCAGAGTTTGCAAGCATTGTAGTGGCGGTGTAGTTCTGTAAAAGGTCGTAGGGTAGGGCAAAGGCGCCTTATTGCATAAACAACAGGTTTCCTACACCCTCCCTCGGAACCGGACTTACATGTCTCCATGTATCCGGCTCCCCATTAGTAATTTACATATCGCTTATTTATGGATTCTTCTATGACAATCACTACAAACCACTAACGTTTTTCTGCGCTTAGCTTTCATAGTCAATTCCCAATCAGAATTACCCAATTCGTTTAAGTTTCTTACTACATGCACCTCATATAAATCTGCATGCTTTTTCCCACATAGTTCACAAACGCCAGCATTTAACCTTTGTCTGATTGTGGATTTCCAATTGAATTTTGTTCTTTGGAACACGATGTCACTAGCCTCGCCTCTTTTGCAATCAGCGATTTTTACAGGTCGCACTCTCTTTGTTCCCTCTTTGGTTTCATAGGGAACAGACCATGTTTTTCCGTCCTTGTACTGTCTGATAATTTTGTGAATTGTAGATTTATGCTTATTGGCTATCGTTTTCAAACAGCTATATTCCATTAAATAACAGAAATAATCAAGGGTATGGTAATCAACCGCTAAATTATAATAATTCAACAATCCTCTCATTTCTGCATTGTACTGTTCCACTATCTCACTGTCGGACTGATTTAAAAGTGCTGTTCTGTGGACTGGCTTAAATTTGCCATCTTCTGTCTGAATAATGGCTTTCTTTGCAAACATAAATTTCTCTATCTTTTCCGTATGAGGAATTGTAAGAGCAACTTTGAGGTGTAAGGAACGTGACTTACGCCACTTTCCGTTTTTCATCTTATAGCCCTTTATTTCCTGACTTCTTCGGACACAAATATCATATCCTAAGAAGCGTACCTTTTCAGAGCTATGTGTTATCAGCGTTTTTTCTTCACTAAGTGTCAATTTCAGTTCATTATTCAGAAATTCCGCTATTTCCGCTTTGAGTGCAATGCACTCTTCCTTTGTTCCGCACACTCCTACCAACCAATCGTCGGCATAACGCACAAACGTAAATTTCTTGTTTGTCTGTGGGTGGCATGGTATCTTATGAATTTCCTTTTTCAGATGTTTATATCGGTCAATTAATTTTTGCCTTTCATTGACATCATCTGTGTGGTCAATCCAATAAGATATTTTCTTCATCTCATTATCCATTTCTCTGTATTCGGGTGTTTTTCGTTCTTCCGCTTTTCTTGGCTTATCAAATCTTTTCTTGATTTCCTCAAACTTTTGGTCTAATTCATTCAGATAGATATTTGCAAGTATCGGAGAACAAATACCGCCTTGTGGAGTACCGCTGTACGTTTTATTATATTTCCAATTCTCCACATATCCCGCTTTTAGAAACTGGCGAATAATGTTCAGAAACTTACTGTCTTTGATTTTTCTTGCAAGAATATCAATCAATATTTCGTGGTCGATATTATCAAAACAACCTGTTATATCGCCCTCTATAAACCATACAACGCCTGTGAAGTCAGAGGAAATCTGACGTAATGCTGTATGACAACTCCTGTTTGGTCTGAAACCATGGGAGTGGTCGTGAAAGACTGGCTCATAGATTGCTTCCAGTATCATTCTGACAGCTTCTTGCAATAGCTTGTCCCTAAAGGACGGTATTCCCAACGGACGCTTTTTCCCATTTTTCTTCGGGATATATTCACGCCTTACGGGATTTGCCCTGTAAGTTCCATTCTGTAAATCCTGGATTAGTTCCTTAATATATAATTCGCTGAATCCGTCTGCGGTATCATCATCAATACCTTTTGTTGTTGCACCTCTGTTTGCATAGAGTTTTTGATAGGCGGCATAATAAATATCTTCACGTAGCAAATATCTGTACAGCCTTGTGAATACACCGTCTTTGTGTTCTTTAGAACTTTTTGCGATACGCTCTAAAATCTCTGATGTTGGTTTCATTGAGGTTTCTCCTCCCTTTCATTCTTACAATTTTAGATGTTACTAACTAGCTCCCTTCGCCATGTAGACGCTATTAACGCCCTCGGACTACTACGGAGCTTCCGTTACCATATCAGACAAATGAGCCTGACTTAGGCAATCCCCAGTTAACACTGTGTATAGGTTTACGAAGATTGTCGGACCTGCTTCCAGTTCTTTATGACGTGTTCTCACGCCTGTCCCATAACATAATGATAGTTGCTTTATCGTAGTCGATGATAAAACAGTGTTATGGCATGGGTTTCAAGGCTTATTCCCATATCTGCAAAAAACAGAAACTCGAACCTCACATTCGATAAATACAATCTAATCCTCATATCTTCTTATCATTGGAGTACAGTCGCACCTAAAGCCTTTTGGTGACTAACCCCTTTCTCACCATGCGATGTTCCCGTATGGTGTTTCCACCAAGTCGGTAAGGTGAGTTGATTCGCTCACTATCATAAGCGGTAGCACCTACGCTACTTTACACAATGCCCTATCTGGGCGCACCACGACGTTCTGGGTGATACCCGTGCACAGTCCACCTTGTTTCCTCACCTTCTTCCAGAGCTGCTGTAAATATTTTGCAGAATACTCCGAATTAAGCAGGACATGGAACTCATCAATATAGAGCCAGGTTGCCTTGCCCTTCTGCCCGTTTTCTACAATTCTGTTTTGAATAGACTCCATCATAACAAGCATTGTGATAGGACTAAGCTCCGTGCCTAAGTCCCTGATACCATATACCGTGAATCGGTTATCTACATCAACATTTGTCTGGTGGTTAAAGATATTAAGGGAACCATTTACAAAAAGTTCCAAAGACAATGCGATATCCTTTGCTTCGTCCTCCGGCTGTTCCATAAGGATATCGTAGAAGTCACTCATTACCGGAATATACTTTTCCCTGCCCCTTGCAATGTCGATATACATCTTTCTCACGCAGCGGTCAATGATTGATTTCTGTCTGGAATTTAAGCTGTCCCCGATACACTGCTCACAAAGACCAAGCATAAATTCCCCTTTTTCCCTTATCATTCCCTTTGAATCATTCGGATCAAGACTCCACACATCCATCTCAAGCGGATTTACATAATTGTCCGTGTATGTGGACATATTTACCACGGTTCCACCATAAGTCTGTGCAATATCAAAATATTCGTTCATCGGATCAATGACGATAATCTCATCATCTCCCGACAAGAATACGCTGCCCATTTCCATCTTACAGAAGAATGATTTGCCGGAACCCGGCACTCCGAATACAAAGCCATTTCCGTTGATGAGCTTCTTTCTGTTACCGATATTTACATTCTTACTGATCTGGTTGATACCGTAATAATTACCTGTGCTGTCATTCAGTTCCTGCACATTAAACGGCATAAGCACCGCAAGCGACTGGGTAAGAAGGGTACGCATTGTTTCCACCTGTCTTACACCAATCGGAAGTGCCGTGTTGAGTGCTTCCCTCTGCTTTAAGTAGTGTGTATCAATCGTACAACTGTTACGCTTTCCGATTGTTTCTACTGTTTCGCAGACACTCTCAAGCTCCTTCTTACTTTCTGCCATAAGGATAATGGTAACTCCTACAAAGAAAAGACACTGGTCATTCTCACGGACATCATCCATAATTGCCTCAATCTCTTTTTTCTCCGTTCTCTTTGCATAAGAGATTTCTGTGGAGAAGTCATTGTTCTTATTACGGACTCTCTGCTGCTTGATAATATCCGACTCAATACCAAGATATTTCTTCTGAAGCACCTTTGTGGTCAAATCCTTTGGCACAGGCACTACATCAATACTGGTAATGGAGTGGACAGGAAGGGAAGTAATCTCATTGATAAATCTGTCAGATAAACTGCTGGGATACTTCTTAATGAAAAGTGCCTTGCAGTATTTACTCTCGTCCTCAAAATGGTCTGGGAAATATTTCACCATACCATTACATAAATCATTCTTAAAATCTGCTCCGACCTTCTTTGCCTTTTTGATATCAAAATCAAAACTGCCCTCATCGCCAAGATGGTAATAGTCATAGAGCACTTTCAGCCTTTCATTGCCGTTAAGCGGCACAATCTCCGCCCCCAGTTCAATGAAAGCCTTGTGTATTGTTGCCTCAAGTGTGGCAAACTGTGCCTTTGCCTCCTCAAAGTTCTTTCTCTCAATCGTGATCGTCAGGTATCTTTCCTGTTCAATCCCCTGTCTGCCCTCAATAATCTTCTCCTCAATAATGTCATTGTAGATTCTTCGGTAATTATTGAAGCCATCGTTTTTCTCTGTAATAAGAACCTTATCACGGAGGTCCTCCATATTTTTGTTCTTATTGTTAATCGTAATCTTATAATTACAGTCCAGCGAATTTAAGAATTTGCAGTATCTTTCAAAAATGCCGATCTGCTCATCCTCCGTTGCCGTTGTGTAATTGATGTCCTGAAAGCGGTAACACTTGGAATACTTATTCCTGCTTACTTCAAAAATGCCGTTTTCAGCCACCGCCATAATCTCTATGGTTTCCTGAATGGATTTAGGTGTCTTATACAAAGGCTCACTCGCCTTCTTTAATAACTTAAATCCGTCTGTAAATAAACCCATGTCTCTAACCTCGCTTTCTTATAATGAAAGCCCGCCGGGAACTTCACCCTGCGGGCTGTGTTCCCGACCTTTCGGTCAGATACTATTCGTTTCTAATGCATTGCCTTATATACTGCAATGCCTGCTACTGCCGCCACGATGACTGCGACAAGTCCAAACAGCATGTTTCTCGTCTTTTTCTTCATTGCTTCAAACTCCTCCTGCTTCTTTACAGCCGAATCAGCTGTTACAGTCTCCGGTTCAGCCTTTCTGCCTTTCTTCTTTACCTGTTCATTCTGTTCTGCTTCTAACTGCTTTATTGCAGGCTCTCCCTCTGTTGATACATAGGTAAGTGCCCTGTTACCAAACATAAAATGCAGTTTCTTTCCCATATACTCGTAGAAATTCATCCCGTTAAAGGAATAGAATCCGCCAAGAGCAATCGGTGCCACACATGGAATTGCCACATAAGCAGAACCAGTAAGACCGATATATTTGTAAAGAAGAAGGACAATACCGCCACCAACCACTACACTTGCAATGGAAAATATAAGCTGCCTTGCAGTAAGTCCCATCGCAACCGATTCCTGATAGCGGTCAATATCCTTGTTTACTTCGATTACCATTGTCGCTTCCTCCTATCTTGATAAATCCTTTTTCTCCGGCTTTCTTGTCATTCCAATATTCGCCTCATACTTATCCATTCCATCCGGACACAGTTCCCTAAGCTTGTCTACATTGAACAGATAAAGAGGATATTCACAGAACCCGCTCCTTTGCGTGAATCCAGTAAACTCTCCAAGGTCGTTATCTGTAATAAACTTTTCAATATCCGGCATGTCATTCACATTCAGATATCCGCAGTAATTTGGTGCTGCAACCGACAAATTCACAGTCACATCCCCAAAAGGCTCCTCATATCCATCTTCATTACACATAAGACCGATAAACATTGCCCTGTTATTCATATACTGCTGGATATCAAATGTCACCTGCGTTTCTCCGGTTATACTTGAATTATAAGTAACCTGTTTCTTTTCATTATCCATTTCTACCTCCTTCTATAATCCAAATGCCTTGCTTGTAAGTGTCTGTGCACCCTTCACGCTTCCAACAGTCATTGCTATCGTAAATGTCATTTCACACAGATATATAAGCGTCTGTGCCCAGTCAGCATAACTTCCTGTAAATGCCGGAAGCCCTGCATTGATAAATGCATTACATACCACAATCGCAAGTGCCATCGTTACTGCCTCAAACACACACGAAAGAAAATATTTGCAGTAGGTAGCCATTGTATGACTGACCATTCTGTTTCCTGCCATCGTGGAGCAGGCAATCGCACCGAGCGGCACAATAATCAGTATCTTTAAGAACCTGAAATACACTGTGTAAATGATGAAAAATCCACAGATAATAATGATGATTGCAAGCAAAGCTGTAAGTATCAGCATTACTAGACTTTCACCAAATCCAAGTTCCTTAATGATATCTGCCTGTGTACTGTCAATAGCAAGCTGTGTCGTTGTCCCGGCAGATATAAGTCCTACCAGATTTCCTATGGAAGTAAAAAACGCTTTCATGATCGTGACATTATTTGCAACAAACCATTCTGCAAGTCCCAGTCGGATAAGCATACGAAATATAGACTCAAACCTCATCTCATCTTTTACATCTATGCTTTCCGAGCAGAAACCGATAACAAAGAACAGCACAACGAGGGATGAACCGACCGCTACAAAGACCGGCTCAATACCCTCAATAACTGCCCAGGGACCTCCGCCCTTGAAACTGACCGGTGACTGTCCAAGCATTGCAAAGACCAGGGATATCTGATTGTTCCAAAACCCAAACACCGCCTCAAGAAGTGCAAGGATCTTGTCTCCAAGCTTAAAAATATCCATACTTGTTATTCACCTCTTTCCTTTTACTAAAAGGGGAACTTTTTCCCCCATCTTAGAAGCCTAAGAATGTCAGTACTGTTGAAATACCAGCCATCATGACACCTGCTACAATTCCTTTCAGTGCAGAGTTCATGGTAGATGAATCCTGCTGCTGGTAGGCTTGTGCGAACTCCATAACATTCTTTGCAAGAATAATGACACCAACCGCACCAATGACTGCAATGATAAGTGTCTTTAAATTCTCAAGCGGCTGTGTTACTGCGGAAGTACCTGTACCTGCTGCAAAACAGGTAGTGCTCATAAGCATCACTCCCATAAGTGCTCCGGATAATGCCGGAACGAATCTCTTTTTTAAGTGAATGAATCTACTCTTCATGCCTTTCTCCTCCATCTGATTGTTGTTTGTTGTTGAAATAACCTGTTCTTTTCTCATGTTGTTTAATCTCCTTTTTTGAAGTGACAGAAGCGGAAAAAGCCAGAAAGGAATACACATATTCCAATCCGGCTAGCTTTCCGAACGGAATATATGCATTCCTTTCTGTCCTGTTGATAGTTACTCTATGATAATCAGGCAATGCCTGTTGTACTGGTTAATCGGGCTTTCCCCGATGCGTTTTTGCTGTGACCATCTCCTTTCAAGGTATGAAAAAAAGCACCTTACCCATATTGGCTAAAGTGCTAATTTACTCTCAAATTTGCTTTATTCTAAAAGCATTCCATCAATTATTGCAAACTTTGTCTTAAATATAGATCTATTCTGGCAATATCGTAATATGACATCCTGTACATAAGGTCTTGTACAATAACTGTCTACCACAATCTGTTTATCTTCCTCTTTCTCTATCCTCTTAAATATGCCTTTTGCATTCCAATCCGTCTTTACAGCATCTACTAAATCATTACTCATCTCAAGATGTGATAAAATCGTGGAATTCAACTCGGTTTCTTTAATTTCAGATATTTGTCCATAGTCATTAAGTTGCTTCAATTCTCTCTTAATTGCCTCCGTGTAACTTGTCATATTATTATCTCCTATCAATAAGTATTCAGGTGTTACATCTAGTGCCTTTGCTAGTTGTAAAAGATTATACGCACTTGGCTCTTCATTGAGTCTACCTTGTTCATAACGTCGTATACTCTGAACAGATATATTTGTTATCTTACCCAGCTCTTCCTGTGTATAGTTTCGTATATTACGCAACTCTTTTAATCTATCTGCAAAAGTCTTTTCCGTATTCATCCTGTACCTCCAATATAAAATAATTTCTGTCTTTTGTAACTGCTCACATGTTAGTAGTCCAATAAGCTGAAGCATACCATGTGAGCAAATTATATCATATACTCTGTAATATATCTAAAAACATTACTGCTTCTTTCGATATGAACTCATCTTCTCCACAGTAACCTCCGGATAGAAATACGTCAGAATCGTTGACTTTGGAACTCCTGCCGCAAGTGCCTTCTTCACCTCTTCTTTCTGCTCCGGCGTATATGACCAGTGCAGCATTCTGTTTGTAATGGTATCTTCCCACTTAGGTTTTTCCCTCTCAGGATTCCTTACAGGCTTAGCACCAGCACTTCCATTAGAAGTGTTGGCACTTTCTGCAGCATCAGACTTCTGCGATTCATCGACATACTCAAGCTCATTCGCCTGCTCCCTGTCAATCTTTGCTTTCTGCTTTGCTTCATCCTGCATGGAGAATCTTCTGCTTAATTCCGCATCACCAAGCATCATAAACTGCTCATAGGTAAGAGAATCTATATACACATTCTCGCCCTTATCCTTCAGCTTTTCATAATACTTAACTGCCTTGTCTGAAAGAATCTCAAATGGCGGACCGATAAGATTATCCGTTCCTCTTATCTGATGAACATATGGTTTTCCCTTACCATCTGCCGTCTGGTTAAACATCGGATGATTGAATGGTATAAACTTATTATCCATGATAGGATCAAAACCACGGATAAAGATAATACACTTTTTGTTATCCAGCTTTCTGACTTCATCGGGTGTAAACAATTCTCTTCCTAACACATCATAATTCCTTGATGAGCTTCCCTGTCTGCCCTTTGTCTCTCCACTTGACTTCTTATCAATCGTACCTTTTCCAAGCAACTCAGACACATACTTATGTGTACTCTGCTCATTTCCACCAAGATATATGAAAGTATCGCAGTTGCCGGGAATTGTCTCCCAGGTATCTTTAAAAAGTGCTTTTAACTGGGCAAAGTTCTGAATAATGATAATACTTGAAATCTCACGGCTTCGCATTGTCGATAACAGGGAACAGAAGTCATCGGGCAATGCGACATTCGCAAATTCATCTAACATAAATGTCACATGGATAGGCAATCTGCCTCCACAGTTAAAGTCCGCCTGATAGTACAATTCCTGAAATATCTGCGTGTATAACATACCGATAATGAAGTTATAGGATTTATCACTATCCGGGATTACACAAAACAGTGCTGTCTTTGTCTCACCATCCCCATTTACTCCAATACCGATATCGGACAGATTAAGCTCATCTTTTGAGAGTAATCGTAAAACCTGCTTATTCTCAAGAAATGCAAGTCTTGAGTTGGCACTGATGATAATGGAACGGACGGTATCTCCTGCACCTCTCATACATTTGTTGTACTGCTTTACTGCCGGATGATTAGCTCCAAGCGGAGAACTTTCCTCTAAAAACTTCATACGCACATCCAGCTTTGATGCTTTTCCCTGTTCTGTAACCTCTGCTTCTCCAAGAAGTTTAAGTACTGTCTCAAAGTTTCTCTTTGCCGGCTGTACCTCCAGCCACACATAATAAAAGATAGCCTGTAAGAACAATCCTTCCGCCTTTTCCCAGAACGGATCACTTGGTGTCGCTCCCTTTGGTGTCGTATTGCTGATAAGGTTTGTAATCAGCTTGACCACATCTGTTTCCTCTCTGATATAGGAAAATGGATTGTAACAGTCTGATTTATCCATCTCTAACAGATTTATGACTTTCACATTATATCCGTTATTCTTTAGCATCTGACCGCAGCTTCTAAGGATTTCTCCCTTTGGATCGGTACAGATAAAGGAACAGTTATGCGGCATCTGCATAAGATTCGGCTTTACTTCATAAAATGTTTTTCCTGCTCCGGAACCACCACAGATAAGTATATTTCCATTGAGCTTGAGTCTCCTAAAATCCAGCGACATCTTCACATTTTGGCTGAGTATCCGGTTGAAATTCTCATCCTTATCTGCAAGTATCTTGTTGACCTGCTTCGGATTTTCAAATCTTGCCGTACCAAATTCCTTACCGGGCATATAGTTTCTCTGACTGGTATAATACATGACAATAGCCATCGCATAGATACCTAATGCAATGGCTACTGCTTTTACTGTATTGGAATTGTAATAGTTGGCAAAGGGAACAGCACATACCTCATTGAATCTGTCCATAAATTCATTAAAGGCAATCCCTTCCGTCCACGCACCATTTATCAGATAACCAAGATACCCGGCTAACACTGCACCCACAAGAATGAATATCAGTGAAGGCTTTTTCTTTGTTGTCTGCATGGGCTGCTACCTCGCTTTCTTCGTGGTAACAGTTTTCTTCTGTGCTGTCTTTTTCTGCTGCTTCTGTACTTTCTCGTAACGCTCCCTGACAGATGACTCCACCTTGTCATAGTGAGTATAAAGCTCGGTTCCTTTCTGAGTTGTCACCACACGATTCTGCTCATCGTAGAGCTTATAATCCTTGGTTGAATCAAGGAAGGTAAGCATTGTCTTTCCACCATGAATCTCCATGATGTTTTCCTTACGGAGCCATACATATTTTGCCTCTTCTCCCCATGTGCCGGGAACTCTGGTCTTAACAGCATGGTCATTCTCTTCTATAATCAGCTTCTTGCTGATAGTCACATCTGACAGGTTCGCATTCTTTGATGCCGCAACCGCCCTCATTCTCTCAGCAAGGTCCTGATAGCCTCTGACACGGTTGATAAATGCATCCTTGTCCATCATGACTGTATGGGTGCCATCCTCATTCTTACTGCCAAGCACACCGATTGTCTCAAGCTGTCTGATAACACTTTCAGCCTGCTCACCATTGATACTGAAATTCTCCTTGACCTGATCCACACTGATAGCTTTCTTTTCCATTGCAAACATTCCGACCTTTTCGATCAGTCCGTCAATGGCAGAATTTACCTTATCCCCTTCTATCGTGTGGCTTTTCTCGTTTCCCTGCTGTTTCTTCAAAAAATCCATCAGCTTGCCAAGGGATTTTTCATCTCCATTCTTCAGATAATCGTCAAATGTGGCAATCTTGCCAAACTTGAGTTTCTGTATCATCATATTCACACGTGGAACTGCCTCTGTATGAAAGATTACCTCACTCAGTCCGTCTTTCCTGTTGCAGTCCGGAAGTACTGAATAGAGTATTCCATACTTCTTTGCCATCTTTTCAACCTTTTTCATATCTTCGGTATTAAACTGTAACACCTGTAAATCGCCACCTTTTAAGATCAGCTTTCTCATGGATGTCTTGCCAAGTGACTTTTCATAATCAAGCATCCCTTTTAAGAAATCTATTGCCTTCTGCATGGCAGCAATGCCGCCGCTTCCTACCTTCATGGCAATCTCAATGCCATCATAAGCTACACGGATGATCTGCACCGCTTCCTGAATCTCTTCTGCCATTATCGCACCTCCACTTTCTCTCTGACTGTTGTTTTAAGCGTTTCTGTCTCTGTAGTACGGATTTCCTCGGCTGATACATCAATACCATAAGCAGTCAAAATATCTGCCAGATGATTGATTGCTTTCTCCTCCTCGACACGATACATTTCAAGTGCCACAAGCAGGTTTTCCACCTGTTCCACCCATGCAGGCTTCATATCATATTTAGCCCTGTATGTGACCATAATCTCGTCCGACTCAGCCTTATCCGCTGAATGTGCCAAAGCTTCAATAAGAGAAATCGTGTCTTCCTTGCTGCCGCTTCTGAATGCGAACTGGACAACAAAGTTTTTCTCTTCCTCTGTAAATTGATGCTCCACACCATTCATCTCTGTTACTGCTTCATTTACTACTGCTAAATTCATAAGTTCCTCCTAATCTGCCATGCTGTTTTCAAGCACAGCAATCTCAATGATCTCCTTCATCTTTTCCGCTGAAATGTTGTTGTTTATAAGCTCTACAAGCTGTGACTCAGTAAGTCCCTTTTCTATTGCACTCTTAATCTGCACAAGCTGCGCCGGAACAAGGTCTCCCGATGCAACCAGCTTTACAATGTCTGCCCTTGACTTTTTCTTAAATGACAGTCTTGCAAAAAGGCTCACCACTCCGCTGTTGCTGCTCTTTCTCACACTTCTCTCAATCGGAAGTCTCTGCACCACATTTCCAGTACCATCAACTACCGGAATCTGATAATAGACCGGAATCCCGTTTGCCACAGCCTGCATATTCTGAGGAACTGCAACTGTATCAACCATCTTTTTATCTGCCTGTGATACGGACTGGCTTTCCTGCGGCTCTGCCTTACTTTCTGCTTCTTTTTTATTCTCTGTGGCAACACTTATGATCTTATCTTCCAATGACTCTATTCTGTCTCCCATACGCTTCATCTCCTTATCCTTTTTCTCAATATCATCCCTGAGTCTTGCAATCGTACTGCTTGCCTTATTCAGTTCATTCTGCTGACTGTTGATAAGAGCATCCTTATCCTGGTTCTCCTTGACCAGACGCTCCCTGACTTCCTCATCATCTTTGGAAGTTTCTATTTCAGAAAGCTTCTTATTCAAGGCATCATACCTTTCATTCTGGTGATTGATCTTTTCAACCACTTCATCCATCTGAGCTACAAGACTTTTCACATACTCTAAATCCTGTGGCATCTGCTCTTTGGCTTTATTAAGCTTTTCTAATACCACATCAAACATCCTGCGCATATTTACTGCTGTATCATCTTTTTGGACTACCTCTCTGATTGCATCAATCGGCACACCTTTTTCATAGTAATCCAATGCTGTCTGCATCTTAGGTGCTGCCATCCTGCTATCTTTCAGCAGCGTTAACAACTCTTCTGATACACCCTTATGCAGACATTTTGATAACACCTTCATCTGCTCAATGTCATAACTTTTGTTAAGATACAGACCGATTTCATCATCAGTCAGTCCATATTCATAATCGCTTTTGACAAGAGCAATAACCTCACTGTCCATATGCTTATTACGAAGAATCTGTATCTTTCTCTCAATCGCCATTTCACTTAATGGCTCTCTTTTTTCTTCCATATATGCCTCCTAACCACTAAAAAAACAGCCTAACGTATCGGCTGTTCTTTTCTGTCTCTTATTGTTTCTTTGTCATACTGCTTCTCTTCTGCCGAAGCTGATACAGTAAGTTCCTTCCATATTGATTTTCCAAGGCTAAGTTCCTTTGATACCGCCCGTTCTGCCTTACAGTCCTGTGCATACTTGCTCTCATATTTCTTTCTAAGACTCTCGACCTCTTCCACACTGTATCCCTGTGCTAAAAGTTCAGTGTTAAGCCTTTCCCATGCATTGTGCTCATCTTCAAAGAAGGTATCCCCACTCTGATAACACGATTCCGCATCATCAAGCTCCCGGATCTGTTCAGCCTTGTCAAAAATATCTTTGAATCTTTCCTTAGCCTTATAGGTCTTACTCTTTTCCTTTGATGCTTCTTTCTTCTTATCCGTCAGATTATCAAGTACCGAAACAAGTTCTTCCGCACTCTCAATCTTATGCCTTACCAAAAATAGATACTGCTCCTGCAGCTTATGCATCTTTCGGATATCATCCCTATACTTCCATACCTGACTGTATGGCTTCTTTTTCAGCTTTCCAATCCGATAAAGCTTTGCATAATATCTTTTCTGCAAGCCTGACATCTTCGCCCTGCGATATCTTTTGACATAGCACTTTACTATCACTGCCTGTTTTTCCTCGTTCTGTGACTGGTAAAAAGATAAATCTTCCTTAGCAATACGCTCCACAATAGCTTCCTGTGAATAATTCTCGCCAAGAGTCTTACATCTTCTGAATCTTGTCATCCCCTGTGGTCTGACTGCCAGATACTTTCCCTGCTTGACCTCATATCCTTTTTCCGACAGCAGCTCCAGAAATCCACTAAAATCATTTGCCTGTAAAATGCAGGCATCAAGATCTCTTTTTATCATATCTGCCCACACAAAGCTGCCTTCACGATATTCGCTCCAATCCTTATAATTCTCGTGCTGTTTCTCTTTGCTGCCATCCTCCACATCTATAATGGAAAGACCATACTCCTGACACAGCTTATTGGTAATCGGCTGGATATACTTTGCCCAGTCACCTTTCTCGTAGCGATACTTTTTCCCATCCACAAAGCTTACACTGTTAAATACAATGTGTGAATGAACATGGTCTGTATTATCATGAACCACAAATACCGCTTCATAGGCATCACCAAGATATTCTGCTACAAACTTCTGTGTTATCTCAAAAGCCCTGTCTGGTTCCACCTCATCCTCTTTGAAAGAAAGAATGATATGATACCCCTGTCGCTTGTCTGTTTTTCCAAACTGCTTCTTTGTATCCATCATCTGTTCAAAAGCCATATCTGCCTGGCAGTTTATGGCTCCCACAAGTCTTCCTCCCTGCGTTTTCTCAGGATTCATTACATAATCCAGTGCCCGCTTTAAATGCCTTGCATGAAAAGAATTCCCGCTGTCCTTCATGTGAAGTATCTTACTGATTGCCAATCTTTACCACCGCCTCGCTGACAGATTGATTCAGCTTTTTCATATATGCCACAAGCTGTTCCTTATCTTTCTTGGAATATATCTGAGCATTACTGTTAAATACAATCTGATTGATGTTAATGCCGATTCGGTTTATCTCATTGATAAGCTCTTTAAGAAGTTTCCTTACTTCCGGATAATCATTTGGTTTCTGACTGATTAGAAGCCTGATATATTCGGCTTCATTCATTCCATTTGCCTTTGCCTTATCAGAAAGTACCTTCGCTTCCTGTGGCATAAGTCTTAGTGTTTTCCTTATACAATGAACTTTATCAGCCATAGAATCACCTTCCTCTCTTACCCGTACTGTATTCTCTTACTCCTTCTGCTACTGTTACAGCAACTTTTTCCAGTTCTTTATTACCCAGCTGGGCAATAACCCTGTCTGCAAGCTCTGTAGCAACTTCTATAAGTTCCTTACCATAACTGGTTTTATCAAACAATCTGTCCAGTCTCTTTTCATCTGCTTTCAGACTTTCATACTTGCTCTGATACTCGTTATAGTCGTTAAAATCCTTTGGATCACTCCTGTGTGCTTCCGCATCAAGTATCAGTTCATAGTTCCATTCACAGACAATATCTATAACATCATCAATCAAATATGGTTCTATCTCGCCATTCTCTTCAGCAATATCCTGCCTGTACATCTTCCCATCTGAATCTATGCCAATGGCATAATCATGTCCTTCCATATAGTTAAGCAGAATTGCAGCATCTTCTATCGAAGGGTTTAGTAAGATATCAAATGTGTCTGCCCAGGCAATAAGTTCCTCTGGTTCTGTGATTATTGTAAGTTCTTTATCCATTGCTTTCCTGCACCTCCCTTATCCGTGTTTTGTATATCTCTTCCACCCACACGCCTGTCTGAATCTCTTAGGTTTACGGCTAGATACGCATTAGAGACATCTCTGTCCTAATGCCATCTAGTTAGGGAGAAAATCTCCCTAAAACCCTCTGTTTATGGAAGTGGGGGCGCTTTTTGCCCCCACTTTGCTACTTTGGGGGCGCTTTCTGCCCCCACTTTGTTATTTTGGGGGCACTTTCTGCCCCCACTTTTATACTGACTTTCATCCGGATTTTGTCGTGTCCGAATTGCGGGGGCGCTTTTTGCCCCCACTTTGACATTTTGGGGGCGCTTTCTGCCCCCACTTTGCTGTTTTGGGGGTGCTTTCTGCCCCCACACATTAAAATCCAAGTTCTCATGCCCTGACCGGTTCATCTGCTCTCTGATTCATTTGATTCAGATTAAGCTTTGCCGCCACAAGCCACTCGTTGTAATCCTTATATCCGGCTGGAGGCGGACAGTCTTCTACCTCATATCCAAGCTCATAATACTTTCTCATAAGTTCAGCTGCTGCTTTTCTCCCCGGCTCATCTCTATCAAGGCAGAACCGGATGAAAGTAATCTGCGGATGTTCCCGAAGAAAAGTCTCAAGTGGTGCATCTGCAAGCATCCCAAGTGCCAGCTTATTTGATTCATAATCCGTGAAGATATCCACATAACTCATAAGGTCGATTGCAGCCTCAAATACCACAAGCTCTGTACTGTTAACATTTACCACATTAAATCCATAGTTCTTATCATTTCCTGTGACATCACACTTGAATGGCTTGCCCTGCTTATCAAACACTCCCCGCATACTTGCAAATCTTGTCACTCCATTTTTATCATTTCCTTTGAAAACAACATTGTGGTAATGCCTGCTCTCATAAATCAGTCCTTCTTTTAAAAACAGATCTATGACTGCTCTGCTGATTCCTCTCTCCTGGTTCAGATAGGAAATAAGATAGGAATTATCTCCTGCCGGTTCCGGTAGGACAAATGGCTTTCTCTCCTCTGCCTGCTTCTGCGATACCTGATGAACAAGTAGCTGCTTTACAGGCTTCTCGATTCTTCTGTATCCTGCGAAATCTAAAAGCCAGAACACAGCCTCTTTTACACTCATTCCACAAAATACCCGTAAGAAATCTATCTGTGAGCCGCCATTGTTGCCTTTGTCAAACTGCCTTGACCATCTGTACCAATGGCTTCTGTTATAGATACGGATGGAATCCATCTCCTTTAAAGTGTGGTATTTGCCAATCCTCTTTACTGTATACCCAAGGCTTTCAGCAACTGCACACAGGTCAACACTCTTTGCTATGGCAAGCTCTTCATCCGTAAATCTTCCATCCATGCTTTCACCTTGCCTTTCCCTGCTCTGCTACAAGCGGTGACTTGATATCAAGTGTCCGGTAATCTGTGCTCAGGGTAATCTTAGGATTATCAATCATGCCTTTTTCCCTGAAACTGAAAAATTCACGATTGTCTCCACCGACTATGATATGGTCAATGAGCGGTATTCCCATCAGTTCACACAGCTTGTTCATGCGGTCTGTCATCATCGTGTCTGCCTTGCTTGGGAATACATTTCCGGATGGATGACAATGGATTAACATCATGCTTGCAGCATTGCTTAAGATACTTGATTTAAACAGCTCTCTCGGATGTGCCATTGCCTCATTTAAAGAACCAACACTTGCAAAATGCACATTGATAGGTTTTAAATCTGACCTTAGATTGACCACACACACTACTTCCCTGTCAAACTGGCACATACAGTCTCCCATGACAGCAGCTATATCCGCCGGATTATTAAAGGTGTGCTCCGAATAAATCGGAGCATCCTTTACAAGTCTTACCGAAACCACATCAAGCTTGAAGTCATTCTTCTTTGGCATCAGACACCGCCTCCTCTCCAAACTCGACACGGATAACAAAGTCACCTTTCTGGCTGTTTATGAGAGCAATGAGTTCTTCCATTGTAAGTTCCTGCTCCATAACTGCCTCCTATCTGGACTTTTCCTTCGCATCATATACAAGGGGAGGTTCAGCAACGATACCATCAAGTCTCTTGTTCGGTGTATCAGTTGCAAGGGTGAGTTTTCTTAAATCCTTATCATAGTGATATACCTGATTGGAAAGTCTCTCGTCCAAAGACACCTCCTGCATATTTATCTCGACTACCATCTGTGCAAGCATCTCAGGGCTTCCCATATCTGAAGACACTGCAATAACCTCATGCACGCTCGAAGGGAGAATATAAAGATCACTCTCTAAACTCTCTGCCAGCTCATGAAGCTCATTCTCATAAAGCATGGATGCTGCGCCATTGATACCCTTTTCATTGGAAATCACCCACATCGTCTGCTCAGGTGGAATCTCAGCTATCATCATATCTGCAATCTCCTGTGGCATCCCATCCCTTGCGAACATTTCTTTCATAATGTCATTCATGCTACGAACGACAGGTGGAAAGAGCCTTCTTGTGTTTTCAGCAGCACACTTAAAGAGCTGTTCCTCGCTCATCCCAAGTCTTTTCGCAAATTCATTTGTAATTTTTGAACTCTGCACCGCATCCTTATCGGCACTGATTATTACCTTATACACAATAGAGAGATCCTGAAACTCCCTGTGAGGCACCTGTTCCAAAAATGTCTTATTCTGCTCTGTATTGATGAGCTGGAATACAATCTTCTCGTTAGCATCCCTCATAATGCTGTCCACATCAACAACCGGAGCCTGCTCATATGCCCTTTCCATAAAGTCACATGCAGCCATAAGTGTTTCCTCAAGATCACCACAGTTCTGATACTTCTTATACATGTCATTGATATAAATCGTAGGCGAAATATTCCTGCCTTCCTCTCTTAAGATGATGCCATCAAGAGTCACATTCACCTTTTCCACGGGTTCTACCACAAGCTCCATCCCTTTGAACTTCTCAGGCATATAATCCATAAACTTTTCTTTTACTACTTCCTTAAAAATCTCGTAATTCATCATATTACGGTTCCTCCTTAATCTAAAAAAGCAGGGAACATAAGTCACTGGCTTACATTCCCCGCAAGGTTAATTGTTACTGTTTATTCTTTTTCTTTCTTCCACGAAGTCCGACTCCAACACCTGTAATAAGTGCAAGTGCACCAATTCCAAGATAAAGAAGCGGATTTGCATTGTCTCCTGTCTGTGGAAGCTTAGGCTCTGTCGGTACATTGACAAGCTTAAGAGTTGCTACAACAACATCCGGTGCATTATCATCATATCGAAGTGTTACATCGTGCCATCCACCCTTGCAGTGAACTATTTATCTGTAATGCACGGGACACATAGGACTGTCCCGTATTCTGTGCATCTTAAACTCCTTTCATTATACCAGCTCTCTTATTTTAAAGAAATACTGCATAAGTCTTCTGTTTTTCTTATAATTTAAGAATAAACCCTTTACCTGCATACGCTCACCTCCTCTCAGAATGTGCCCATTCTTACGAATGAAAGAAATATCCTTGCCACCATAGCGAATAGAAGAAGAATTATTCTGGCAAGTCCTAAGACCAGCTTCAACGCTCCAAGAATTATCCTTAATATCCACTTGAGTATCTCTAAAATTACTGTTCCTACGGCTCCCATAACTCTTCTCATAATAATCAGTCTCCTTTCGACATCCATCCCATTGCAAGTCCTGCAACATCTGCATCGTCCATAACATCTTCTGTAGGTTCTTGTGCTTCACTATTGGCTGCCTGCATTATTACCGGCTGACCAACATTCATCCCGGATATCACTCCGCCTAACAGCCTTATGACCTCTTTCCTAGCCTCATTGGTTGCTACTTCAATGACTTCTTCCTTAATATCCTCAATATCTTCTGACCGGATATATTCAGCCCTCTCTTTTTCCTTCTTCTTGATAACAAAGGTTTCTTTTCCATAATTATCAATATAGAACTGAATCGCATCTATGATGAACTGGTTCTTAGATTTGAAAATCTTCGGATCAAGGTTCTGAATCACATCATTGATTTTCACATGCTGAGGATTGCTCATGTTGAGGCGGACAGAAGTTTTTACTTCATATTCAAGTCTTCTTCCCATCATCTGCCTCCTTATGATAATCGCTTAGTGCTTTTAAGTCCCATTGTGGCAAGCTGCTCATATCCTCTTGCATTTGCCTTTACATCAAGGTTATAGGAAATGTTCTTAGCATCATGACTACCAAAATTCTTCATCACAACTGCCCCGCCTCCGACAAATACAATCGGTGTAGTTTTTAAGTTATACCCAAACTCACGGATTGAGTTATATACCTTATCGACAAAATCCTCTATCTCTGCCTTGATAATGGCAAAGTATTCATCATCAATATCTGACCTGCCATATCGCATGATATTCTGTATCTCTGACTCGTCTACCTCTCCGTTAAGCTGTCTTACACACTGCTCATTGATAGAACGCATACAGGTAATAAGACCTTTTGGAATCGTCACACACTTTGATTCATCCGGTGACTTGTTGATTACCGGCATAATGTCGATTGTCCAGCTACCGATATCTACTATCAGCGTTTTCTTTGCCATTGTAGGAATCTTGTCCACTACTGCTGCATAGCACTGAGGAAATACTGCCACATCATCAATTTCAATATGATACGGCTCATTCTCATATTTGAAGCTTACACGCTTATTCTTTGTCAGGTACTTGATAAAATCATTCTTCTCAGCTCCAAATCTTGTAAGTGGAAGTCCTACAGCAAGGAATACTTTTGCCTCTTCAAGACCTCTTCTTTTAAGTTCCTTAGCAACTGTTGCAAGAGTGAGAAGATAAAAGCTGTCATCTTCAACCTTGGTATCCTTTACTTCCTGCCTCACAGTTCCAACCTTATAGAACTTTCCTTCATACTCAAGTACATCGCCGAAAAGTGCCGGAGTTGTTGTAATCTCCTTAACACCTGTGACAAATACCTGAGAGATTGTTTTCATCATTGACCAGCCATGATCAATGCCGATTACTTCTAACTTGTTATTCATGTTCCTTTCACTCCTTTTCTGTATTGTCTGCATTATTGTTTTGCAAAATTTCATATAATTACCCACACCCTTTCAAGTGCTCAGTTTTGTCAGATGCAGGAATATCATCAGACCTGCCATAAAAATGCTTTCTCACTAATTTCTCATACAGTTCATCACTCTCTGCCTTAACTTTCATAAGACAGTAGAGAACCACTGTACTAATAATGATTACGAACCAAATTAACACCTTGCCCATTCGACCACTCCTCTCAAATAAAAAGAGGACCAAATCAGCTGATGGAATATTCCATCTCAAGTGCTAATTTAGTCCTCACTAAATGTTTTTGATATAAAATTGTACCTAATCTAAGCGCACAGATTCACTCTCAGACTGATTGTGGACATCTGTGATGCTGACTTGAATTTTCGGTTTAATATTGCAGCGCTGCCCTATCTTTACCGCTAAAATGGTATAAAAATAAGGACTAAATTAGTGCTAACCCCTTGATTTTACTGGGTTTCTCTAACTTTGTCCTTATTATAACGCGCTCATCATCAATTATTATAATGTCAAAATCATTTTCATTAAATTTTGTCATTATATCTTCGCGTGCCATCATCTGCATTGTAGAAAACAAGAGGTCTGAATTATAATCCTTTGAGTTACCTGACAAAAGTCCAAAACTATATTTTTCTCCAAATACATTTTTATAGCTTTTAACTGCCTGTTTTGCTATCTGCTCTCTATGCACTACAAAAAGTGCCCTCACGTTTCTGCCTGTTTCTTTTTCACGCTTTCGCAAGATTTCCCTGAGTGCAAATGCTGAGGCATATGTTTTTCCCGTACCTGTAGAACTTATAAGCAATGCTCTGTTTTCACCGTTTTCATATAATTCCATTACATTCTCAATAAATTTAACCTGCATACTGTTTGGCTCTAATTTATATTTTTCAATACTTATAACTT
>NZ_QUJS01000011.1:0-30689 GCF_003480745.1 Clostridium sp. AM27-31LB | reverse complement strand
CTGTTCTTTTTTTATCTTATATCTCACTCGATAATCTGCTATAAATTCATTATAATCAAGTGCTCTTTCACTATTCCAAAGCCTGTCAAATTCAGAAACTATATCTTTTGCAATCGAGCCATCTTCACTTGAAACAAGTTTTGTATTCCATTCCTGATTTATTGTTATAGCTGATGAGGTGAGATTGGAACTTCCCACAATTATACGATAAATCTTTCCATCTTTAAAAATGTACCCTTTTGTATGAAATCCATCTTTTTCTCCCTCTGTCTGATACATTTTTAATTTTATATTATTTAAAGAATTTAACTTATCAAACGCTTCCGGCTCACTAAATGTAAGATAATCCGTAGTAAGTATTCTTCCCGGAACACCTCTATTCTCCAGTTGTTTAAATACTTGTAAAAGTGGCTCTATCCCACTCATTTTTATAAATGCAACACTTATCGAAAACGCATCACAATGTAAAAGTTCATATTCTAATGAAGAAAGAACTTTCTTTCCGTTTTGATAATTATTTGAAATAAATTCCGGTCTATATGCGAGATTTGAATCGCATGTGTAATTAATAAATGCGGTATTTAATCCCGATTTTAATTATTTTAAATTTATATTTTTCTCCATACTTATCCTCACTTCTGAACTATTTGATGCAATGAAACCATAAGTGCTATTCTTATATCCATTTTACACATTTTTAGCTTTTATCTCAACTATTTTACGACCAAATCCGAGCCCGCTGTTTACGGATGGTTGCTCTGATTTTCTTAGTGCTGCGTTTCTTTGCCTTTGCAAGTGCAAGATAGTTCTTTCTGGCTTGTTTGCGATACATACGTGGTCTTGAAAATCCATAACTTTTGCAGAAACGAATGATGATGGTCTCCAGCTTTTCTCTGGCTTCATTGAGTAATGAGAAATTCTGTGGATACCTGATATTTGATGGTGCACAGGTTGCATCAAGCATAAGAGTTCCTTTGAATAGTCGGGAATATTTCTTTTCAAATATTTCCCACGGAATGACATCTGCCATCTTTACCCATCTGTTTTTAGGATTCATATGAAGGCCTATTGGCTGGTTGAAACTGAGGAAGTTGCTCTGTGTATTGTCAGTATACTTGTACATTGATTTTTTCACTCCTGTAAAGGTACTTTTTTATAGAAAACTGCACGAAAAAAGATTTGAATACTTATAAAACCGTGCACTTTATTATACCATTTTTGAGTGAAAAATGCAGTAAAATCAATGGTTTCAAGCTGTTTTTTTCATTAATCAGCAGACACTATTTAGGTTACAACCTGTAACCTTTTTTATTCTGACAAGCCTTCTTCAATTTCTTCAATAGTCGGCAAGCTACTTTTAAACTCTTTTCTCAACACCTTAGTCAATTCATATTGTGCTATTCCAATAGGTTGTGAAATATTTTCCAATGAGTACTCAGCAACCACGTCATCTTTATCCTTACAAATCAGGATTCCAATTGTCTGATTATCCTGCTCATCCTTCATATTCTTATTCACTGCAGTAACATAGAAATTTAGTTGACCTGCAAATTCTGGTTTAAATTTTTCTGTTTTCAATTCAACCACAACATAGCAATGCAGTTTTACATGATAAAATAGTAGGTCCATATAAAAGTTACTTTCTCCAACTTTTATTTCTACCTGCTTACCAATAAATGAAAAACCTGTTCCAAGTTCCAATAAAAACTGTGTTATCTGCTCCACCAATGCATCTTCCAGTTCTCTTTCATTATATTCTTCTCTCAATGCTAAAAAATCAAAATTGTATGGATCCTTTAATGTCTGCTCTGCCAAATCAGACTGTGGTTCTGGAAGCTTGACTTGGAAATTATTAATTGCTTTCCCCTGTCTTGCATATAAATCACTTTCAATCTGGTGAACCAATACATTTCTACTCCAGTTATTATCCATAGTTTTTTGTATATAAAATAATGCTTCATCAATATCTTTGCACTTATACATAATTCGTTGATTATGTCCCCACGGAATGCTTTTTACCATACTTTCAATTTGGGTTACACCTTGTAACCATTTTTCATTATTCGTATAAAAATTATACCAATAACGAATATGTTTTAGATTTTCTACTGAAAAACCAGATACTCCAGGAAAGGCTTTTTGCAAATCATTACTCATCACCTTTAGAAATGCATCTCCCCATTTAGCTTGCTTCTGCTTTTCACAAATCGCAATACCGAGATTCCAATATAAATCAAGCATCTCATAATTTATTCTAACAGAAGCCTTAATCTGACTATTTCTAATCTTATTCTTTACTTCTTCTATCCAAGTTTTATAATCATCAGTCACAACAAAGCCAACCTCTTTTCTCGCCATCTTAAACCCTCCTGTTAGTATTTCCCTAATATAGTAGCCAATTCATACCATATCATTTTCTTGTATAACTGTATCAAAAATTGCCTCTTCAATAACCTTCACACACTCATCCGTATGCTTCTTTATAATACCATTTACCACCCGGAACCTTTACCGAAAGGTACTTCCCGTAGCTTGGCCAGTTCCAGTACACACCAAAGCAGGAACAACACAAGCCATACCAAAGCCTTTAAAACATTCAGTAAAAATACCTGTTAAGTTTTCCCATCCGGAGCCAATCCGGACATTTATCACACGGAAACGTCTAGGACAAGGCTTCCGAAACCCTTGTAAATCCTGGGTTTCTTCCACCTGTCACAAATATACCACGTTCCCCTGTAGAACTTATAAGCAATGCTCTGTTTTCACCGTTTTCATATAATCCCATTATATTCTCAATAAATTTAACCTGCATACTGTTTGGCTCTAATTTATATTTTTCAATACTTATAACTTCACTTTCTTTTGCAAGTTTCTGCTGTTCTTTTTTTATCTTATATCTCACTCGATAATCTGCTATAAATTCATTATAATCAAGTGTTCTTTCATTTTTCCTTATAAAGATTGTGTCAAGTGTGCTAAAACACAATCTTTCTATTACATATCCATTCTACCAATTTTCACCTTTTCAAGCAACCACAACCACTTTATGCTATAATACACATAGGTAATTGTAAAAATTCCCATAAAAGGAGGTAATATAAATTGAAAAAGAAACATACAAACCACACATTAAAAAAGGCAATATCCCTAACTGCTGCCACAACAGTTTTATGCACTGGCATTTTTACACCTGATTTTTTCAGCACACAGTCTGTCACGGCGAAAACTACATCACAAAAAACAATTACTGTTACCGATAACTCTTCCACTACGACAATTTTATGTACAAACATAACACAATCCATCGCCACGGCAGTAGACACGAATACAACAACAAATGTGACTGCAAAATCTACAACTATCAACATTCAGGACACAATGCCTACAACAGACACAACTACTACGGAAGCCCCGCCTGCCACACCGACAGCAACTAAGAAACCGACATCTACTAAAACACCGGCAACAACTAAAAAGCCGGCTGCCACAAAGAAACCTGTTGCTGCCAAAAAACCACAGAAAAAGAAATCCAACATAACTAAGATTACTATCAGTGCCGCCGGTGACTGCACTCTTGGTTCTGACTACAAATCGCCATCCGGTGTTAATTTCTATGCAAAGTACAATGAGAAAAAAGACCCGTCTTATTTTTTTAAGAATGTAAAGAGTATTTTTAAGAAAGACAACCTTACGCTTGTCAATTTTGAGGGTACTTTGACTAAGAGAAATACCCGTGCAGACAAAACTTTTGCTTTTAAGGGCAATCCGGCTTATCTCAAGATTTTACAGAAAGGCAATGTCGATGCGGTTTCTTTTGCAAATAATCATTGCCATGATTATGGCGAAGGCAGTTACAATGATACTATTGCTGTTTTTAAGAAAAATAAAATGCCTTATGCTTCTTATGGTAAAGTTTCCGTTTATAAGACTAATGGAAAGAAAATTGGCATGATTGCCGTTAATGGTCTTGATGGTGTTTCATCGAGCGAGCGTTTTATAAACAGTGGTATTAAAAAACTGAAAAAGAAGAAAGCTGACCTTATCGTCGTAAGTATGCACGCCGGTATTGAAAAGACAAGTGTTATCAATGATGTTCAGAAAACTATCGCACACTATGCAGTTAAGAAAGGGGCAAATCTTGTCCTCGGCCACCACCCTCACACTTTACAGGGCATTGAGAAATACAAAGGTGCATATATCGTTTACAGTCTTGCTAATTTCTGTTTTGGCGGAAATACAAATCCTGCCGACAAAGATACGATGATTTTCCAGCAGACTTTTACTTTTAAAAACAAGAAACTTAAGAAAACTAAAGATATTAAGATTATTCCTTGCAAAGTTTCATCTTCAAACAGCATTAACAATTATCAGCCTACACCGGCTAAGGGTGCGGCTAAAAAGCGTATTATTGCAAAGATGAACCGTTTCTGCAAGCCTTATAATTTGAAATTTAAAAACAACGGGAAGCTGCGCTAATCTTCTAAACCGCAAGCTGAAAGTAAAAAAGAGCAAAACCAGCCGCCAAGTAATAAAAATCCTACCTGGCGGTTGTTTTATTTTTTCATACGATAATTTCTTACTATATGCAACTTTTGGTGCTACTGTTTTTCCGTCAGATTTTGTAAAATAAAACTCATTAAATCCGCCGCCCGACTCGGCAGTTTTCATAATAGACTGAATTATCTTCACACCATTCTTGTCCGTTAGGTCATATCTGTTTGTCCCCTCCTGTTCAGGCAGGATAGGATTTACCATTTTCACCCATTTTTTAATTATTTCACCTTTTTGATATTCTGTATCAAGAAAAAACGGCAAGCTGAACATCAATCAACTCACCGTCCTTTAATTTTAGACTTTATTATATCCTGAATAATTCCACTACGCCTTAAATATCTTTTTATACACCGCCTTTTTACTCTTAGGATATGTAAATTTTGCTTTTTTCTTTATTCCTGAAAAAACATTTTTTCCTACGCTTTTCTTTGTAAGTTTTGTTGTCTTTATCGTAATCTTACTTATTTTACTGCTTTTTGCAAATGCCTGTGTTCCAAAAGTTTTTACATTTTTTCCTATTGTGACGGTCTTTAACTTCGTGTACTTATAAAAAGCCTTTTTGTCTATTGCTGTCACCTTAAATTTAATTCCCGAAATGATTACATATTCAGGTATTGACAATTTTGTTATCTTTTTTGATGTACTTCCCGTGCATGACACCTCAAATTTCTTAGTCTTTGCGACCACGCCTGTTACTTTATATCTGATTCCTTTAACAGTAACTTTTTTGCCTTTTTTCGGATATTTCTTTTTCGTGGAAGTATTACTGCCTGATGAATCTTCACCACTTGTTCCGCTGTTATTATTGCCGCTGTTACTGTCACTGCCGTTTTGGTCGTCAGAGCCGCCTGTTGCAGGTATTGTCTGAATATCAGTCCTTGCATCACATCTCATACAATGGATTGACTTTTCCCCTGCGGTATTTTTTGTTGCCGGTTTATCTATTGTGTAATCACTCTCCCATGCATGACCCAATGCCGGTACTGTAAGAGCACTTTCTTTAAGCTCTGATATTCCCTGTTCATCACGATACAGTTTCCCACATCCGCTGCAACTGTAGTATGCCACTGTTCCTGTTTTTTCACAGGTTGCCGATACCGGTTCATGATATTGCATTGTATGAATATGTCTGCTCTTTAAACCACGCTGCACCGTTACATTTTCTTTTTCACGGATAACATAATATCCCAAAGCATTGCTTAATGTGTTGACAGTTATCTTTGATGTATCCATATCTCCGAAAAGTTTATCTTCTATTACCGGGACTGTCTCAGGATAAAAGTTTATCTCAACAAGGCTGCTGCAGCCTGCAAATGCCTTTGTTCCGATTTTCTCTATCTTTTCAGGAACTATTATCTTTGTAATCTGGCTTTGTCCCTCAAACGCCCCTGTTTCTATGGATGCTACCGGATATTTAACATCACCTATTGCCATTTCTTCTTTTATCTCAACTTCTCCCGTCAATGTTTTTCCGGGAACGGCAGCTGCTTTAAATGTCTTGTTTCCGTTTATATCTTCATCAAATGTATAACGAATACCTGAATCATCGATATAACTTATGTCGCCACATACATTGCATTTTCCGTCAACATATTTATGCCCTGTTTTTTCAATCACATTTTGTGCAGTTATGACTTCTCCACAGACTGAGCAATGTGACCCCTCTGTCAGTCCGTTTTCAATACAGGTTGCTGCTTTTGCACTGTCCGTAACTGCCTGACTTGTATGTACTTCATCAGTTGCTTTTGCTATGCTAAATTCTTTATTTACACTGCCTTTAAAAATGCCTTTACCGTTTATCACTGCTTTTGCAATTCCGGCTGTTTTATTGTTTTCATAGCTAATGGTATAATCAACATCTTTTTCAAGAACGGTATCTCCGTCAACCGTAACCGTAACATCCGGCTTACATTCCCCACCATTGTATGTGTACTGTGACTGCGACAATGTCACATCCGCATCTGCTATGTTAAGACTTCCTTTTTCCCCTATCCTGAATATATAATTCTTTGCAATTCGGCTGTTATATTTTGGATAAATCTTAATACCACAGACTCCGTCTTTTTTTATCTCAAGTCGGTTCATGGATGAATTGACCGTCATCTCCTCCGGAACTGACACTATGTTACTGTTTGCCGTTTCTATCACTACATCATTATAAGCGCTGTCATCCAAAACACTTTCAGGCCAGCAGTATATTTTTGAGCCACTTTTTAAATCCATCGGCAATGTTTCGCTGTAACCTCTCTCCGTATGTGACTCATTATTCCACTTTACATTAAATGATGACGGCGGTGTTATATGCACACTGTCACCACATACCGAGCATACTCCGGTTCTTTTTCCGTCCGACTCCACATCACCGTAAACATAATCATGTGCTTTCTTTGGAATATTCTTTTCCTCCGTATAATCGCATTTGTCACAGTAATAAGTTTTCTTTCCCTCTGTCTGACAGGTTGCAGGTGTATAATTCTTTATTTTTTTGTTGTGTGTGCATTTTACTGTTATATCTTTAGTTGCAACAACTTTGTCACCCGATTTTGCAGTTATCGTAACTGTTCCGTTTTTTATAGCAGTCACTACACCATCATCAGTGACTGTTGCAATACTTGTGTCCGACGATGAAAAACTGTCAATCCCAAGTGCCCAAAGACTTCGCACAGCATTGTTTCTCTGAATTTTTACCCTCACCGTATAATTCGCCGTGGCATCGGTATTTATCTCACTATCGCCCTCTATTGTGTACTCTTTTATGTACTGGTCTGCAACTTCTATTTTCTGCATTACATCTTTCTTTGCTCTAAGCATAGACTCATCAAGTCCCTCTTTTTCCGACAATTCCGTTGCAAGTGTATTTGAAAATCTTCCAACTTTTGAATAGAAATCTCCACAGCCTACATATTTATATTTAGGATTTATTATGCTTGTATAATGTCCTGTCTCCTCACCTGTCGGATTTTCCTTTACCCAATACTGTTTTTCCATATAAAACTGCATGATACCCTCACCCATATCTGTCGTATCGTTGTAGGCAAGGTCCTCAGCACTTCCGGAAATCCCGTTATAACTTATGGAAAATGTATTTTTATCGTTGAGACGGTTATGCCCCGAATCCATAAACGCATATGCTATTCCCGCTTCAACAGCCCTTATCTTAGCCACACTTTCTAAATCTCCTGACCACTTCAACGGCACATAATCATCAGCGTTAAGCATACGCTCAGGATTTCTTGGGTCAGGTACATCTCCCTCTTCGCACGCCTCCTTACGAATTTCGTTAAGCTTATCGAGAGCCTCCATTGCCTGACTGTAATAAGTACCGTACACACCAAGCAGAGTACATCCGTCAGAAGCCTCACTCACATCAGTATCCAAAATCTCAGCCGACTTGGCATCAGCTTTAACATCAGCATATCCCACCGGTAAAACAAGCGAGGCACACATAACAAGTGACATAATGACAGCAATAAATCTTTTCTTCATCATTTGCTCCTTCCTTATCTAAATACAAATATTTTTTACGATACTATCATAATACGAAATTAAATTATGAAAATATAGCAAATAACACAGCATATAATAAATTTTACAAGCATATTATCTAATCGATAATACCATGAATTGTTTCCAAAAATACGGCAGGCAGAAACGGTTTTGTAAGATAATCTTCTACACCGAGTTTTCTCGCCTTTTCTATCGTATCATAATCTCTTGTTGCAGTTATAAATGCAACTTTTACATCTGAAAATTCACGGATTTTTGCAAGTGTCTCAAAACCATCCATCTCAGGCATTTCTATGTCGAGCAGTAAAAGAGCGATTTCATTTTCTTGCAGTATCTCTATTGCTTCTTCTCCACTCTCCGCCGTAAGTATGTTATACATAGGTTCATCCTTGCATATTCCCTTTACGAGCATAAGGTTCATTTTCTGGTCATCAACCACAAGTATCGTTCTTTTTAATTCATCCGTCTGCTTCATCTCATAGTCTTTGTCCTCATCTATCATCTGAAGCATAATGTCTGCTATATCAGGGTCAAACTGCGTTCCTTTTCCCTTTTCTATCTCACTTCTGACTACATCCTGTGGAAGTGCATTTCTGTAACTCCTGTTTGATGCCATCGCATCATAACTGTCTGCAACGGCTATTATTCTTGCTATCTCAGGAATATTTTTTCCTTTAAGACCACTCGGATAACCCATTCCGTCATAATGCTCATGATGATATTTTGCACCTATGGCTAAATCCTTAATCCTGCGTATTCCTTTCAAAATATGATAACCTGTCACGGGATGGAGTTTAATCATCGAAAACTCCTGATCCGTAAGTTTTCCCGGCTTATTTATAATAGCATCGGGTATTCTTATTTTTCCCATATCGTGCAAAAGTGCGACTCTGTATATCTCATCCTGCTCTTTTTTCGTCTTTCCCATTCTTCCCGCTATCATTTTGCTGTACTTTGCAACCCTGACAGAGTGCCCTTTAGTGTATTTGTCCTTTGCATCAATTGTTTTTGCCAAAGCCTGCAGCACACTATCATTTATCTCCTGCAATTCATCATTTGTCTCATCAAGTTCATTGAGAGTGCGTCTTGTCACGCGCATCGACATTGTGCAAAATACAACTATTATCATGTAGAGTACAATACTAAGTCCCACATCATATATAATAAGATTGCTTATTTTTTTATAAAGAACATCATTATTTATTATCATGACCGCATACCACTCGTCCATAACGGAAGTCGAAAATACGGTTATATGTTTTTTGCCCATTTTATAACTAAATGTCTGGTTCTTTTTTGAGACAATCTTCTTATATAAAGCAGCCATTTCTCCTTTTGATATATCACTTCCGATATTTTTTTCATCTGAATGTGTTATCACAAGCCCTGAACGGTCACACACAAAACCATACCCCTGTCCGTTAAGTTTTATAGCCTGTGTCTCCTGCTGCAAAGTTCCAAGTTCAATATCAAGAGATATAACGCTTTTCTTATCCTCCAAAAGCCGGCTTATCGAAACCATTATTGTGTTAGTCTGTGCATCAAGATACGGCTGAACAAAAGTCGACTCACCATCTGCTCTAACTGCTGCCTTGTACCACTCTCTGTCCTGTGGCACATAATCATTTTCCGGCTGCCATCCTATACCATCGAGATACTCATCATTAATAACACCATAAATTCCTGTAAAATTTACATCAACATCCTCTTTGTAATACTTTGACTCCTGTTTAAGATAACTGAGTATATCGTCATTACTATAATTTTCCCTGAGCATATACTCGATATTTATCGCTGTAACCTCGACCGCATCCATTCCTCTTGAAAGATATGCATCCATCTGTTCTTTCTGCTGTTTCAATGCACTCTCTCCAAGTGAAAGTGTATCATTTACCGACTTTTTGTAAAATGCCTGTATCGTGCAGAAAGATAATATTGCTATCGCCAGAAAACACACGATAAGTGTGGCAATATACTGCCTTATACTAATTTTTTTCATATTTCCTTTTCCCCTCTCAAGTGCTTGTTGACATTTTAAAAATCCAGTTATCTTAAATTATACCAAAATATGCCGATATTTTCCATAATCTAAACTTACTTTTCATGGCTGAAATGTTACTTCTTACAAGTTAAAATCATTGACATTTTATATATTTTTGATATTCTAATCATAATCTATAGTTAAACAGGAAGTGTTATTTGTGCATGATATTTCAGATATTAAAATCATTGTAAAACCAATAGCTATACAATATGAACTAAAAAAACGGAGCTGTTTTCCAAAAACAGCTCCGTTTTACTTTTTATAAATCCTCTAAAATATAATTCTATCTTCAAAGATTAAAGACGTTTCATAAGTTCTTCTCTCTGAGCCTCAAATCCAGGCTTTCCGAGTAATGCAAACATATTTTTCTTGTAGCTTTCTACACCCGGCTGGTTGAATGGATTTACTCCGAGAATATATCCGCTGACACCGCAGGCAAACTCATAGAAGTAGAAAAGCTGTCCGAGATAGAACTCATTCTGCTCCGGCACTTTTACTACAAGGTTTGGTACATTACCGTCTGTATGTGCAAGCTGTGTTCCTTTCATCGCACTCTTGTTGATGAAATCAAGTGTCTTGCCTGCAAGATAATTGAGTCCGTCAAGGTCAACTGCTTCTTCCTGGATAGTAATATCGTATGAAGGTTTTTCAAGCTCCATGATAGTCTCAAACATGATACGGCTTCCGTCCTGAATGAACTGTCCCATTGAATGAAGGTCTGTTGTAAGGTCAACTGATGCCGGGAAGATACCTTTCTGGTCTTTTCCTTCACTCTCACCAAAGAGCTGTTTCCACCACTCTGCTACATAGTGGAATGCCGGCTCATAGTTTCCGAGAATTTCAACACTCTTTCCTTTGCGGAGAAGAATATTTCTGACTGCCGCATATTTTAATGACTCGTTCTCATCAAAGTCTTTATTTAAGCAGATTTCTCTCATAGAAGCAGCACCCTCCATAAGTTTTGTAATATCTGCACCGCTTACTGCGATTGGAAGAAGTCCTACTGCTGTAAGCACGGAGAAACGACCTCCTACATCATCAGGTACAACGAATGTCTCGTATCCTTCTTCTGTTGAAAGATTCTTAAGTGCTCCCTTTGCCTTATCTGTTGTAGCATAAATTCTCTTGGCAGCTTCTTCTTTTCCGTATTTCTTTTCAAGCATTTCCTTGAAAATTCTAAATGCAACAGCAGGCTCTGTTGTTGTTCCTGATTTGCTGATGATGTTTACAGAGAAATCTCTGTCTCCGATAACTTCAATAAGCTGTGAAAGATATGTTCCGCTAAGACTGTTTCCACAATAATAAATCTCAGGTGTTTTGCGTATTTCCTTAGAAACGCTGTTGTAGAAACCATGTCTTAAAAACTCGATTGCAGCTCTCGCTCCAAGATATGAACCTCCGATACCGATTACGAGAAGAACCTCTGAATCAGATTTAATCTTCTCTGCTGCTTTCTGAATGCGTGCAAACTCCTCCTTATCGTAATCCACCGGAAGATCAATCCATCCCAGAAAATCATTACCTGCACCTGACTTGCTTACAAGTACATCCTTTGCATCCTTTGCAATCTTTGCCATAGACTTAATCTCGTCCTCTGACACAATACCATTTGTTAATGAATAATCAAATTTTACCTGTGTTCCCATTACTCACTGTCCTCCATTTCTGTGTAAAAACACCTGTTATCATTTAAAGAAATCTCATTTATTATAAGCGTGGAAAAACAAATCCCACACTTATATAATATAAATAAACCCTAATCATTTCAAGGTTAATTTTTCAATTTATATTAAATTCCCTTGAGTTTTAAATTAATCATTTCCTATAATCAACAAAATAATCTGTTACGATTTAAAAAGCCATAATCTTATATAAAACATAAATCATGTTTCAAAAATCTACCGTTGCTCACACTTACAATTTGCTCATAACAATTCCATTACTTAATATACGCATACCAATATACAATGGCAGCCTTAATACAAAAAGCCATTCCCTGTAAATTCCATACCATAATGAACACTCTCCCATAGCACAGCTCTGAATGAGGGAGAATTATTCTGACCGAATGGCGTTGAAATGCGTCGGCACTTAGCGGGCGTATTTTGCACGCTTATGTGCCGCTACGAATTTCTCCGAGCGAGAGCGTCCATGAGTTGGAATAATCTCCCTCATTCAGAGCGTCCCGTTAGCCATTGTCTACCTCTGGTATTCCAGATTTCCAAATTTTGTGTACTGCGACAACCATGCAAGCTCTACCGGTCCTGTCGGTCCGCTTCGCTGTTTCGCCACAATAACCTCTGCCACACCTTTCTTTTCCGAATCGGGATTGTAATATTCATCCCTGTATATAAACATTACAATATCCGCATCCTGCTCTATCGCACCTGATTCACGCAAGTCTGACAGCATAGGGCGTTTATCAGGTCTTGACTCAACAGCTCGTGAAAGCTGCGACAATGCTATGACTGGAACATTAAGTTCCCTTGCCATAACCTTAAGTGAACGGGAAATATCTGATATTTCCTGCTGCCTGCTGTCACTTTTTCTCTTGCCCGCTCCTGTCATTAGCTGGAGATAATCTATTATCACAAGGTCAAGTCCCTGCTCTATCTTTAACTTACGGCACTTTGAACGAAGCTCTGACGCTGTGATACCTGATGTATCATCTATAACAAGATTTGAATTACCTATCTTACGCACACTTCCGACAAGCTTGTCCCAGTCATCATCTTCAAGGTCACCTGTACGGATTTTCTGCGAATCGACCATTGAATTCATGGCAAGCATACGCTTTACAAGCTGTTCCTTGCTCATCTCAAGGCTGAAAAGTGCTATCGTACTGTTACTATGAAGTGCAACATACTCTGCAATATTTAAGACAAATGCCGTCTTTCCCATAGCCGGTCTTGCTGCTATAAGTATAAGGTCAGACTTCTGTAAGCCTGCTGTTTTTGCATCAAGATCCCTGAAACCTGTCTCCAGTCCTGTTATGTTTCCTTTCTGTTTTGCTGCTTTTTCAATGCTGTCAAGAGTTCTTAAAACAACATCCCTTATCGGCTCAAACTCACTTCCGCCACGCTGCTGTATAACATCAAACACACTTTTTTCCGTATCTTCCAAAATGTCCTCTAACGGCTGGCTGTCCATGTAACAGTCTTTTGTGACCTGCTCGCTGACTCTTATAAGCCGTCTTAAAACTGCTTTCTCATGAACTATCTCCGCATAAAACTTTACATTTGCCGATGTCGGCACACTCGCCAAAAGTTCTCCGAGATACTCAACACTGTAAAGTTCCGGTGTAACTTCCTTTTCACGAAGCTTGTTTTGCAATGTGACAAGGTCTGCACCGACCCCGTCTTTATACATTTCCACAAGTGCATCAAATATAATGCCATACTGCTGCTGGTAAAACTCATCCGATGTCAACAACTCGGAACATACCATTATGGCATCCGCATTTAACATCATGGCTCCGATAACGGCTCTCTCCGCTTCCACATTATGAGGTGGCAGTCTCTTTATAACTTCTTCTTCCAATTTTTTACCCCTTAAGCCTGTTTTACGACAACTTTAAGTTCTGCCGTTACTTTCTGGTGAAGCTTTATCTTTACATTGAAAGTTCCCGGACTCTTGATAGGTACATCAAGTTCCATCTTCTTTTTGTCGAGTTCGTAACCAAGCTGGCTCTTTGCTGCTGCCGCAATTTCCTTTGTCGAAACAGAACCGAAGCTTCTTCCGCCCGAACCTGTCTTTATCGAAACTGTCACCTGTTTTTCTTCAAGTTCTTTTGCAAATTCTTTCGCTGCATCAAGCTTTTCTTTTGCTATTCTTTCCTCATTTTTCTTCTGAAGTTTAAGCTCATTTAAGTTGTTTGATGTTGCTTCAACACCTAGCTTTTTCTTTAATATAAAGTTTCTTGCGTAACCGTCATTTACCTTAACAATCTCGCCTTTTTTTCCAAGAGATTTTACATCTTCTAATAATATAACCTGCATTTTATCCTCTTTTCTGCACACTTATTTTGTGCATCCCAAGTTTGTGTCAAGTGTGCGCAGACACAACTCTTGTATGTGAAAAATGTATTTTTCACATTTTATATTTCTCCTTCCTCTATCATGCTATCTATTTCCTGTTTTATCATGTTTTTGGCTTCTTCAACCTCGACATTTTCAAGCTGTGCACCAGCCATATTTATATGACCACCGCCGCCGAGTCTTTCCATCATAACCTGCACATTCACTTCATCTATTGAGCGTGCACTTATGTAGACCTTTCCTCTGTATTTTGTGAGCACAAATGATGCCTTTACATTACTTATGTCAAGAAGCGAATTTGCTATCTTTGACGCAAATACCGTTGGCGACTCGATTCCCTCACTCTTGCTCTCAGCAATCGCAAATACACCCTCATAAAGCTCGGTATCCTGTATAGCTGCAGCTCTTATCTTATACTCGTCAATATCCTCCCTGAATGCTTTTCTGATACGGACGGCATCGGCACCGTTTCTTCTGAGATATGCCATCGCTTCAAAGGTCCTGACACCTGTCTTGTTGGAAAAATAATTTGTATCTATCATAATGCCTGCATACATTGCTTCAGCTTCGGCAGATTTTAATTTAAGACCACTGCCAATATATTGAGATATTTCTGCAACCATCTCACTCGCCGATGATGCATACGGCTCAATATAAAACAAAACTGCTTTGTCTATTGCATCCCCCGCCTGTCTGTGATGATCTATAACCACAACAGACTGTGCCTGCTCGATAAGTTCCGGACACTCCGTATAACTTGCCCTGTTTACATCCACGATGACAAGTACAGTATTTTCATCGACGAGTTCTTTCGCTTCATCGCCTGTAATTATCATGTCTTCTTCATATTCTTTTGTATAAAATCTGTCTCTTATAGGCTTGACAGATTGGCTGACTTCATTTAATACAACATTTGCCTTTCTGTTAAGAGTCTTTGCTATACGGTATATTCCTATTGATGCTCCGAACGAATCAACATCACCTATAGAATGTCCCATTACGACAACTCTTTCCTTGCCCTCTATCAGTTCTTTCAGAGCATGGGCTTTCACTCTCGCCTTAACCCTCGTGTTTCTCTCTATCTGAACACTCTTTCCACCATAGAATTTTTCCTGGTCGATTGATTTAACAACTGCCTGGTCGCCGCCTCTGCCGAGTGCAAGGTCAATAGCTGCACGGGCAAGATCGTATCTTTCGACAAAGGTATCTCTGCCCACACCTATACCGATACTTATCGTTGCACTTGACTCATTTCCAAGATTTATATCTCTTATTTCCTCTAAGATAGCAAAACGGTTTGAACAGATTTCCGAAAGGTAACTCTGTTTAAACATAAATAAAAATTTATCCTTTTCGAGTTTTTTGGAAATTGCATCTATGCCCTGCATATATTTGTTTATTTTTCTGTCAATAAGAGCCATTATAAGCGACTGTCTTATCTCGTCAATACTGTCGATAAGTTCATCATAATTATCAATATATAAAAGACCGACAACAAGATTTTCAGCTTCACGCTTCTGTTCAAGCTCCATAATATCAGTTTCATCATACAAAAATACAGATATGAGCCTGCTGTTGTCCATAAGCTGATTTATATCCGTCTTTACAGTATCGCCCTCTCCTGCATTATCCGACTCAACAAGCTTCATGACAACACGATAATATTTATCTTCGGTTCTTACATGAACCACCTTGACCTCATCGGAATCCGGAAGACTGTCTAAAGTAATCTCCTCAAATATATTTGCTATATTTCTCCTTGCAGCTTTTTTATTTACAATGACTGATACAAACTCATCATTCCCCCAGAGCATATGACCGTCTTCACTCAATATGGCAAACGGAACAGTAAGTGTTTTCATCATACGCATCTGCATTTCACCGTAATTCGTAGCAAACTCGATGAGGTCTTTTTTAAGTTTTCTTCTGCCTGAAAAATTGATAAGCCCCGCTATCATAAGATATAAAATCGTATATCCGATACCTATCACACCACTTCTCACTGATACCGAAAAAAGCTGTATCGTCATCAGAATAAGTAATATGCCAAAAAACAGGGGCCATCTAAGATAAGTCTTAAGATTCCCCCTAAGCCTCATTCTATGTTTCATTCTATACATCAATCTCCATTCCTGTGCATAATCAATTATATGATAATGCACATACTACTGTTAGTCATAGTATAACATTAACAGTTATTTACCGTCAATCAATGTGGATTTAAGCTGTTTTTGCACTGTAACTGCTTCACACCCAAAGTACAGCCACAATAGCTTTAAGCTGCTATTTTTCCCATCTGCCCGAAGCACCACACGGAAGTACAAGACCATTTGATGACACCGGAAGTCCTATCTCCTCCGCCTCAACTTTACCGCCTATTTTTTTTACAAGTTCCGTATTTAACATATATGAAAGAACTGCCGGCTGAAGTCCTGTTGTATAAGAATTTATCAAAAAGAAAAGTGGATCATCCGACAAAATCTGCGTACAAAGCTGTATGAATGGATGTATCTTTTCCTCTATTTTCCAAATCTCACCTTTAGGTCCTCTGCCGTAAGATGGCGGATCCATGATAATCCCATCATACTTGTTGCCTCGTCTTATCTCTCTTTCCACAAACTTAACACAGTCATCCACAAGCCAGCGTATAGGTGCATCTGAAAGTCCCGATGCCGCCGCATTTTCTTTCGCCCATGTCACCATGCCTTTTGATGCATCAACATGTGTAACACTCGCTCCTGCCGATGCTGCCGCAAGTGTTGCACCGCCTGTATATGCAAAAAGATTTAAAACCTTTACCGGTCTTTTTGCATTTTTTATCTTCTCTCCAAACCAGTCCCAGTTTACCGCCTGCTCCGGAAAAAGTCCCGTATGTTTGAACTTAAACGGCTGGAGATTAAACACAAGTTTTCCATAATTTATCTGCCATGTATTTGGAAGATTGAAAAACTCCCATTCACCGCCACCTTTGTTGCTTCTGTGATAGTGTCCGTTCATCTTCTTCCAGCCTTTCACCTTTTTAGGTGTGTCCCAAATAACCTGCGGGTCGGGTCTTACAAGAATATAATCTCCCCATCTCTCAAGCTTTTCTCCACCTGATGTATCTATCACCTCATAATCTTTCCAATTATCTGCTATCCACATATATTTTCCTCCATTTCATAGTTATATGTACTCCTTTTAGTTTTGAAATTTCAGTTGTCTCCTCCTTTTTATGAGCCGTATATTCTTCACATTCCTCTTCGTCAGGATATGGAAGACTGATTTCAAAGCAAAAATCAGAGCCCTTTCCCGGCTCACTCTGAACTTCAAGTTTTCCACCCATAAGATGAACAAAATCGTTGCATAAACTCCTATATGGTACTGTGTCAAATATTTCTTCTTAGTTTTTATTCAAAAATTATTCTTCTTATACCATCACTTTTTATTATAACATTTTAATGCACAAAAAAAAAGATATAGACACCGCAATGCCTATATCTTTGTAACAGGATTAGTGTGCAAGTATAACTTTCTTAGGACATTTAGCTGCACAAGCCCCACATCCCTTACACTTGCTCTGGTCAATATGTGCAATATTATTCTCTACATGAATCGCATCGAACTTACAAGTCTTTTCACAAAGACCACATCCGATACATCCTGTATCACATACTGCCATAACCTTAGGTCCCTTATCTTTATTTGAGCAGGCAACCGCCCATTTTGCATCATACGGTACAAGCTCGATAAGTCCGTTTGGACATTCCTCTGCACACTTGCCACACGCAACACATTTTTCTTTATCAACTATTGCAACACCATGTTCTACATGAATCGCATCAAATTTACAGGCTGCCACGCATGAACCAAATCCCATACATCCGAATGAACAAGCCTTATCTCCGCGTCCCGGTATTGCTGCTGCTCTCTTACAATCTGAAATTCCATAATAGTTTGCCTTGATGCCTGCCTTGTCACAAGTTCCTGAACATTTAACATATGCAACCATCTTTACGCTGTCTCCTGCTGCAACACCCATGACATTTCCTATCTTTTCGGCAACTGCTGCACCACCTACAGGACACGCATTTACAGGTGCTTCACCTGCTGCGATAGCCTTTGCCAAAGCATCACATCCTGCATATCCACAACCGCCACAGTTGTTTCCCGGAAGAAACTCTCTCACTTCGATTTCTTTCTCATCAACAGGAACTGCAAATGCTTTTGCCGCAAATCCTAAAAGGAGTCCTATAAGAAGACCTATCAAACCAACAACTACCGCTGCCATTATTACGCCTGTCATTTATACTCCCCCTTTCTATACAAGACCTGCAAAGCCGCAAAATGCTATTGCCATTAAGCTGGCTGTTACAAGTACGATTGGTGTTCCTTTGAAAGAATGCGGAATATCATTAAATTCGATTCTCTCACGGATACTAGCCAATATAACAATAGATACAAGGAAACCAAGTGCCGTAAAAAGACCTGTAACAACACTTTCTATAAAATTGCAGCCGTTTGTGATGTTGTTAAGTGCCACACCTAAAACTGCACAGTTTGTTGTGATAAGAGGAAGATAAACACCGAGTGCCTCATAAAGAGGTGGCATAAACTTCTTTAATACCATTTCAACAAACTGAACAAGAGCCGCAATTATAAGGATAAATGCGATAGTTTCCAGATACGCAAGTCCCAAAGGAACAAGAATAAAATAATATATCGGATAAGTAATGGCAGATGCTATCGTGATAACGAATGTAACTGCCGCACCCATACCTGCTGCCGTTTCAACTTTCTTTGATACACCGAGGAAAGGACAGATACCGAGAAACTGACTAAGTACAACATTACTTACCAACATTGATGAAATCATAATCACAAATAAATTCACTTAAATCAATCCTCCTTTTTCTGAGCTTCGGCTGCTTTTGCGGCCGCCTCTTTTGCTGCTTTAGCCTTTGCTGCTGCTTCCTTAGCTGCCTGAGCTTTCGCTGCCTTTGCTGCAACTCTCTCAGCTTCAACAAGACCTTTGTTTGCTGCACAGCTTGAACCTATACAGCTTGCACAGTTACCGCCACAGGCGATATTTGTATCATTTGTCTCAACATTTGTTGCAGAAGGCATCTTGAGTTTATTCTGCAATGCCGTAAGGAATGAGAGCACAAGAAATGCTCCGGGTGCAAGTACGAAGAACGTAATATGATAATCCTCAGGAATGAACTGATGATTAAATATAGCACCACTTCCCAAAATTTCACGGCAGATACCGATACATGTAAGACCAAATGTGAAACCAAGTCCCATACCAAGTCCGTCAAATATTGATGGAAGTACAGGATTTTTAGAAGCATAAGCCTCTGCTCTACCAAGAATGATACAGTTTACAACGATAAGCGGAATATAAACACCTAATGCTTTGTTGAGTGACTGCATATATCCCTGTAATAAAAGCTGTATTATCGTTACGAATGAAGCAACGATTACGATGAATGCCGGAATACGAACCTTATCCGGAATAACTTTTCTAAGTAATGATATAAATGCATTGGAAAGTATAAGAACTGCCGTTGTCGTAAGTCCCATGCCAAGTCCGTTTATGGCTGAAGATGTAACGGCAAGAGTAGGACACATACCAAGCATCATTACAAAAGTCGGATTTTCGGTAATAATACCGTTTTTTAATCTCTCTGTACAAGAACTCATGTCTTTACCCCCTTACTTTCCGGTCTGAGCTGCGACAAATTTCATAGCTACATTGACAGCTCTTGTCACGGCTTTACTTGTAATGGTAGCACCTGAAATAGCATTAACTGTGCCGTTGTCTGCACTTCCGCTGCCATCCTTTACAACTGATAATGTTTTGTCTGATTTCATTCCTACATACTGGCTGTTCCAAGTCTCTTTTGTCGAATTCTGACCAAGACCAGGTGTCTCGTTGCTCGCATCAAGAATCTGAATGCCAACAACCTCGCCCTCATTTGTGATACCAAGTGCGATTGTTACTGCTCCGCCATAACCTTTTCCGCTTACTTTAAGAACATAACCTGTCTGTGAACCGTCTTTAGAAGCTGTTCTTGCTTCGATAAGTTCTTCGCTTGTATATGAGAATGTACCATCATCGATCTTACCTGCTGCAACATCCTTTTGGAATGATTCAACAGCTTTTGTAAGGGTGTCATCTGCTTTAAACTCTGCATCCTTATAAACAGCAGCATACGCTTCATTTGTAGCTTTCTCGTCTGCGGCTGCTATAGGTCCTTTTGTAATTGTATAAACTCCACCGAGCAAAACACCTGCTATAATTGTTATAACAAAAAGCATAATCGCATCATGCATAAGCGTTGATTTGTTTTCATTATTTGCCATCTTTAATTCCCTCCTTTCCAAATGGAACAGGAATAGTCACCTTTTCAATCAATGGAACTAACAGGTTACAGATAATGATGGCGTAAGAAACACCTTCTGCTGATGCTCCGAAAATACGGAATATTCCCGTAAGTACACCGAGAAGTACACCGAATACAATCTGTCCCTTTGGTGTGATAGGACTTGTAACATAGTCTGTTGCCATGAAAAATGCACCGAGCATAAGACCACCGCCACAGATTTCAGCAGCGAGATATGTAAGGTCAAATCCGCGTCCGCCAAATATAAGTGCAAATATTGCAAATATTCCGATATAGCATACCGGAATTCTCCATGTGATAACTTTCTTTATAAGAAGATAAGCTGCACCAATAAGAAGTGCAAGTGCTGAAGTCTCACCTATAGTTCCTCCGATAGTACCGAGGAACATCTTGAGAACACTTGTGGCAACCTGTGTCTTGCCGTCACCTGATGCAAGAAGATCGGCAACCGCTGTAGCCTTGTCTCCGTTTTTGATGATTGCAAGCGGTGTAGCTCCCGTAACACCATCATATGTAAATGAAGTCATCTTTCCGGCAAATGAAATCATAAGGAAACATCTTGCTCCGAGTGCCGGGTTCATAAAGTTCTGACCGAGTCCTCCGAAAAGCTGTTTTACGATGATTATCGCAAATACACTGCCGAGGATAGCCATCCATACCGGGAATGTTGATGACAGGTTGAGAGCCAAAAGCAATCCCGTAAGTGCCGCACTTCCGTCACTTACCGTAACCGGAAGCTTCATAGCCTTCTGCCAGATGTACTCAGTAAGTACAGCCGTAGCAACACAGGCTACAATAAGTATCGCTGCCTTTAAGCCGAAGTTAAATATACCAACGGCAGTAGCAGGCATAAGTGCGAGAAAAACATCCCACATGATACTCTTCGTAGAAGATTTGTCACGAACATGTGGCGATGATGAAATATTTAATAAATTACTCACCTTTTATCCCTCCTATTTCTTTCTTCTCTGAGCTGCCACATACTGACGAGCCTGCTTGAATGTCTGTGTAAGAGGACGCTTCGCCGGACATACATATGTGCAGCTTCCGCACTCATAACACTCCATGCCGTTCAGTTTTACAAATGTATCATAGTCATTGTGCATAGCAGCCTGCGCCATCTTCTGAGGTACAAGGTTGCCCGGACAGGCCTGAACACATCGTCCACATCTGATACAAGCTGTCGGCTCATTCTCTGCAACTTCATCTCTTGTAAGTGCCAAAATAGAAGAAGATGTCTTTGTAACAGGAACATTGAGATCAAACATTGCAAATCCCATCATAGGACCACCTGATATAATCTTTGCCGGTTCCTGCTTAAATCCTTCACCCTCTGCCACAAGGTCTGCATGATTGCATCCTATACGCACATTTACATTGATAGGTGTTTTAAATGCATCTCCCGTAAGTGTCATGACTCTCGTGATAAGAGGTGTCTGTTTACAGACAGCTCTGTAAATAGCGATAACAGTAGATATATTATCAACGATACATCCCGCATCAGCCGGAAGTTTTGCAGAATAAATCTTTCTGCCGGTGATAGCTGAGATAAGAGTACGCTCACCACCCTGTGGATACTTTGTCTTTAAAGGCATAACCTCTATACGGCTTTCTCCCTGGGCTGCCTGCTTCATCTTCTCGATGGCATCAGGCTTGTTATCCTCGATTCCGATAACCCCCTTTGCTTTGTCAAAAAGTTTGAGTATTACCTTAAGTCCTCCGATAATCTCCTCCGGACATTCAAGCATCTGTCTGTAGTCAGATGTAAGATAAGGCTCACACTCAGCACCGTTTACAAGAATATAATCAATCTTGTCAGGCTCTTTTGGTGTAAGTTTTACATTTGTCGGAAAACCTGCACCACCCATACCTACAATACCAGCTTCCTTTACAATGTTGCGAATTTCATCGTTTGACAGCTTGGTATAATCTCGATCTTCACCAAGCCCCTCAATACCGGTGTATTCTCCATCATTTTCAATAATCACGCAAGTTGCCTTAGAGCCGTTTAAGAGCATCCTCGGTTCAACTGCCTTTACAGTTCCAGAAACTGAGCTGCAGATATTTGCTGAAATAAATCCGCTAGCTTCACCAATTTTTTGTCCAACGAGCACTTTATCACCTTTTTCAACAACAGGTGTTGCCGGTGCACCGATATGCTGTGACATAGGAAAAACCATATCACCCTTAGGCATAACAGTCTTTATAGGCAGGTCTTTGGACAATTCCTTTCCCTCGTAAGGATGAACACCCCCACGAAATGTTGCTTCACTCATTCTGGTTCCCCTTTCTTTATAATTTTTTATATTTTTTGCCCTATATCACCAAATAATATATGTATGAAACATATGCATATTCAATGATTTTCATATGTACATTCACCCTATTGTTCCTTATGACAAAAAATATAATATCCCGACTTTTATTGTACCATTTTACCGAGAATTGTCAATCTGAATGGTGAAAAGCTAAGCATAATCGCTAAAAACCATTTTAGCAACTGTCAAAAATATATCAATAGACACAGGCAGACCATCAACTTGCCATAAAAGTAATTATTACAAATGTAACCAACACCATCTAAAATACGATATGATTAGTGAACGGCTAAATACAGTAGGAAAGAAGGTGAAAATTTGGAAGACGAAAAAATCGTTCAGTTGTATTTTAATCGTGATGAGAATGCAATTAAATATACAGCAGATAAGTATAGCTCAAAACTCTGTAATATTTCTTATAAAATAATCAGAGATACATGTACGGTGCAGGAGTGTGAAAATGATACATATATGGAAACTTGGAAACGAATACCACCGAGCAATCCAAAGGATTATTTTTTTGCTTTTCTTGCCCGGATTATTCGTACTATCTCCATTGACAGATACAGGAAAGAAACCAGCCTTAAAAGAAATTGCAATATTGTTGAACTGTCTAAAGAGCTTGATAACTGTATTCCTGCAATTGATAGTGTTGAAAGTGAAATTGAAGCAAAACTTCTAGGTGAAATGGTTAGTCGTTTTTTATATACATTATCAGATGAAAAACAGATAATGTTTGTGCGTAGATACTTTTATATGGAGAGTATAGCTGAAATTGCAAAACATTTGTCAATTACCGAAAGCAAAGTGAAAACTTCACTGTTCCGAGTACGCGGCAAGCTTAAAATCTATCTTGAAAAGGAGGAATTTCTATGAATATGGACAAATTATATTGTATTGGTTATATTGATGACGAACTCATTGAAAAAGCTGATAAGTATATTTCAAAAAAAAAGAAGTGTACTTTTAAAAAATGGACTGCTCTGGCAGCAAGTTTTATAACAATATTTCTTATCTTTGCAGCTCTTATTTCATTTAAGAACAAAAATACCATAACAGCATATGCATATGTAACAAATGAAAAAATCACTTCAACCGCAGCAGTAATAAAAACCGGAACCATTAGTGACAGTGGTGAAATGAAAGGCCATCAGCTTATTTTTTATATTTTAGGAGAAAATATAGAAAAAATCAGATTTTCCTGCAAAAATCAGCAGCTTGATTTCAAAGACTGGACAGAAAAAAGAAACGAATATGCAAATGCACAGAATTTTGAAATTCCGTATGGTAATAATAAAAAAGAATACAAATACCTTACAATTTCATGGATACCAAATAAAACTATTAGTGAATTAAGTGATAATGAAAATGCAAAAATCAAAAATCTTGCAAAAGAATTGAAAGAAGATATAATTGTCATGGAGGTTACTTTTAAAAATGGAAATACAGCAACAAAAGCTATATCAATTTCACTATCTGATAATGGAAAATTTTTAGCTTCATTTAGTGATTACAAAATCAAAAAAACAGATAAATTTGTCAGGCGTTCAAATGATAAACCTCTCAATAGTACTTATATTGATAAAAATGAAAATACAAACAAAATATCTTCAATAAAAAATGAAAGGAAATCAGTATATAAATTATCAAAAAAACAAATTAAAAAAGCTGAAATTGCCGCAATCAGATACTATTCAAAAACCATCTTTACAGTAAATTACATTAAATTTGATAAAAAAGGCAGTGCAAAACTGCATGGTAAAAAATATCAATTTATCGTAAATGTGAGCAAAGAAGGTATTGTACAGAACCCGGACAGAATGATAATTTTGAAAAAAAATCGCAAAGGCATATGGAAAGTTACAAATGAAGGTTATTAGCGAAAAGTCAAGATGAACTCCCCTGATAGTGTAAAAACAGGCATAAGTAACATTGCGTATATGATGTTCTGCTTATGCCTGTTTTTATTATTTACTAAGCTGCTAACGGGATTTGAACCCGTGGCCTCCGCCTTACCAAGGCGACGCTCTACCTCCTGAGCCATAGCAGCAATCACAAACAACATTATATATTATTTTGTATTGTATTTCAAGTATTTTTTCTCATATTTTAAATTTTCCGTAACAGTTCAGCCATAAAAAATAATTGACAATACTTGAGCTTGCTCATTGTATTGTTGATTATCTTTTTATGTTAGAATAGCCTTTTATTTCTTAAATTCATAAACCTATAAACAATCTGTCAATTTTTGCAATGCTTCTGTTCTTGATTTTCTATGTATTCTTTCTTTATAAGTAATAATAGAATAATCTAAGCTGCTTATACCATAAACTGGAAGTTGGAACGTGCTTTATAAATTTTTTCCGATCCCCTCAAGTTCGTTCATGGAATCCTTGTTTTTTTCAAGTTCATCTCTGGCTGTTGCGTAATATGATTTTTTGAAAAGCATATCCCATGAAAGATATTTTGCCATACAGTCAAACTGCTTATCAATCAGCTCATACTGGATACTGCCTACGGGAGAACCACCTACAACAATTGTGCCAACTTTTTTGTTTTTTAACTGCAATCCACGGCAGTAGCACTTATCAATGATAAGTTTCAATTGTGCTGACATTCCCCACCAATAAACTGGTGTAGCAAAAAGAATCATATCTGCGGCAGCAATTTTATCAATTGTAGGATTTGTATCATCCTTATCGACGCATCCCTTAGAGCATTGACAGACACCACATCCCTTGCATGGTGCAATGTTGAGTTTGTCAGGTTCAATGATTTCAATTTCATTCTTTTCTGATGCTCCTTTTATAAATGCATTGATTGCTGTCAGCGTGTTTCCTTTTCTGGCACTTCCATTAATGATTACAATTTTCATGCGTGTATCCTCCAACTTTCGATTTTACTTTGTAACTATGACTTTTCCTTCTGAATCCAGAAGAGGTGTAATAGCCGCTCCATATCCAGATTTCCAACAAAGATAGTTAACCCCAGTCTCCTTATCTACAAGGATTTGGCGAACTCCTTCATCCTTAAGTTGACTTCCGTCTCTAAATGTAACTTCAAATCTTTCTTCTTTCTTTGCCATGTTTATTTCTCCTTTTTTCAAGCGTTAAATTTCGATTGCTCTAAGTTTTTTCAGTTACACCTTCTTGCCCTTCGGACAAGAAGTATCCCTCGCTCAAAGAGCTCGGTCAATCCCGATTTGTGCCAATTCATCCCATGAACCTAAAAGTTCAGAAAGTTCTTAACACTTTGCTCTAAAAACTAAGTTCCTCGTGCACTTTATGTTTGCACATATACATATTCTTGTCTGCTTCCGCAATGACATCCTCCAGATATTTTCTTTCACCGATTGCATACCCGACAGATGCGGAAACCGGAAAATTACAGCCTTCTGCCGCCTTTCCTATCGCCGACTCCCATCTTTTTAAAATTTCCTGCACTATCTCCACTGTTCCATCGTTTATTATCATAACAAACTCATCGCCGCCATAACGAAAAGCCGCATCCTCTTTTCTGGCTGAACTGCGAATGGCTTCTGCCACTTTTATGATAAGCCTGTCTCCTGCAATATGACCGAAATTGTCATTTACATATTTTAGCCGGTTTACATCCCAATAAATAACCGCTATATTTTGTAAATCATATACTTTTTCATCCAAAAGTGCAAGCAGCCTGTTTTTATTATATAAACCGGTCATTTCATCCATACTTGCCTTAAGTTCCATCTGAACAGCCTTTTTCTGCGAATTTCTTATAACCTTATTAACACTGTTTGAAACATAAGCAAAAGCAACCGCAAGAAAACAACGCGGCAGGACAAAATATAGACCAATTGTAAAGAAAGGATTCGGATTTACCTGAGTCATCAGAAACTTTCCGTCCTTTTCAAGATGTCCTATCGAAGTAGCCGTAAGAAGTGTCATGTTTGCATCACAAACACCATAAAAATAGCCCGCATAAGTAATGAGAATTATGCTGAAAATAGTAAGTACAAATGTAAATACCGATATTCTCTTTGATGTGTACATCCCCGCTATAACAAGCGGTATCATAATAATGATAATCATATGATAAGTCAGTGAAATACTTGCTGCATTAAACACACATATAATTGCAAATATACTTAAATACTTTGTTTTTGGATTATCCAACCCTAGTACCAGCAAAGATACTATATGTATCAACAGAAAAAAACAAGCGATAATATAACCTGTAACAAAAATCTTTTTATCTACAATAAAAATACCTGTCACATTTAAAATTTCTTCAAATGTATATATAATCATGCAAAATAACACAAAACGAAATGTGTAAATGTTTTGTGCCACATCTTTTTCATCACTTATAGGACTTTTCCCAAATATCTGACATAAAATGTCTTTACATCTGTCCATTACTGCTCCTTATATTAATATAATACAATCATATGACACTGCAGCAAAAATAACTTTGCTCCAACTGATGTCACATAAAACTATTACAATAGTACTAAATCAACATACATAACTTTTCTAATTACAATGAAGTTGCTATAACTATAATAAAAACTGCCGCTATAAAAACAAGACTGAGTATGGCTGCCATACGACGCCTTTTTTCAAATCCAATTGATGATGTATAATCCTTTTTACTAAGCAGTTTCTTAGCCTTGTCCGCCTCCCAGTCATCAACAAATATCTCAAACTCTACCTCTGTATTTCCTGCCATCACACTAAAGTTTTCTTTCTGTCTGCATGAAGCATTTATGCCGTTTTGTGATAGTTTATTCACGACAGAGTCTGCCTCAACCGAATTTGATGCTATGTAAATATTTTTCAAAATAATCCCTCCTTTACTCCCTAATGTACTTCCATGTCTTTAAAGCAATTATGCTTTACCCAAATTATGTTAGGAAACTCCACCGTCTCCAGCCGATAGGAGTATAATATTTTCCGTTTAATAATATATCCGGATTTCTATATTATTTTTATTTTACTACATAATGATAAAATTAGCAATTTTTATTTTATCCAATCTTACCTTTTATCCTTTGCAATGCGTTGTCTATTGATTTAGGAGATTTCTCCATATCTGCCGCAATCTCCTGATATGTCATGCCTTCAAGATACCTTTTTAAAACTTCCCTTTCCATTTTACTAAGCTTATCAAACATCTTATTCTGCATATCAATGGCATTTTCCCTGTCTATCATGATTGCTTCAGGGTTTGCTATGTTATCACTTCCCGATGATATTACCGTTCTGTCACCTGCCAGCTCGTCCGCATCGCTAAATTCGTCAGAATATATTGATACATATGAATTTAACGGCTGATTTTTTAGTCTGTTGGATTTTTTTATTGCTGAATAGAGCTGTCTTGATATGCAAAGGTCGGCAAAGGTCCTAAACGCTGCATCCTTTCCAACCTGATAATCCCTGACAGCCTTAAAAAGACCTATCATCCCCTCCTGAATAAGGTCATCCTTATCTCCGTCTATAAGAAACAATTTTCTTGTTTTCTGGCGAACAAGCGGCTTATATTTCTCCAAAAGATACTCCATCGCAGCATTTTCCCTCTTTTGTGCTAAATTTATTATGTCATTTTCAGACATTTTTTCAAACTCCATCATTTCCCCCATTTCTTAAATAATTTATTTGATTTCACCCTTTTTAGCCATTCTTTGTCTTACTATTTCATATGAAAGCACACCCATAGCTACTGATGCGTTGAGCGAATCAATGTCTCCGAACATAGGTATTGTTGCAACAAAATCACAATTTTCTTTCACAAGGCGGCTCACACCCTCTCCCTCATTTCCTATCACGACACCCATCGGTCCTGTAAGGTCAAGCGAGTACATGCTGTCACCACCCATGTCACCGCATACAAACCACATTCCCTGTTTTTTTAGTTCATCCATTGTCTTTACAAGATTTGTAACTTTTGCGACCGGTGTATAATTTATCGCACCTGCCGATGCCTTTGCAACCGTAGCCGTAAGTCCTACTGCTCTCCTTTTCGGAATGATAACTCCGTGTGCCCCAACCTGATTTGCTGTTCTTATTATAGAACCGAGATTATGCGGGTCTTCGATATTATCAAGCAAAATAAGGAATGGCTGCTCATTCTTTTCCTTTGCTCTTTCAAGCATTTCTTCCACCGTTCCATATTCATATGCCGCTGCATAAGCTATAACACCCTGATGTTTCCCTGTCTCAGACATTTGGTCAAGTCGTTCTTTCTTCACGAAATTAACTATACAGTCTGTCTTTTTTGCCTCTCTCAAAATAGTGCGTACCGGTCCGTCCTGACAGCCGTCAAGCACAAACAGCTTGTCTATTGTTTTTCCTGCTCTAAATGCTTCTAAAACTGCATTTCTGCCCTCTATTGTCAATTCTTCGTATCTCATATTTTCCTCGCTTTCTATTTTTATATTTCTATCAAATTAATTAAGACAATGTATATGGAAGTAACTCCGTTTTTGTAAGCCCTTCTTTTACAAGTTCCATTGCCCTGTCCATCTCATGTGACAGATACAGATACCCTATAAGTGCTTCGAACCCGGTTGCTATCCTGTAATCTGTTATTGATGCATTTTTAGCTGATGTAGCCGATTTTGCGTTTCTTCCATGTTTGAATATCGCCATTTCTTCATCTGTCAGACTGTCTAATATAGCATTAACTACTTTCGCCTGTGACTCCGCTTTTACGATATTACTTGTCATTCTGTGAAAATTTTTCACCTTGCCATTTCCAAGATCAAGCACTATCGTTCTTATTATTAAATCATAAACGCCATCGCCAATATAGGCAAGCCCCAAAGCCGAATACTGCGATGGTTTAAGTTTTCCTTTTCCAAAAGTGTCCTGCACACTCTGTAGAAAGTTCTTTTCAGTCTTATTATCTTCTTTATTGTTTCTTTCCTGTTTATTTTTTTCTTCGTGTGTCAACTCAGTTATATTTTCTTTTTCCATACATATCCTTTCCATCTTTTAAACTTAACTTTTTATATATTCTTTTTAACTGTTTTAATTGTTTCACTTTGTTGATTTTTGCAATTTCCTTTTTAAGAATTTTTGCTATTTTATGTTCTTGATTTTTATAATCTCTTTTTTACTTTAACTGTTATATGTCCTTTTCTTCTAATTTGTAATTATAGTTTTCATTTATCTCTTATCAAAACGATAAATTTTTTATTTTTAAATATAACACAAAAGACCCCAATGATCTATCATTGAGGTCTATATAGAGGCGACTAACGGATTTGAACCGATGATCAGGGAGTTGCAGTCCCATGCCTTACCACTTGGCTAAGTCGCCATAACAAAAAAGTGACTCCAACGGGAATTGAACCCGTGTTACCGCCGTGAAAGGGCGATGTCTTAACCGCTTGACCATGGAGCCATAAATATTATTATATTAAAAAATAAACTCCCCGAGTTGGGCTCGAACCAACAACCCCACGGTTAACAGCCGTGTGCTCTACCATTGAGCTATCGAGGATTAGGTTTATACCCTAAAAACTGTACATTGATTATATCATGACTTCCTTTTGATTGCAAGAAGAATCTTCGCTCTATACTTGGATAAATGACTTTCTGTCATATATTTATCCTCGTTACACTCAAGCACTTGAGCTCCATGTCATTCGTATGCTTCGCATACTTCATGTCATTCCACTCAGATACTATATGACCCTCAATTCAAAATCGAAAACAAGTTTTCATTTTGAATTTCTGCTCATATATTTATCCTCGTTCCTTTGGTCAAGCCCTCGACCTATTAGTGACAGTCAGCTGCATGTGTTACCACACTTCCACCTCTGCCCTATCTACCTCGTCGTCTTCAAGGGGTCTTA
>NZ_QUJS01000010.1:131713-140074 GCF_003480745.1 Clostridium sp. AM27-31LB | reverse complement strand
TAATACAGCTTACATTAGCAAAAGCAAAAATAGAGTCAGGGATAACAAATGGACTTGCAAGATACACTGCATAATGTGAAAATAACATATATAAACAGCAGCCACAACGAAAATAATTTACAATAAAAAAGGCTTGCAGACTTTGTATCTGCAAACCTTTTGATTTTTATTTATATTTTCCTGCAATATCAATTCTGGTAAGTGCCTTTTTAAGTGCAAGCTCCGCACGAAGCATATCTACGGCAGGTTCGCCGCTCTTAAGCCTGCGCTCTGCTCTTGTCTTTGCTTCATTTGCCCTGTTTACATCTATCTCGTCAGGCCACTCGCAGGATTCGGCAAGGATCGTTACCTTGTCTTTTGTGATTTTTACAAATCCGTCATGAAGTGCCGCTTCTTTGTCACCGTCTGACTTCTTTATGCGAAGCACACCCGGTTCAAGAATAGCCGTAAGCGGAATGTGTCCGGCGAGTACACCGATTTCACCCTCCGTTGTCTTCATTTCCACCATATCTATGTCTCCGTCAAAGAAAACTCTGGTAGGTGATATAATCTGAAGATTAAACTTCTTTTCAGCCATAATACACCTCCCGAACTATTTAGAATTCATTCTCTCAACAACTTCATCTATAGTTCCTGCATTGAGGAAAAGATTTTCAGGTATATCATCATGTTTTCCTTCAAGGATTTCCTGAAATCCTCTTATAGTTTCTGCTACAGGTACATATTTACCGGGAAGTCCGGTAAACTGCTCTGCTACATGGAATGGCTGAGAAAGGAATCTCTGAATCTTTCTTGCTCTGTTTACGACAATCTTGTCGTCCTCTGAAAGTTCGTCCATACCTAGGATTGCAATAATATCTTGTAATTCTTTGTATTTCTGTAATATTTCCTGTACTCCACGGGCAACTTTGTAATGCTCCTCACCGACAATATGCGGATCAAGTATGCGCGATGTTGATTCAAGCGGATCTACCGCAGGGTAAATTCCAAGCTCAACGATTGAACGCGAAAGTACCGTTGTGGCATCAAGATGTGTGAATGTGTTTGCCGGAGCCGGATCAGTAAGGTCATCGGCAGGTACATATACCGCCTGAACTGATGTGATGGAACCTTTCTTTGTAGATGTGATACGCTCCTGCAAAGCACCCATCTCCGTCTGAAGTGTAGGCTGATAACCTACGGCACTAGGCATACGGCCGAGAAGTGCTGAAACTTCTGAACCAGCCTGTGTGAAACGGAAAATGTTGTCGATAAATAAAAGTACATCTTTTCCCGATCTGTCTCGGAAATTTTCTGCCATCGTAAGTCCCGTAAGAGCAACTCTCATACGCGCTCCAGGTGGCTCGTTCATCTGACCGAATACCATTGTTGTCTTGTCGATAACCCCTGACTCGATCATTTCGTAATAGAGATCATTTCCCTCTCTTGTACGCTCTCCTACACCGGTGAATACTGAATATCCACCATGCTCCTGAGCGATATTTGTGATAAGCTCCTGTATAAGTACAGTCTTACCAACTCCTGCACCACCGAAAAGACCGATTTTTCCACCTTTCTGATATGGGCAGAGAAGGTCAACGACTTTGATTCCTGTCTCAAGGATTTCTGTCTGTGTTGACTGCTCCTCAAAAGCAGGGGCTTTTCTGTGAATAGGGTCATATTCAACACCTTCCGGTGCTGGTTTTTCATCTATAGGATTGCCAAGTACATTGAACATTCGTCCAAGTGTCTTTTCACCGACCGGAACTGATATAGGACCACCGGTAGCAACAGCTTCCATTCCTCTTACCAGTCCGTCTGTCGGACCCATGGCAATACAGCGGACAGTATCATCACCAAGATGCTGTGCTACTTCTACTACAAGTTCTTCACCATCTTTGAGAGGAACTTTGATAGCGTCATTGATTTCAGGAAGTTTTCCTTCTGAAAATCTGACATCGAGAACGGCACCGATGATCTGTGTAAGTTTACCTGTATTTAATTCTGCCATCTCTTTTTCCCTTCTTAAAATTTATTATCTTTCGGACAATATCCAATATTTATTTAGATTTTGACCGAAAAGTTTTGCAGTTTTTTCAGCAATATTTTTTAAATCAGTTATTTATACATAATTTGACAGATAAGTTTGAACGCTAAAGTCAAATTTACAAATAATCAACAGCCATAATCAATCAACTTGACATAATTTAAGAAATAGCCGATGCACCTGCAATAATCTCCGTAAGCTCCTGAGTGATAGATGCCTGTCTTGCTCTGTTATATTTAAGTGACAGGTCACTTATCATGTCCTCCGCATTACTTGTCGCTGAATCCATCGCCTGCATACGGGCACCGTTTTCGCTGGCGTGTGCCTCCACAAGTCCTCCATATATAAGACTGTTTATATATTTTGGAATTATGGCATCGAGTGCCTCCTCAGGTTCCGGCTCATAATTCATAAGCGTAAGCTTGTCTAACGGACTCTGGTCTTCTTCCTGCTCAGATACTATATCCTCTGCATCAATAGGAAGAAGTTTCATAAGTGTTGGAATCTGAACAACAGTATTTTTAAAGATAGTGTAGGCAATATAAATCTCACCTATCTCACCCTTGACAAACTTGCCAAGTACATCTTTTCCAATGCCTGTCGCATCACTGTAAAGTGGCTCGTTCATAGCCTCCGAATAATCGCCTGCTATCTCGTAGCCCTGACGCATAAGGGTATCTCTGCCCTTTGTTCCAACAGCATATATAAGTGTATCTTCTTTTTTAAAGCGTTCATCATGTGTCACAAGTTTTACTATATTTGAATTGTAACCGCCTGCAAGTCCCCTGTTTGATGTGATAACAATAACAGCCTTTTTATCTGACTCACTTTTCTTTAAAAACGGATGTGACAACTGACCTGATCTTGCTATCATATCGGCAACAGTCTCATACATCGTATCAAAATACGGCTTTGACAACTCTGCTCCGACTTTCGCCTTTTGCAGTTTTACAGATGATACAAGCTTCATAGCCTTTGTAATCTGCCCTGTACTCTGGACACTTTCCTTACGCCTTTTTATATCTCTCATTGAGGCCATATCATTACACCTCTCTATCTGTTCTTAACGAACTCTGCCTTGAATTTTTCGATTGCCTGAACAAATCTTTCTTCCATATCTTTTGACAGTTCACCGGTCTCTTTTATCGTACCCGGAACTTCAGGATACTTCTCATCGATGAACTGTAAAAGACCTTTTTCAAAGTCGGCAATATCTTCAAGTTCAATATCTATGAGATATTTATGTGTTGCAGCATAAATACTTATAAATTCATGCTCAACAGACATAGGATTGTAGTTGTCCTGTTTTAATACCTCACGGATTCTCTCTCCCTGTGCAAGCTGTGCTTTTGTCTCAGGGTCAAGGTCTGAACTAAACTGCGAGAATGCCGCAAGTTCTCTGTACTGAGCAAGCTCGATACGGATAGAACCTGAAATCTTCTTCATGGCTTTTATCTGTGCAGCTCCACCTACTCGTGAAACTGAAAGACCGGCATTTACGGCGGGACGGAAACCTGAGTTGAACATCTCTGTCTCAAGATATATCTGTCCGTCTGTTATTGAGATAACATTTGTAGGAATGTATGCTGATACATCACCTGCCTGTGTCTCAATGATAGGAAGTGCTGTAAGTGAACCTCCTCCAAGCTTGTCTGAAAGGCGTGCTGCTCTCTCAAGAAGTCTTGAGTGAAGATAGAATACATCGCCCGGATATGCCTCTCGTCCAGGTGGACGCTTTAAGAGCAATGCAAGTGTACGGTATGCTGCTGCGTGCTTTGTAAGGTCATCATAGATTACAAGTACATCCTCGCCATTTTCCATCCATTCTTCACCGATGGCACATCCTGAATATGGTGCAATATACTGTAATGGTGCAAGTTCGCTGGCTGTTGATGCAACTACTGTCGTATAGTCCATCGCACCGAACTCTTCAAGTTTATTTACAAGTGCCGCAACTGTTGATGCTTTCTGACCTATGGCAACATAAATACACTTAACACCCTGACCTTTCTGATTGATGATGGTATCAATGGCTATCGCCGTCTTACCTGTCTGGCGGTCGCCTATGATAAGCTCACGCTGTCCTCTTCCGATAGGAACCATCGAGTCAATCGCCTTGATACCTGTCTGAAGCGGTGTATCTACCGATTTTCTTGAGATAACACCTGATGCAACTCTCTCAATCGGTCTTGTTTTTGTTGTCTTTATCGGACCTTTGCCATCTATAGGCTGTCCGAGAGAATTTACTACTCGTCCGAGCATTTCATCACCAACCGGCACCTCAACAACTCGTCCTGTAGTCTTTACTATATCGCCCTCGTTGATATTTTTATGGTCACCTAAGAGTACGGCTCCGACATTGTCTTCCTCAAGGTTTAAAACCATGCCGTAAATTTCATTTGGAAATTCCAGCAACTCGCCCTCCATAGCCTTTGCAAGACCATGAATACGCGTAATACCATCGGCAACCTGTATAACAGTACCCGTATCTGCGACTTCAAATTTGGTACTGTACTGTTTAATCTGTTCTTTGATAACCGAACTGATTTCTTCAGGTTTCAAATTCATGATACTCTCGCACCTTCTTTCGATTTAATTTAGTTTGACAAACGGACTTTTGACAATTCTCTTGCCATAGTCTCAAGTTTTGTCTTTACGCTGCTGTCCACGATCCTGTCACCGATGCGTATAACCATACCGCCTATAAGTGACTCATCCACACTGTACTTTGCAATTATCTTTTTGTACTGTGTAGTTGTAAGCAGCTTGTCTTCAACCGCCTTTTTCTGTGCTTCACTAAGCTCTACGGCGGATTTAATCTCAGCAGTTCCTATTTTTTCTGCTTCATGTACTCTCTCAACAAAATAGTTCAAGATTTCTTCTATCTTTGAAAATCTTCCCTTTTCCACGATGACCGTAAGGAAACCGACCATATCATCAGACACTTTGTCTTTGAAAGCACTTTCTATCATGGCTTTCTTTTCTTCAACGGGAATTCTAGGATAGCCTATTATCTTTATATACTCTTCGTTTTCTTTCAGCACATCAAGTACAGCTTCCACTTCCTCGAGATGGCTTTCAAGCTTATCTTCCTCAGCCGCCACCTCAAAAAGTGCGTCACCGTAAGTTTTGGATATTAGCTTAGCCATGTCTCTTCACCCATCTCTTCCAATGTATCTGCGATAAGCTGTGACTGTTTTTCTTCATCAAGAGAAGATGCCACTATCTTTTCAGCCATAACTGTTGCAACAGATACCATTTCTTTCTTAACATCATCCTTAACCTTAGACTTTTCAAGTTCTATGTCATGATTTGCCCTGTCAACAATCCTTGCAGCTTCTGCCTTAGCCTCGTCCACTATCTCGTTTTCTCTCTTGACAGCGTTCTTTCTCGTCTGGCTCAAAATCTGTTCTGCTTCTTTATCAACAGCCTTAAGCTTTTCATCATATTCTGCCTTAAATTCAATGGCATCCTGTTTTTCTTTTGCTGCTTTTTCAAGCTGTTCTTTTATATATGCCTGCCTCTTTTCAAGAAGATCCCTTGCAGGATTGAAAAGAAGATGTGACAAAAGAAGAAACATTGCGAACATTGCAAGTATTGTGATAGCCGAATCCACAAGAAGCTGTGGATCAAGACCAAATATATAATCTCCAAGTCCGTCACCTGCTAAAGCAACCTTTACCAAACCATTCACTTTACAGCCTCCTTTCTATTTTAACTCTTTCCAGTTCCTTCGCTTTCAGCAATAATATTTCTTGAACTACTATTCAAGAAGTATCCTTTGCTTTCCTGAAAAACTCCCTTCTTGAACTGCCGTTCAAGAAGTATCCTTCGCTTTCCAAAAAAACTCCCTTCTTGAACTGTCGTTCAAGAAGTATCCTTCGCTTTCCAAAAAACTCCCTTCTTGAACTGTCGTTCAAGAAGTATCCTTCGCTTTCAGCTCAGTCTATTTAAGTTTGCCATAAAGAGGGTTAGCAAATAAGAGAATAAGGGCAACTACGAGTCCGTAAAGACCTGTTGTCTCTGCTACCGCCTGTCCTAAAAGCATTGTTGACATGATGTCACCTTTTGCTCCCGGATTGCGTCCTACTGCTGATGCACCATAACCTGCTGCGATACCCTGACCTACACCAGGTCCGATACCTGCGATAACTGCAAGACCTGCACCGATTGCAGAGCCCATTAAAACTAAACCGTCGTTTGTAATATTCATTGTTCTTCCTCCTCAAAATAAATATAATAAATAATTGTTATGCGTCTTCTCCTATCGCATCTGCGACAAAGCACATAGTCAGCATACAGAATACATATGTCTGAATGCATCCTGAGAATACATCAAGATATACATGCAATGCTGCCGGCCATACCAAAGTAAGCACTTTTGGCAACAAACCATAGATAAGTCCCATCATTACAGTACCTGACAGGATGTTTCCGAAAAGTCGGAGAGACATCGATACAGGCGTTGAAAATTCACTGATAAGATTCATTGGGAAAAATAAGAAAATCGGTTCAAACAAACCTTTTATCTTGCCCATCTTCTGGTACTTAAATCCATTGTACTGAATCATCACCCATGTAATAACGGCGAGCGGAAATGTCACACCAAAATCCGCTGTCGGCGGTCTTAAGCCTAACAATCCTGATAAGTTGCATGTAAGTATAAACAAAAACAAGGCACTTACATAATTTCTAAACTTCACGGCATTTCTAGCTCCCATTGAGCTTGCAACCATTCCATCAAGTTTTTCAACTATCAGTTCGACCACATTTAAAAACGGACCGGGTGCTTCTTTGGGATCTGCTTTCTTAATCGCATGGTTTGCAAACAAGGCAAAAACAAGCAGAAATGCCATGACGATTATCATTGATATATGCGTCGTCGTAAGATAGACTTCGTGTCCGAGAAACATAAATTTCTTGTCAGTATATCCTCTGATAAAGAAGTCTACTTCACCGCCTGCCAGCAGTGCCTTACTGTTTACCCATGACATATTTAAGATGTCACTTCCCACATTCTCATCCTCCTTCTTTATTTTTTATGACTATCTTAGTCATTACAACTATAGTCATGAAAATATATTTTTATGTTCAATGCACAACTCAACACCTTTTATCATAAATTCACGCAATTTTTTTGAATATAATGCTGAATACCTATGCATTTTATATCACGCAGGCAAATGAACAAAAATAACAAATATACTCTCATCACCATAGTTTCTTATATATCAGTTCTCATCCCACTCTTTTGACACCGGCAATAAAACGGTGCACATACGGCTGCATATAAGCAGTCATCTTCACACCCATAAGCCCTAATACAACACCTATAGGATGCACATAACTGTACCATATCATCGACACCATAAGAACTGCCGCCATTATAAATGTTCTCTGAAATGCAGATTTTAATGTATGTTTTCTTGCATTTTCCGGGTCCATGTCAAGTGCTATGTCAAGATGTTTATACATATGGTATATTATCCCTGCTGCCGCAAATGCCCCAGCCAGAACACCACAAACAGCCGCTGGTTTGTTTTCTGCTATAAAAGCAAGCATAACCAAAACCGGCAGCGACCATATAAACACTCCTATAATCATTTCTTTTAAAATCTTTTTCGCTTCTCGCATATTTTTATTTTTCTACCTTTTCCTATCTCTATTCCAGCTTGCATCTATATTTATCATTATATTCATTAACACTCTGTATTGCAAAACTTTTGTTTCACATATTTATATTTAGCTCAAAAATTCTGTCGTGTCTTATGTTCCGGATACCTCTTTTTCTTGCCCTCCATAACATCTGAAAAATCCTCGTCCGGATGTGTATTTCTATAATTTTTCAAATCTTCCATATATTGAAGCTTTTCATTTTCTTTCTTTTTATCTGATGCATAAAATGATTTTGTAACCATATATACACTTCTAAATCCTGAGCCTATGCCAAGCACAAGCAAAATAGGGAATATAATATCTATACCCGTCAGTCTGTTCAACCACACACCTAAAGCTCCGCACAAGAAAATCGGAACCATCATAACTATTCCTAACTGCGTAACCATCATCATGCTTTTTAAAACTTTTCGACTATCTTCTTTCAAAATCTTCCTCCATAATCTACATATCAAGCCTTGGCATTAGTTGGGTCAAAATAAATTTTGACCCCAACATCATAATATATCTATATATCTCTTATATTATTTCTACATATGTTTTATTATAAGTTATCATTAGACAAAAGTCCACCCACAAGGTAAATTTTATCACTTAATCGGTAACAGTTCAGCCATAAAAAGATAATTGGCAATACAATGAGCTTGTTCATTGTATTG
>NZ_QUJS01000010.1:0-131703 GCF_003480745.1 Clostridium sp. AM27-31LB | reverse complement strand
AGATAATTGGCAATACAATGAGCTTGTTCATTGTATTGTTAAGTAGCTTTTTATGGTAGAATAGCCTTTCATTTCTGAAATGAAATAAACAAAAGCTGCAAAGCAGCGACTGACAGCTCGCTGGCAGGTTTATGAATGTAAGAAATGCAAGGCTGAACTGTTACCTTAATCGTAACAGTTCAGCCCTGAAAAGAGAATTCATCTCTGAAATCAAGCCGACACCCCTATGACCTTGCTCGGATTACCTTTTACTTCTCGAACTCAGTCATATGCTCCCTGAATCTCAACGGAAGATTTCCCGTTTGCAATTTTTTATTTTCTCTCTCCTTGACAGCTATATTTTCAAAAAATACTTTCCATAAGTCTGAGTATTCCTCTTCCGTCTCATTCAGTTCTTTAAGCCGTTGTTCCTCATTCTCACTTAATAGTCTTACTTCCCACTTTCCTCCTGCTTCATGGAAAACTGCCTTGTGATGCCTTGCATCATATATAATAAACCACTCACTGTTAAACCTGTCCGCAAAATGATTTGCTAAATGTGCCACAATATCGTGTTTTGGCTCTATCACACTTAAAAGAAGCGGTGGTTTGTGTATAACTTCCTTAAATCTCAGCACCTCAATATACCGATACGCTTCATTTTGGACACTGCGTACAAGCGTAAACATATCCGCAACCTCCTGAAACTGAACCGCCATGACAACCTTTGCCCCAAGAGTAAATCCATATGTGATAAACTGATATATCACATCTCCCCTGCCGGCATCTCCGCTCACTATTGCTTTCATGACATACTCATATGCTTCATGCGAAATCTTTTCCTTAATCGCATCAAGAACAGAATTCATCTTCTTTATGGAACTCTCCACATCTATATAATCCGCAAACAGCTCCATGCTATACATATAATCAGCAGACTGCGGCTGAATTTTAATATACTTATGACCATACCCTGATATACCTGCTTCATATATGGCACTAAAAATGCCCACTTCATCATCCGCACACCTGTATATGCGTACCCTCTTATCTCCCATAATGATTACGGCTCTCCTTTCTACCCAAGTTGGAAATCATCAAACAGTGTAAGCTGCTTATAAGTAATATCCGCCCCAAAACCTCTCATCACATCGCCCTCATTAGTAACAAGACTCCTCGTAATATAATCTTCATCCACTTTAAGAAAATCATACATCATCTTTCCGTTGCAGGTTATAAAAAATACGGCACGCTTTAAAACAACACCTATTGTCTTTAACGAATTAAAGTCAAGACTTCCCGACTTTCTCGCACGGACTATACGCCCTGCCGACTTGACTCCTATCCCCGGTACTCTGAGAAGAGTGTTGTAATCTGCTTTATTTATCTCTACCGGAAAATCCTCCAGATGTCCTAATGCCCAGTCACACTTAGGGTCTAAGAATGTATTGAAAAACGGCCTTTTTTCAGATAAAAGTTCATTCGCCTCAAAGCCATAATATCTCAGGAGCCAGTCTGCCTGATAAAGTCTGTGTTCCCTGCGAAGCGGCGGTCCTCCCACCTGTGCCGGAAGTGTACTGTCATTATTTACATTGATAAATGCAGAGTAGAATACCCTCTTTAAATCAAACCTTTTATAAAGTGCTTCAGATACAGACATTATCTCGTAATCACTCTCACCTGTCGCTCCAATTATCATCTGTGTGCTCTGTCCTGCCGGAACAAACCCTCTGCTTGTATCAGTCTTGTTCCACATGGTAAGTGCATTTGAGCCGGTCTTATGTTCCTCCATAGACAAAATATCCGTTTTTTCAATCTGCTTTTCCGACTTTCTGCCTTTAAAATCTGCATTTAATATTGCATTTTTTCCTGTGTCCATCGATAAGTTATATGTTTTGTCATTACTGCTTTTATGAATGTTTTTCTGTTCTTCAAATCTATCATTTCTCCCACCTATTAAACTGCTATCAGGTGTAATCTTATGTTCCTCAATCTCCATACTCCGTCCCAAACGCTTTGATGTGTACCAGTACGCACTCCTATTGCCGCCTTTCATCCCTAACATTTCCCTGCTCTGTGCCATACCCGACTGTATCTGACGCATCGGTGTAAGTATGTTTTTTCTGCTCTTGTTCGGAGCAAGTTCTTTAAGACCTGCCTCTGTCGGAAGTTCAAGATTGACACTCATCCTGTCTGCATACCAGCCCGCAAGTTCAACAAGCTCCTGTGAAGCCCCCGGAATAGCCTTGCAATGTATATAGCCATTAAAATGGTGTACTACCCTAAGGTCATGAAGCGTTTTACAGATAAGTTCCATAGTATAATCAGGAGAATATAAGATACCCGAACTCAAAAACAATCCCTCTATATAATTTCTCCTGTAAAACTCCATTGTAAGCCTGCACACCTCCTCAGGTGTAAAAGAAGTCCTCGGAACATCATTTGATACACGATTTATACAATATCTGCAATTATAAATGCACTCATTTGTAAACAATATCTTAAGCAACGACACGCATCTTCCATCTGCCGCAAAGCTGTGGCAGATACCACACGACATTGCATTGCCTATCTCACCCTTGATGCCGTCACGCTGCACTCCGCTCGAAGTACAGGCAACATCATACTTTGCCGCATCTGATAATATCTGTAATTTCTTCATAAGATTTGTATCACTCTCAAAAACCATGTAACCGACCGCCTTTCTCGAACTTTAGTTCCCGAACATTTGTTTATATTTTATCATCACATACCTTAACTGTCAATCACCATTTATTACCATTATGACTATATCTATATTTCAAGCGGATATTCACAATCCGCTGTGCAGCCTGCTTATAACACTATCACAACACATCAAAATGGACTTTTGCCTCTCCTGATATCAAAAAGAGTCCCCACCACTTACTTCTCTATTCAATAAATGTCATGGACTTTCTTAATAGTGTCAAACATTTTTTTGACATACCACACATATATACTGTAAAATACCATAGAAAAGTAACAATTTTAATAAACATAACGCTTGCAAAATCTTGACAGATTTACAAGATTGTAATGATATAGCAAATAATATAAGCAGACATTACGTCGTCGCCAGCACTTGGGCAATGTTTTTTATTGACCTATGTACTGCTGCGAACGACGGCATAGCGAGAGCGTGCCTGCGTTATTATTGTTATATCATTACAATCAGCACAACTTTCAACTGATTTTGTAAGCACAACAAACTTTAGGGGGGACATCATGAAAAAGAAACTATTGTCAAAACTGCTCGTCTGCACACTTGCCTTACAAACTGCATTTGCATCGACTGTATCTATGCCTGCAAACACCAAAAAGGCATCTGCTGCACTGACCGGAAAAAGTCCGTTCACAAACTCCACTTATACACACAACGATACTTTTAGCGGATATAATATATATCACGGAATTGATGTTTCAAAATACAACAATAACAACGGCACTATTGATTGGAACAAAGTCAAAAAAGCCGGAGTTGACTTCGTAATTGTAAGAGTAGGCTACAGAGGTTACGGAAAATCAGGCACTCTCTGTACTGACCCTTTCTATAAAACAAATATAGAAGGTGCTCTTGCCGCCGGCATAAAGGTCGGTGTTTACTATTTTACCGAAGCACTCACGACATCCGAAGCTAAGGAAGAGGCCAAATTCTGTATAGATAAGATTAAAGATTACGATATTACGCTGCCGGTTGCCATCGACTATGAATATCCGACCGACGGTTCTAAACCGGTCGGCAGAATGTATAATGCCAAGTTAAGCAAATCCGCCGCAACAGCTAATGTAAAAGCATTTTGTGCAGCCGTTAAGGATGCCGGATATACACCTCTTGTCTACGCAAACAAGAGCGACTTTTCAAGCCTTATTGACGGTGCTTCAATAGGCAAATCATATAAAGTATGGCTTGCAAATTACACTACAAAAACAACTTATGCAAACAAATATGAATACTGGCAGTACACAAGCTCAGGAAAAGTCAATGGTATAACAGGAAAAGTTGACTGTAACTTCTGGTACACAAAGAGCAAACTTGATGACACAAGCTCAACACCCGCTCCAGCAGCAACAAACACACCAAAGCCAACTGCTTCTCCAACGGTCAAACCGACTGCTAAGCCTACCGCAAAACCGACTGTAAAGCCAACGGTTAAACCGACAGCCAAACCGACTGCTAAAGCAACGGCAAAGCCGACTGTAAAGCCGACTGCTAAACCTTCCGGCACCAAAATGACAGCACCAAAGAATTTCAGAGCTGTTTCCGGCACAAAAGCAATCACTTTAAAATGGACAAAAAGCAGTAATGCTGCCGGATACCAGATATTCAGAAAAAACTTTTACGATGGCAGCTACAAAAATGTTAAAATAATATCAAATGTAAATACGACAACTTATAAAGACACAAAAGTAACAAACGGGCATGAATATTATTATAAAATAAGAAGCATAAACAAAACCGCTTCTGATACTACATACAGCAATTATGCTTCACTCACGGCTTCCGCTTCAAAGAGTCGTGCCGGCATAACGCAAGCAAAACACAAACTATTGAAAAAACCTTCGGCACAGTCAGATGCCTTTAGAACGCTACCTAAAAATTCAATAGTTGAATATCTCGGTAAAACGGTTTACAAAAATAATACAACATTTATTCATGTAAATTATTATATTAAAGGCAAAAAAAACAGTGTTTATCTTCCCGCCGATGCAAAACTTAAATATTATAAGGGCGGCACCGCTAAACAGGCAGCTAAACTTTTCAATAATTTAAGTTCACTGACAAAGCCAAAAGTAAAAATACCTAAAGGTTCGTATCTGGCTGTGCTCAAAACTCAAAAGGCGGGTAAAGTCAAATTTTATAAAGTAAGATATTCTGACACAAAGAAATCTTATGTGGGATATGTTAATGCAAAGTATGTGAAGTAAAATTGAAGATAAGATTATCTGAAAATATTCTAAAGAATAAAAAATTTTATTATAAGAAAGAGCAAAACCAGCGTTTTGCTCCTGCAAGAATTGCTTCGCAATTCTTGTTGGCACCGCATTGCATTACAAGCATTTTCCTATACATTAAAAATACGAGAGTGCAATACTAAAAATTGTTGCACTCTCTTTTATATTTTTTAATATTAATGTTTTTTATAAATTACATATCAGTTTATTTATAATCAAACTTAAATACCGTAACTGACATAGGCGGAAGATTTAACTCTATTGAGTATTCTTTCTTCTCACACTCAATCTTTTCTGCTTTTACTACCTTTTTAACATTCACGCCTGTTCCGCCAAACTTCTCATCATCTGATGAAAGTATCTTTGTATATTCACCTGCACAAGGCACTCCTGTACGATATTCCTCATACTGCACCGGTGTAAAGTTGCAAATAAACAAAAGCTGATCTTTCGCAGAACTTCCACGACGCACAAAACTTACAGTGCTCATATTAGCATTATCACAACTCATCCACTCAAATCCGATAGGCTCACAGTCATTTACATACATGGCATCATATTTTTCATAAAGTTTGTTAAGCTCTCTTACATATGCCTGCATCTTCTTGTGCATATCGTAGTCAAGAAGTTCCCAGTCAAGACTTCGCTTCTCGCTCCACTCCCTGAACTGTGCAAATTCCTGTCCCATAAAAAGAAGTTTCTTTCCCGGATGACCGTACATAAATCCATATGCCGTGCGGAGATTTGCAAATTTGTCCTCGTACTCACCCGGCATCTTTTCTATCATTGAACCTTTTCCGTGAACAACTTCATCATGAGAGAGAACCTGAATAAAGTTTTCACTGTATGCGTACTGCATACTAAATGTAAGCTTTCCATGATTGTTTGCCCTGAAATAAGGATCAAGCTTCATATATTCAAGGAAGTCGTTCATCCATCCCATATTCCACTTGAACAGAAATCCAAGTCCATTCATTGAAACAGGTGATGTAACACCCGCCCATGCCGTTGACTCTTCGGCTATTATCTCTGTTCCCGGACACTGTTTTTCAAACTGCTCGTTCATATGTCTGAAAAGATTTATGGCATCATAATTTTCATTGCCACCCTTTTCATTTGGAAGCCACTCGCCGTCATCCTTTCCGTAATCAAGATAAAGCATTGATGCAACCGCATCAACTCTAAGACCGTCTACATGGAACTCCTTGAGCCAGAAAAGTCCGTTTGCGATAAGGAAGTTTTCGACTTCCCTCTTGCCATAATTGAAGATATAAGTTCCCCAGTGAGGATGCTCTCCTCTCCTCGGATCAGGATGCTCATAAAGCGGCTGTCCGTCAAATCTTCCCAGACCATGCTCGTCCTTTGGAAAATGTGCAGGAACCCAGTCAAGAATTACATGAATACCTTTTTCATGCATATAATCAACAAAATACATGAAGTCTCTCGGCGAACCATATCTTCTTGTAGGTGCATAATAACCTGTCACCTGGTATCCCCATGAGCCATCAAACGGATGCTCGGCAATTCCCATAAGCTCGACATGAGTATATCCCATCTTCTTAACATACTCTGCAAGCATAGGTGCCATCTCACGATAAGTATAAAATCCATCTTCCGTACCGTCATCTTTCTTGTGCCATGAACCGATATGAACTTCGTATATAGCCATAGGCTCTTTGCGAAGCGTATTTCTGTCTTTCTTTTCACGCTCACGCATCCATTTAGTATCGTTCCACTTAAATCCGCTTATGTCTGCGACTACAGATGCGTTTGCCGGACGAAGTTCAGAACAGTTTGCATACGGATCTGCTTTCATCAGAACTTCACCTGTTCTTGTAAGTATCTGGTATTTATAAATTGCTCCCGGCTCAACACCCGGAATAAACAGTTCATAAACACCTGAAACCTGAAGTGTTCTCATATGATGTAGCCTGCCATCCCACATATTAAAACTTCCTGCCACACTTACCGCCCTGGCATGAGGTGCCCATACCGCAAAGTATGTTCCTTTCACACCATTTATCGTCATAGGATGTGCACCAAGTTTTTTGTATATCTCGTAATGCTTACCCTCCGCAAAATAATATAAATCTTCATCACCAATCTGCGGTTCAAAACAATATGGATCTACATATTCTATAACATCATTCTCAGAATATTGAACCTTTACCTTATATGGTGCTCTGTAGTTTTTTCTCGGAATATATTTTCCAAAAAAGCCTGAACCCTCACCAATTTCCTCTAACTCAAGTTCATTTTTCCCTGACATATCAGTTATAAAAACTCTTTCAGCTTCAGGTCTGTAGACCGTAAGAACCTGACCTCTGCCAAAGCTGTGCAATCCCAGTAAATTATGTGGTGCATTATGTCTTCCCTCAAGCAGCTCATCATATTCAACCCAGTTAATCCACTGGTCCATTTTTTCCTGCATACGCTTTCCCCCGAATCTTTTTAACATGAACAGCCATATATGGCTGTCCGTGTTATTATTTTTTAATTTCATTTGCAAAACACTTTAAATATCTAAACTTTTTAATATTCTGCTGCATTTTTAAGTGCCGTTTAATAATATTGAGAACAAAAAGCATTTTACCCTTTTATTATGATGTTTGGGACCAAAAAGCATTTCGACCCTTGCATCTTGTTGTTTAATTAGATAAGGTCATCAACAGCCTTTGCCATCTGCTCTGACTTCTTATCCGCATCTTCAAGAGATGTTCCGACAACTCCATAGTAGAATTTAATCTTTGGCTCTGTTCCTGATGGTCTTACACACATCCATACATTGTCTTCCATATCAAAGTAAAGTACATTTGACTTAGGAAGTCCTGTAGGTTTAACCTCACCTGTTGCAAGGTCTGTAATAGTATCGGCCTGGTAATCTCTGAATGAAAGTACCTTGTGTCCGTTAATCTCCTTAGGAGGATTTTTACGAAGGTCTGACATAATCTCCTGAATTTTTGCAAGTCCCTCGATACCTTTCATAGTAACGGCCTTCACTCCGTCCTTGCAATATCCGTATCTCTCGTACATTGCAATCATGGCATCCCAGAGTGTCATATTCTTTGTCTTGTAATAAGCTGCTGCCTCACAGAGAGCCATAGTCGCAACGATAGCATCCTTATCCCTTGCATGAGTACCGATAAGACAGCCATAACTCTCCTCAAATCCAAAGAGATATGTACCCTTGCCTGTTGTCTCAAAATTAAGTATCTGCTGTCCGATATACTTAAATCCTGTAAGAACTTCAATAAGGTCTACTCCGTAATATTTTGCAATCTCATCTGCAAGATTTGATGTAACAATAGTCTTAATAAGCTTTCCGTCCTCTGGAAGTCCCTTTGTCTCCTTAATTTGTGAAATCTCATAATCAGCGAGAAGGCAGCCTGACATATTTCCGGTAAGAGTGATATATTCGCCTGATTTTGTATCTTTTACATAAACACCAAGTCTGTCCGCATCAGGGTCAGTTGCAAGAACAAGGTCTGCATCCTTTTCTTTTGCAAGTTTGAGTGCAAGTTCAAATGCCTCTGCTGCCTCAGGATTTGGATAACTTACTGTCGGGAAGTCTCCGTCAGGAAGTTCCTGCTCAGGCACAACATAAACATTCTTAAATCCAAGTTCCTTAAGGACACGCCTTGCAGGAATATTTCCTGTGCCATGAAGTGGAGTGTAAACAATCTTAAGCTTGTCCCCCATCTCCTTAATGCTGTCCCAATGGATAACCTGTTTTTTAAGTTCTTCAATATATTTGTCATCAATATCTTTGCCAATCTGCTGATACAATCCCTGTTTAACGGCATCGTCTTTTGACATTGTCTTGACCGTGTTATAATCCGTAACAGCCTTAACCTCGTCCATTATACCTGTGTCATGAGGTGGTGTAATCTGTGCTCCATCCTCCCAGTACACCTTGTAACCATTGTACTCAGGTGGATTGTGGCTTGCGGTAACATTGATACCTGCTACGCATTTAAGTTCTCTTACGGCATACGAAAGTTCAGGTGTAGGTCTGAGTGACTCAAATACATATGCTTTAATTCCATTAGCTGCAAGGCAGAGTGCTGCTTCATCTGCAAACTCAGGTGACATATGGCGTGAATCGTATGCGATAGCAACGCCCTGTGACTGTTTTCCTGCTTTTATAATATAATTTGCAAGTCCCTGTGTAGCCTTGCGGACTGTATAAATGTTCATACGGTTTGTACCTGCACCTATAACACCTCTGAGTCCGGCTGTACCAAACTCAAGTTCCTGATAAAAACGCTCCTTAATCTCGTTATCATCATCTGCAATAGCCTTAAGCTCAGCTTTTGTCTCCTCGTCAAAATAAGGGTTTGCAAGCCATGACTCATAAATCTCTTTGTAATCCATCTTGTATATCCTCCTCTTTCTGCTCTTTTATTTGAAATTATATATTTGATGCCGGGGTCAAAATATCTTTCGACCCCGACTGATGCAATGGTTCGCTGTCGCTTTTGACCTTTGCATCATACATTTATGATACTGCAAAATCTGTCATATAGAGTTTGCTTTGTATCTGTTTAGTAAAATTTTAAAAACAGTTTTATTTATCTGCATCCTCGATAAGCTCTGAAAATGAAAGTTTTACATTTTTGTCATCATCAAGAATATCCACCGAATAACTTTTTGTCACATAACCACTTTTACTCAATGTAATAGTCTGTGAACCTATAACCTTTGTAAATTTACACGGAACTATGCCTTTATAAACATTGTCCAGATAAACCTCCGCACCCTCAGGTGCCGTCACCGATATGGTATGGTTGCTGTCTATCTTTTTAGTTTTAGTCTTACTCTTGCTCGTCGCTGCCGCAGTCGCCTGGGGTTCTGTCGTTTCAGACGATGCCGTGCTCTGCGGAGCACTCGTTGCCGCTGACGCCGTATCAGAGGTTTCCAGACTTATATTTATAGTCTTGCTTGCCTCTGCAACAGTAAGCTTTCCATTATATGTACTGTATCCGTTAAGGCTTGCGGAAACTGAATAAGTACCATAATTAAGTGATATTGGTTTGCTGTAATCAATCTTAGTACCATTTATATACAAATCTGCACCTATCGGGTCAATATTAAACTTAATACTTCCTACATTTTTTATACTATTTCTGTAGTCGCTAAAATCAAGAGTGCTCTCTTTATTATTTTTTATACTGACTGTCTTTGACGCTTTTGCAGTTCCTTTGTTCATGGTAACCCTGTAATTGCCGCAGCTCACTGTTATAAGCATATTATTTGTCACCGGTAAAATTATGTCATCATCAATATTTATCATACCACCGATGAAATCCTTATAATTTAACAGCCTCAAATAGCCATGTCCCTCTGTCCTTATAACAGAATAGACCTTATACCCTATCCCACGCACCGTAAGTTCATCAGCCTCACTAAGCTCCACCATTTCAATAGCCTTGTTACCCGATGTGCCAAAATATGTCTGTTCTGAATACTGATATAATTCATCGGCAACTTCCATTGATGACTCAGATGTATCAAAAGAAAACTTGTCCACATTTTTATACTCCCATGCGTCCTCAGGCACTTCCATAGATACAAGCTTGGCATCGCTTGTCCTATAGGTAGTCTTCATGATCATTCCCTGTTCAAGTTCATCCCCGTAAATATCCTGCTTATACTTATCCTTAATCTCTGCCGTGTCATCATAATTTATGATAGTGTCAACATCTGTGTCAATCTCCCTTACCGAAAGCTGTTTCAGTTCCTTGTCAACACTCGTGATAACCCCTGTAAAAGACTGTGCAGCCATAGGCTTAGCCGTATCCTGCACTTTGTTTTGTGAATCGCTTTTATTTGCACATCCACACATCATTACCACCAAAAATACAAGGCACACACACCGTTTAATAAAACCGGCCCCTATTTTCTTGTGCATCTTAAAATGCCCCTCCTAATCAAAAAGTCATTGCACAGTCATAAGACTAATACACTAATCCTTATTTCTGAATAACTTGTTTTACTCAAACCCAAATTATCGTATGAAAAATACTGCATCAGCGGCATTTTTCATACTGTACTATTTGATTATAACTCAAAACCACTTAAAAAAAAAGTCAAACTCTTAAATCTTTTATCTTAGCGATAAATTTTTGTCTGTCAGGTTCCTGTGCCCTTATTTTTTCAAGTTTTTCATAATTTTTTTCGGAAATCCATGTCTTTTTTCCATTATAATAAAAATTAACCAGTTTCCAATACTTTTCAGGATAGAGTAACAGTGCATGCAAAACTTCCATTTCACCGGGTTCAGGCTCTCTTTTTTTAATATATTCCTCAACGATAGAAACTCCAAGCTCACAGTTCCATCCGTTTTTCTCCATAATTTTTCTAATCCAGTCATATAAATCTGTCATTTGAAGTCCCACCGCAGATTTTTCAAAATTTGATGTTATTATATTTTCCCTGCTAAAAGAAATATTATGATAATTATAACTTCCATGAATTATCCTGTTTTCACTTATTGTCTTCTCACATAATTCATCTATGCCGCATCTTTGTATATATTCCAAAGCCTCTACTCCCTGCTCATAAAACTCTCTAAACGAATTGAGTATGCTTATCTCCATATGATTTTTCTGTTTTTTTGCCTTGATATAACTGTTCACACGCTTCATTTCATTATTATGTTTCTTAAACAAAGAAACTATATCTATTTTTGATGTATTAAATTTTGCCTCAGATTCATCAGGCATTCTCATAAATTTATGTAAATATGCAAGATGCCCCGCCGCCATACGGACCTCAATTTTATCTCTCACATCACAATCCCGTGCCTGAAACCATCTTCTTACGACCCACTTCCCGCCACACGAATCCTCGCTTATATATTTCTCTGAATTATTTTTCAAAGCAAAATCAGCAAATTCATAGCCATTTTTATAGAGACATTCTTTTACACTCTCCTCAAACAAAATCCTCATCTCATCCCTTAGATATGGTTTTACAACAAAAAATTTATCCCCACTTTCTACAACCACTGAACCCCTCACGCGTCTTTTTGCCTTTATATCAAGCTCATACTGTTTAAGCACTTCATCAACTTTTTCATCCATTCCCATAAAAAACACCTCCATAACATACCTTGACTTATATACATTTGTATCTTATTCAAGTTATGCTATGGAGGTTTAAAATAGAACTTTTTACAGTCGTCATATCAATCGGATATTTGCAATCCGCTCTGCGGCTTGCTCATAACACTATATTTTATCCTTCAATCGCAATATATTTCTTTTCTTCAACTTCCTTTTCAGGCTCTTTCTTTGGAACAGTGAGTTTCAAAATACCATGTTTAAACTCAGCCTTGACATCTTCCTGTTTGACACCCTCACCAACATAGAAACTTCTCTGGCAGGCACCTGCATAACGCTCTTTGCGGATATATTTACCGCTGTCTTTTTCTTTCTCGTCTTTATCAAGACCTTTTGCGGCACTGATTGTCAAATAGCCGTCCTCAATAGAAGCATTTATCTCATCTTTAGTAAATCCCGGCAAGTCAACTTCAAGCTCATAACTGTCTTTTTTCTCTTTAATATCAGTTTTCATAATCCGGCTTGCTTTCTTACCATATAATTTCTTTTCCGTGTTTTTCATGCTCTTATCGAAATCATAAAACGGAAATTCATCAAACCAATCATCAAACAAATTTTCTCCAAAAATACTAGGCATTAACATAAGTCATCTCTCCTTTTTCATATATGCTTTATTACCTTGTTTCATGGAACCGGGAGGAGCAAAGCAGACATTCGCAATCCGCTTTCGCTACTTGCTCATGAACGCAGTCGCTTTGCGACCTGTCAGTGAAAGTTTTTAATCTCAATCTCCAAATCCGATTGTCTGATTGAAATCTTATTTCTTTTCTTCTTTTTGTTCCCTTCCTTTGTTCTGATTATGTTATATCACTTTTATTAGCACTCGTCAATAGCGAGTGCTAATAATTTTTGTGAACTTTTTGTGTTCTTTGTTCTGTTTATTTAGATTTACAGCTATAACGCAAGCTCTATCACTGATACAAGAAGAACCGCAAGGCAGGCTGCGACCGCAACCATCAAAAGACTTTTCCTCTTATATGCAAAGAATACTCCGACCACCGTTCCTGCTATTCCCGAAATCAAATCTGCCGTTGAATAGATTATTGCCGGAAATGTCATCGCACCAAGCACCGCATACGGCACATACGCAAGAAATGATTTGATAAATCTGTTCTCAATCTTTCCCGTAAAAACCGTGAGCGGAATTGCCCTGATAAGATATGTAACCCCTGCCATCACTATAAGATATATAAAAAATGTCTGTGTGTTCATTTATTTTCCTCATTTCTCCACATACTTTTATGGATATAAAATCATTTTTCGTTTTCAACATTACTTCTTCACAAATCTTTACTAAATATATCAGAGATTTAATTTCCTTCCTCCTCATCAATCGGATAAAGCCACGCACCGACTGCCGATGCAGCTACCGCACATATTATTATCACAAAGCCTGACGAAACCTTATTCAACACTGGAATCCATCTAAACATACAGCTTAATACCACGGCAATTATTATTACTTTCAGAAAACGACTGTCGTCCCTTGCCGCCGGAAGAATTATCGCAAGGAACATTCCATATATTGCAATACCCAGTGCGTCACTTATAACTGCCGGAAGTATGCCGCCAAGCAGTGCACCAAACGCTGTTCCCGCTATCCAGCCGATGTATGAAACCGATATAATCCCAAGCATATAATATTTGCTTACGGTCTTGTTTCTGCTGACTGAAACCGCAAATATCTCGTCCGTCACGCAAAAACTTACTGCCATTCGTGTCGGCTTTTTAAAGGTGTCATCCACCTTTTGTGCAAGTGACAATGACATAAGTGCATATCGTATATTTATAACAAGCTGCGTAAGTGCCATCTCGACAAGACCACCGCACGCAGCCATTATCTCAACACCGGCAAACTGTCCCGCCGATGTTACATTTGCAACCGATATAAGTATCGCCTGCCACGGTGTAAGCCCTGCCGAAACTGCCATTATTCCAAATGCAAAACTCACCGACAGATAACCAAGTGCTATCGGTATTCCGTCCTGTACTCCTCTTTTTATATCTTTCTTTTTATCTGATGCTTCATTTTCCATTTTTTCCTCATTTCCATATAGATACATCACTTCGTAAAACTTGTTTCCTGATATATCCAAACAATGTATTTATACGATTTTTCTTTTATATTTTCAGCCGTTTTCGCATAACATTTTTTATCATATCTGATTAAAAATCTTATATTTTATAACCGCAAATGCTTCTCTCACAAAACTGTTGGGTATCGTAATCGGCTTAGTCTTTGCACTTGCACCGCTCACATCTGTGTAACCCATCTTTTTTGCTATGCATTTTGCCCTGTAAATATGAAAATCATTGCTGACAATAACAGTCTTTTTTTCTTTGCTGCCAATAAGCTCAGCCGAAAATTTCAGATTTTCATTTGTATTTTTTGACCGGTCCTCAAGTATTATCCTGTCACTTTTTATTCCGTTTTTGACAAGATAATCAGACATTGCTTTAGCCTCCGTTATTTCCTCGCCTTTACCCTGACCACCCGAAACAACAACCTTTGTCCCCTCATTTTCATTAAGATAATCAAGTGCCACATCAAGACGGTATTTGAGGTTTAAGGTAACTCTTGTCCCATTCACCCTCGCACCGAGAACCACTATATAATCTGCATTTTTCTCCGGTTTCTGAACCGCATTTTTAATTATAGCACTTTCCGCAACACCGAAAGCACCTAGAAATAATATCACACATACAATCAATGCCACTGACACCGCCTTAGGCAGATGCAGTCTGCCGTTGTGACACATCCTCAAAGCTGTTCCAGCCGCTGAAAGCACCACGCCGAGAAGCAGCCAGAAATATGTAAATGAATTATTCAAACCGATAATGAACGCATAAGCTCCAAAATACACCACGGATGCAATCCCAAGCACCCATAATACAAAAGCTAAAACCATAAAAAACTCCATTCCTGCCCGCTTTTCAGGGCATCTCAAATTTGTGCGTAACCACAAATCCTGCGTGTAAAAATGTCAAGCGGCTATTCGCAATCCGCTTTGCTACCTGATAGTTTTAAACTGCACGACCGCATACGCTTTGCCCTCTTCATCATCAAGCGAAACAAAAGTCTCATTTTCCTGCTCACATATCACCGGAACAATAACATCACCAAGAAGTGCCTGTTTCTTATACTCGACACGGAGTTCTTTAACAGACTTAAGTTCAATCTGGTTCATCGCCATCCTCACATACTGTCCGTTATTTACATGGTGGTTTGTGTCAAGCTGTGACTCCTGCACCACAAACTCCCTGCCTTTCACACCGCCCTCCGGCACTTTAATCTTTCTCGGTGCATAATCCATTTCAAGCGGCTCATGTGTACCATAGACATCCCCTATCTCAGGCGTAACTATCATAGGTCTGTTTTTCTCTAAATCCATAAGCACCCAGAGTGAATTTGCAATAGCAACCCTGCTGCCGTCCTCCTTTGTAATAAGAAAATTTCTGTGACCGAACATCTTTTCATATCCAAATGACTGCGTACCAATTATAATATTTTCGCCCATCCTCGGATATTCATCAATAACTATCTGCCATGAATTAAGAATCCACGCAATCTGCCTTTCCTTATGAAAATCAAGACCGACTCCCAAATCCTCGGACTGAAAATTCGTGCAGTCCTGCATATAATTTATAATACCGTCAAGCGTAAGCCTTGCGTCACTGTCAACCTCACTATATCTTACTCTGCTGTTAAAAGTGTACATATCATTCCAATCCTTTCTGTCAAATCATATCGTTTTATAAACATCTTTACTATTATACTCCTTATGACACAAATTTTCATTTACTTTTTTATGACAATACCAAAAAGATAGTAACAGTTCAGCAAAAAAACAAGCCAATAATACATCGAGCAAGCTCGTGTATTATTGACTTATCTTTTTTTGGCTGAACTGTTACAAAAGAGATGCAATTTGTAAATTTATACAAACTACATCCCTTTTATTACACTGCTTACCTTATACAAAAAATTATTTCTTAAGCTTCATTTTTCTGCTGAATCCTGTTTTTTTATTAAACAGCTTTTTATACTTTTTATATTTTGACTTTGGTACCTTTATAACAGCTTTTTTGTATATGCCCTTAAATACATTCTTTCCAACACTCTTAAGCACTGATGATTTTACTGTTATATTTTTAAGCTTTTTGCTTCCGTTAAAAGCATTTTTGCCAATTATTGTAACATTTTTACCAATAGTTACTTTCTTCAAAGTCTTTTTGTTTTTTAATGCATTTCCGGCAACAGACTTAACCTTATAAGAAAATTTTCCTATCTTTACAGTGTCCGGTACAGATATTGAAGCTTTATTTTTAATCGGTTTAACAAACTGAACTTCTCCACCTGTTATCTTACTTTTAACAACTTTTCCAGGTTTTGTAACCTTAAAATATGCATTATATTTTGTAAGTTTCTTTATAATTCCCTTTTTCAACAGCTTAACCTTACTGCCTGCACTTGGATTATTACTGCCCGGCTTTGTTGTCGGTTTCGTTGTCGGTTTTGCTGTCACTTTTGCTGTTGCAGCCGGTGTCTTTGTTGGTGTTGTCGTCGGCTTTGCAAGCGGTTTCTCAGTCACCTCCGGTGCAGGAGTTTTTGCTGCTTCTGCTTCTTTTTGCTTCCACTTAGCATAGACACTTATATCCTGTGCATTTCCCGATGCAATCTCAGAGATTCTTGAGATAATATCAAATTTTGAAGATGTGTACCAGCCTTCAAATGTATAACCGTCTTTTGTCGGCTCCTTAAGTTTTATCCTGTCTGCTGTTGTATAAGTCGATGGGTTTTCAGAATTATTTACACCACCATTCAAAATATAATTTATCAAAAATCTTCCATAATTTATGGTCGTATATTGATATGCATAATTATTATATGTGTACATTTCGTTTGAGGCATCCTGAACATGAGCAAGCACCGCTACTTTTCCATTATCATCTGCCCAATCCTGCTTTATGTTTACCTTAAACATCTTGGCACTTCCCGGTTCCAGATTTGAAACATCCCTTTCTCCATATGACTCTGTCACATCATTTGCGTTATATAGTTTAAGAGCCGCTGAATCCTTTCTATTGCCTTCATTCTTAACCTCGACAAGCATATATGGATAAGCACCTGAATCGCACATCTGTGTTCTTACAACAAAATCACTATTTCCTAAAGCCATCTCTGTGCCGTTGTTATCCTTTGTCTTTTCCTCTATCTCTTTTGGCTCATTATTAATATTCGGTGAAGTTGATGCTTCCTCTGTTTGTGCCGGTTCCATAGAAATCAAATTATCTCCTGAGTTGGCAGTATCCTCCGGCATTGACGAAACTATGTCCGCCGAAACTTTCCAGTCTCCATATTCCGCAATGTTCATACCTGACAGTTCAAGTGTAATGTTCTTTTCGTTACCCGGCTCTATATCAACCGCATAATATTTTGACTTCTGTGCCACTTCTTTTCCGTCTGCATCATTTACCTTTACCTCAACATACGAAATCTTTTTATTTCCATCATTCTTAAGTTTTAAAGTTACCGGAAGTTCCTCTCCCATCAAAGAATTATTCAAATCGTAACTTGCCTCTTCCACATTCAGATCATAGTAATCCGTCACTTCAAAAGCATCTATCTCTGAATCTGTAACACCTCTGTCACCCTCGACATCATAATCATCCGATGATGCAACGATAAAATCTTTATCTGCTATTGTAAATGCCGATACATTTCTCAGCCAGCGTTCTTCCTGTGTAACCTGAACAGCATCTCCATATGTACCATCTGCCGTTTTATATCTTACAAAAATCTCTGTTCCATTTTCAGTATTCTTCGCATAATAAATACCTCTGTCAGTTATAGCATATACTCCGTCATAACTTCCCATATCATCAACGATACCATTAACTGTACCATCATCTTTCAGATACGAAAGTTTGCTATTTGATGCAATCGTGAATGTTTCTTTTCTATCATTCTTGTATCCATAATCTACAGTTACGGCACTTCCTGTGCAAACACTGATGTTTTCCTGACTGTCACCATCCGTATATGATTTTATTTCCTGCTCATCCGTAGAAAAATCATTATCTGAATCCACACCATATACGCAGGTTATCTTATTGTCTTTAATACCTGCTGCAAGGGATGTAACTGAGTTGAGGTTTCCTGCTGCTTTCTTTACATTCCAGTTTTTTGTTACCAAAGCATCATTTATGGTGCAGTTTGAGATATTTATATAGTTCTTATCTGTTCCTGTTCCAAAATAATCGCCCTCTGCATTTGCCGCACTGCATACATATATCTGACCTTCATTAACAATAATATCAGCATTATAATCAAATGCAGCGTCCGTTTTTATCTTTCCATAATCAATCCACTTATTATTTTCAGTATCATATTTTTTTACATGAAGTTCAACATTTTTCCATATTGATTTAAGAATACTGTCTTTTTCTGCATCTGTTGAAGCTGAAGCATAACTTTTTAATATTTCCGGCCCTACAGATGACTCCTGATAAACCATATAATAGTCCTTGCCATCAGTATATAATTTCTGATTCATCTCACTGACCGCTGTCGAAGAATCACTTTCATCCTGGTCTACTTTTTTTGCGTCCGACCACGAACCTGTATTTCCATCGGCAGTATATGTCTGATAATACAGTTTAGGTGCTGTATAATCCGTACCATTTACATTTTCACGCACCGTATATACATTTAAAGCATCTCTTCCATTTGATGACACAACCGGTTCTGCCGCCGGATTAACTCCCGAAGCAATTACTGTTTTGTCACCTTTAGAAACAGCCTTTATCTTTATTTTATCTGCATTTTTTGAAAGTTTATAATTTGCCAAGTCATATAATTGTGAAAAATCTGTCATGCCATCAGATATTTTCTTAACTGACTGTGCCGACTTTTTATCTTCTCTTGTCCATAAATGGAATGTTCCTTTTGCAATGTCATATTTTGGTTCAAACCATGCAACTCTTGCATATATTCCTATCGAACTGCTAAGATCAAGATATGTAAATCCAGGCTCCTCGCTCAAACTTGCTATAACAAGTTTTGTCTCGAGTCCTGCCGAGCCATACACTCCACCATTGAGATACTTAAATCCCACGCCTGCATTTGCCTCAAGAGATGGTTTTAATGTTAGTGACGAATCTCCCTCAAGTTTATTTTCATTAAAATCATATGTTATGGTATCCGCAAAATCCGCTTCAATTGCTCCTGTTATTCCTATAGTTACCGGTATAACCCATACAACAAACTGCCAGTCAAACTCTGCTGATGCCTCAGCCGTCACGCACAGATAACCTGTTCCTGACGATAATGTTCCGTCACTATTTACGCCTGCCTCTGCATATCCGCTTGCCGTTACCTCTACGCCTTTATCAAAACCTGCCATTCCCATGACGCCTTTTTTCTTCTGCTTCTTTTTCAACTGTGCTATGGCAGTCTTCATATTTGTCGAAGCAAACTTTGCCGCTTTAACCTGATTAAGCATTTTTTTGTAATTTTCAAACAGGGCATTATCATCAAAAGTTTCATCATCGACATTAAAACCTATATGGATAGTATCTTCAGACACTTTATAATCCAATGGTATTGAAGGAAAACCAAAATTTAATTCCGTCCCTCCAAATATAGGCACTTTGTCGCTAACAGTTATTTTATTCTCATTTCCAAAACTAAGCTCTGTATGCTCAGTATAATTTGGATTTTCCGCTATCTCAAGCCTAAGCGAAGTTGATATTTGATTTCCATCATTATCATACACGGTTATAAACACTCCCGTACCTACCGAAAAATCATTAATACTTATATCATTGAACTCACCTGTGGTACTGCTTGCAATTTCTTTATCTCCACTTTCCGTTCTCTGAAAAAGTTTATATGCTGCTACTGTTTCTGCATCATTGCAAACAGCGGCATCAATAGAAAACTTCCAGCCTGCCGTTCCTTTATTAACCTTTTTATATGTATCAACCAGGTCTAATTTTCCAGCCCCTCTTTTATATACGGCTGACTGTAACCTGTGTGCATCTAAAGTTGCCGCTTTAATCGTAATCTTCCCTGTGCTCTCATCACCAATACTATATTTAGCATTGTAATCATAATAATTATTACACTTAACAGATATATCATAATTTCCCGTACCCGGATTATCTATTTTAATGGTTCCATAATCACTTGTCGTATATGTACTTCCGCCTATACTAACCTCTGCCCCCGGAACAATCTCTCCATACTGATTCATGACAACAAGTTCATATTGTCCCTTAGGAACATCATCTTCACCGTCATCTGTCGGTTCCCCTCCTGAACAACCTGTTAAGACCAAAGAAGTTGCGACCAACACACACAACAATTTCTTTTTAAACCTTTTTCCAAACTCCATTTACAAAACTCCTTTCTTTTCTCTCCATTATCAGACATTTGCGAAACTCTAGGCAAGCTATATTTTTTTGTGCAACTTTACATATCATAAGCAAGGTGCTTCTGACACCGTCGGTACTTAAGTTGCGTCTTTTGCAGCTTTATGTACCGATACGAGTGTCGGGCAGCGAAAGCGTGCCTTGTGTTGATATTGTATATGTTGCACAAAAATTCACAACCTATAATCAGTTTCACCATCACTTTACTATTATACTCCTTATGACACAAATTTTCATTTACTTTTTCATGACATTCCAAAATTCATTCCTCTATAGCACCATGCCGCCCTGCTGCCTGCTTACAGCACTGTTAGCTGCTGACACCGGCATATCACCGCCATAACCAAACCTCCATAATCTTTTAATATTTTCTTGAAATAAACTCATATGCCTCATCAGAATTGCGAAATATTTTCACCTTTTCGCCATAAGAATTTAACTCCTTAAACAAATCCTTTTTCATATCATCAAATTCCAACACCCACTTAATATTATACCTCAAAAAATTCAAAGTCGGCTTTGTATTATAGTGTTCTTTCCCTATTCTTTGTTTTATCCACCGTTTGAATACCCGAAACAATCTTACAGAAGTTTTTTCGTCCAAGACAACTATATAATCACAGCAACCAAAACTTTCCTTAAGGCACTTTCTTGGACTTCCCTCTACTATCCAATCATCACCACTGATAATCTTTTGAAAATACAAATCACGTTCTTTGGGTGTCCGTTTTCTGTCTCCATCCGGAGTCCTGTCCCAGACAACATTGTCCTTTTCATAATACGGCACATTATATTTCTGTGATATTTTTCCTGCCAATGTTGTTTTTCCACTTGCCACTGAACCTATAATATCTATTTTCATTATAACAGTACCACCTTTCCAAAATCACCCGCCATTGTATTACAATTTTTTTAACCCATTTATAAACTCAGGCAATACCGTCTGGTCTGCATCAAATTCAAATTCCAAAGAATGTGTCATATGGACGCCATATATTTTTCCTTTTACAGCAAAATGACCGCAAGCATCCATTTCAAAAGATATTTTGCTCCCATAACTTATATCTTTAAATTCTAATTTATCACACTTGAATTGATAAAACAGTTCCATTTGCCTGACAAACTGTTCCCACTTACTGCGGTCACATTCATAATCAGCCAGTCCCGAAAAATCATTTGCATTTGCATACCTGTGACTTGAAACATCTGCCCTCTTTGCAATCACTGTCGCAGGAACATTTATTAAAGGGGAGTGATTATTTCTATTCCATTGCACTACAACTTTCACCACGACATAGCCTATCACTCCAAAAAAGCACACAAAAAACAGCACGACCAAAATATCAAATGATGTGTCAAACATTGCATCAGATTCATAAAACATACCTAATATCTCCTCTCCCCAATTAATTCTATATTATTCTCATAATAACATTACGTCTAACTATATGCAACAAAATAACCCCTTTCAATCGTATATTCCACCAAATCAATCCAACTGATAATGTAACAGTTCAGCTTTCCATTTCCTACATTCATAAACCTGCCAACCGCTGCCATATCATTTTTTGTTCATTTCTCCAATAAACAGGAAAACAGGGGCTATAATGTTTAGCAAGTGGCATTTTCAAACTCGCTGGCACTTATGCACCGTATTTTGGTGCATTAGTACCGCTGCGTGTTTGTATAGCGCAAGCGTGCCACCTAAGAACATATATAGCCCCTGTTTTCCGTTATTCCTACTACTTAACTGTTACATATATTGCGACATATAAAGCTCATAATAAGCCCCTTTATTTTCAAGAAGTTCATCATGACTTCCAGCCTCCACGATGCCGCCCTTATCTATATACATGATAGTGTCGGCATTTTTTATAGTGGAAAGTCTGTGTGCTATGATAAATGAAGTTCTTCCTTTAAGAAGATTGTTAAGACCTTCCTGAAGTACGATTTCCGTTTCCGTATCAATACTTGAAGTAGCTTCGTCAAGTATAAGGATTGCGGGGTCTGCAAGCAATGCCCTCGCAAATGAGATAAGCTGTCTCTGTCCAACTGAGAGTCTGCTTCCTCTCTCATTTACCTGAGTATTATAACCGTCCTCCATCTCCATAATAAAGTCATGTGCACATACCGTCTTTGCCGCCTTTATTACTTCTTCATCCGTTGCAGTCTTATTTCCGTACCTTATGTTATCCATAATAGTTCCCGAAAATATAAAACTGTCCTGCATCATCACACCCATCTGTGTTCTGAGCGAATGTATTTTTACCTTTGATATGTCAATTCCATCAATAAGAACTTTTCCGCTGTCAACATTGTAAAAACGGCTCAAAAGATTTACGATTGTTGTCTTTCCTGCTCCCGTTGGTCCGACTATCGCTATCGTCTGTCCCTGTTTCACATCAAAACTTACATCTTTAAGAATAGGTACTCCATCCTCATAGCTAAATTTTACATTTTCAAATGATACATCACCTTTTATCGGAGGCATATCCGTTGCGTCAGGTGCATCCTTAACTTCCACCGGCTCATCTATTGTCTCAAATATTCTTTCAAGATATGAGATTGCAGTTAAAAGACTGTTATAAAAACTTGCGATAGTATTTATAGGTGCCCAAAATCTGCTTATATAAGCCGTAAATGCGATAAGTACACCGACTGTAACTCCTGACTGTCCGCCGTTTATAATACACGAAACACCGACTACATATATAAATGATGTTGTTATCGTTGATATAAGGTCAACCATAGGACCCATAGCAAAGTTATAATATACCGCCTTAAGCCATGCATTTCTGTAGGACATACTGAGGTCATTAAATATGTCCATGTTTTTTTCTTCTCTTACAAAAGCCTGTGTAACCCTGATTCCGTTAATACTCTCTGCTATGTAAGCATTTAAGTTTGACTGCTTGTTGCTCTGAACCTGCCATGCATGGCTCTGTCTCCGTTTCAAAAACACTACATATATGACAAGCACCGGAAGTCCGCAGAGACATATAAGTGTAAGTTTAGGACTCATTGCAAACATAAATATCAATATAAATATAAGATTGCAAAGGTCGGTTATCGTATTTATAATACCGTTTGAAAGAAGGTCACTAAGGTTGTTTACATAATTTACTACCCTTACCTGAATTTTTCCGTGCGGTCTTTCATCATAATAACTAAAAGGAAGTTCCTGAAGATGTTTAAAAATATCTTCTCTTATCGTATGTATTATGTCCTGACCGACTTTAGTTGTCACATCTATCTTTATCCTTGTGCTTATTACCGAATAGAGAACGATAACACCGGCAAGTGCCGTGAGCATCACGATTGATTTTATATCTTTATCAGGTATATACTTATCCATTTCAATCTGCAAAAACTTCGGAAGAAACATTCCAAGTCCCGATGAGGAAAGCATAAGCACAAGCACAAAAAGCATTTTTCCTTTATAAGGCCTGATATAATCAACAAGTCTTTTAAGCTGCTTAATATCAAATTTCTGCTCTACTACTTCGTCAACATCGTATTTATTTCTAGCCATCTATTTCACCCCCTGTTCTCTTATTTTAGCTGCCATTGGATACTGGTGATAATAAACCGTCGCATAATATCCGTTTTTTGCAACAAGCTCCTCATGTGTTCCCTGCTCAATAATCCTGCCCTGGTCAAGCACGAGTATCTTATCCGCATCTTTAATAGAAGAAATTCTGTATGCGATTATAAATGTCGTGCAGGCATGATTTATATTTTCAAGCTGTCTCTGAATATAACTCTCCGTTTCCATGTCAACAGCCGATGTTGTATCGTCAAGAATAAGGATTGACGGATCTTTAAGTAATGCTCTTGCAAGCGAAATTCTCTGCTTCTGACCGCCTGAAAGACCTACTCCACGCTCACCTACGATAGTGTCGTATCCGTCAGGAAGATTTTTAATAAATAAATTTGCATCCGCCATCTTTGCAACACGCTTTACATCCTCAAAGGTGCAATCCGGTCTTCCGTATGCGATATTTCCCTCGATTGTATCTGAAAAGAGAAATACATCCTGCATCGCAATACCGATATTTTCCCTGAGTTCATACATATCCATGTCTTTAACATCTACACCATCAACATAGACACTTCCCTCTGTCGCATCAAAGAAACGGCACAAAAGGTTCATCACCGTAGACTTTCCTGCACCTGTAGTTCCTATTATTCCGACAGTTTCACCTTTCTTAACATCAAAATTTATATCGTGAAGAATGTCCTCATCATCTGCCTGATACGAAACATGCTCAAATTTGACATTTCCATCAAGTTTCTTGCGGTGTATAGGATTAAGCGGCTTCTTAACATCCGGCTCAGCGATATATGTATTGTAGATTTTTTCAACAGAAGTCGTAAATCTCTGCATATCATTGATAAGCCAGCCCGCCATACGAAGCGGCATTGTGAGCATCCAGAGATAACCATTCACTGCAACAAGGTCACCCATTGTCATCTGACCGTTCACAACCATAATACCGCCGACAAGCATAAGTACCAATGTAAGAATATTTGAGAAAAGTTCAAACAGCGGCACATATTTTTTCCAAACATTTGCCGCACCAAGCTCAGAATCCCTGTACTTATCATTCTCAACGGCAAACTTTTCCATCTCATAATCTTCTTTTGCAAAAGCCTTAACAACCCTGTTTCCACTTACATTTTCCTGAACAAAAGTATTAAGACTTGAAAACGCATTACGGCAGTTTCTAAAAGCAGGCTTAACACTCTTTGCCTGAAAATATGTGGTAAGTGCCGTAAGCGGGAGCACGAGCACCATGCAGAGAGCCATTTTCAGATTTGTCGCAAAAATCATGATAAGAGCTATCACAAAATACAAGACATATTCATATGTAACATATATTACATACGCAACAAAATGTCTGATAGCATCCATATCACCGGTCTGGCGGCTCATCAGGTCACCTGTTCTGTTCTTGTTGTAAAAAGCAAAATCCTCCTGAAGAAGTTTTCTGTAAACAGTGTCACGCATACTGTAAAGAACATTCTGCGAACTCGTCTCAAAAAGCACCTGCGAAAAAAATCTGCATATTCCTCTTATTATAATAGTAACAATAAGCACAATAATAAGATTTTTAAGCATACCATACTGTTCATGCTGAATAACTCTGTCAACGATAAGTTTTGAAACATACGGACTCACCAAAGCACAAGCCGCAACAATAGTAGTCAGCACAATGCCCCAAAACATACGCCAGCGGTATTTCTTCAGAAACGAATAAAACCATTTCATCGGTGTCATTTTTCTTGTCCTCCTTTTTCTGTTCATGTACTCTTTTTCTTCTGTTTTTCGTAATTGTTAATGTTTACACCTAGTGTGCTGACCTATTCATATTTAGCTAAATAACAACATGCCAGTACACTAGTGTATTGCCAACTCTGTCATTTGCACATAGCTTTATATCTAATATCAAGTTTGCCGGTAAACAATAACTTACGAAAGTTTCTACAGTATAGCACAGCAGACATATAGATAATATAATAAACATATAAAAAAATTGTATAAACCTATCATATATCAAAATCATATAATACTATTTTAAGCCGCAAAGATACTATTTTGCTTTATTTTTTGCTATCTTTATCACAAACTTATATTATTGAAAAAATCGTTTATATGTTATATAATATCTGCAAACAAAATCAGTGCAAACTAACATTTTCACACCTCATTATTTTTAGTATTATGATGCACGGAGCAACAACATATAGAAATATAACAATTCGTGACAGCAGTTTGGGTAAAGCATATTTTCCCCAACATCATATCACTTTTGATAAAACTGCATAACACCAAAGAACGGAGAACCACTATGGAAAAAAACATTAAAAATCTTTATGAATACTGCGATGGACTTAACTCACCTATAGAGGCATTTTTGCACACCTCGATACCGGACAACTTCCCAATCCTCCCACACTGGCACTATTTTTTTGAAATTATTCATATATTAAACGGAAATGTAGAAGTTACCTGCAATGAAAATGTTTATAATCTTACTCCGGGCGACATTATTATCTTCTATCCGAAACATATACATTCAATTTATGAAACCCCGGCCGAAGCCATATCTGCGTGCACCGAAGCCAGTACCCCAACAACTAACACAGATATTTTAACTTCCGGTAATTTATTTGCAAACAGTCTTTCCGGCAATGAATATGCGTCAAACAATAATATTTCCATCGCCAAAAACGGTCTTTCCTTAAGTAAAAAAGCCTGTTTAAGCCCGCTTTCAACCGATGAAATACATCCTAAGATTGACCAAAAACACGGTTCTATCCAGCCTGTTCCCGAAAAAACAATATTATCTAAAAACTGTAATATACGCTATCAGGTATTAAAATTTGACCTTAACTTTCTTCATATATCAGGCAACTACAAATCAAGATTTTTAAATATGATGAATGTTGCTTATGAACAAAATCCGGAAAATATATTTTTTTCAAAAGAGGATTTAAAAAACTATCAGATTTACGAACTCTTTGAACAATGCATTGAAGAAATAAAAACAAGACAATATGGATACGATACACTCATCGGCACAAATATCGCAAAACTCCTTACATATCTGAGCCGTATATGGATATCAAAAGGCATAGCTGTAGACGAGAAAATACTCTGTGCATCAGCCCCCGACAATCCATTTGACAATATCACGGAATATATTGACCGACATTACAATGAGCAGCTTCAAGTAAAAGAACTAGCCAAAATGTGTAATATGAGTTACTCAAACTTTGCCCGTTCATTCAAGCAGCTTTACAACCAGTCATGCAAAGAATATATAGAATTTATACGGCTTAACCGTGTAGCAGACCTGCTTATATATACCGACCTTGACTTAAATTATATAAGTCAGGAAACCGGATTTTCAGATTGCAGCCATCTGATACGCTCGTTTAAACAGTGGAAAGGAATGACCCCTAAGATCTGGAGGAGAGAATATGGAAATTCATGAGAGATTATGATATACTTGTCTAGTTAGTTGTCCCACCTATACCTAATAACAGGCATAGGTGTTTAAATGAATAAATCATATCTTTTTGCCTATGCCACATTATATCATATGCAAAAAGGTTATGCAATATACATATACCAGAAACGAGGCACATTATGAACTACTTAAAAAATTTTTACGGTCATCTCAGTACAATTCTACACCACAAAAATCTTGTAAGACATTACTGCTTTAAAGCAGGTCTTTACAAGCAAGGGATCATGCACGACTGGTCTAAATATAATCCGATAGAATTTTTTGCAGGTGTAAAATATTATCAGGGTGGCAAAAGAAGCCCAAATTTTGCTGAAAAAGAAGATAAAAAATATTCTTCAGCATGGCTTCACCACAAAGGACGCAACAAACATCATTTTGAATACTGGATAGATTTCGCAATAAACCCAAGAGATGGTCTTGTCGGTATGCCTATGCCTACAAGATATGTCCTCGAAATGTTCTGTGACAGGATTTCCGCAAGCAAAAACTATAACCGTGATACCTACAATGACTCTTTCCCATTGGCATACTACAACAAAAACAAAGATTACTATGTACTGCATCCCGATACACGGGAATTGCTCGAAAAACTGCTGACTATGCTTGCTGATGAGGGCGAAGAAGCAACTTTTAAGTACATTAGGGAAAATATCGACTGGAAGAAGTCGAATAAGTATTGAAAACAATCTTTTCAACAGGTGGTTGCTCATTTATGCAACCACCTGATTCTATCTTCTCTTCCTCTCCTCACGATTGCCATCAAAACAGATTTCATTTACTAACCGCCAAAAATGCAATCCTGTTCCACTATCTCCACCAACAAGTGTTATCCTATCATCAAAAACCAACTCATATGAAAACGGAGTTGCCTTAAATGAAATATTTTTATATATCATCTTTTTCTCTCCTCTCATATTCCTTGCTCCACCATGCATTATACCCTATATTTCCCGTTACAATCTCGCAATCATTAAATCTAAGCTTTGCATCCTTGGGAATATCTGTAAAACCCGGTCTTGACATATATATTTTAATATTATCCATCTGAAATATCATCTTTAATATATTAGGTCCACATTCCTCTACACACACCACTTTTTCAGGATATTTTATAATATTTAACAATGTTTTACAGCCTGATGATAAATTTCTGATTGTTCCCAGACCATACTTTGTCTGAATATGCTTATCCTGTGTTAATATAGCATCATCTGCCCGCTTTATGATAGCAATGTCTTTTTCTGTCATCTCCTCATTGGCTGTATTCAAATTAAAGTATAAATCATTGTATATGATTCAGTCTTTAGAGTCTTTTTTTATTGTATATATGTCAATCATTTCTGCCGCTCCTTTTTATTTAATGTAAATTACATCAACTTATATTCCAACTTACCCCTATATATACAAACAAAAACATCTCTTCAGCTTGATAAATATCATATCAACACAAAGAAAAGATGCTTTTTCCATTTATATTTTTCCAAATATTACTATACTGATATCAAAAAACATTTTAACACAAACAAACACATAACAGTTTGCTACATTGTCACGCAATTTTCTTCTATAATATGCTCAATCTCCTCAACACTTTTCTGCGTTGCAAGTGAAATCTGTTCCAATGTAAACTTATTTTTATACATATTTATAATAATCGTTTCATTGGTTCTTTTCATTCCTCTGGCTTCTCCCCTCGCTTCTCCTCTCGCCTCTGCTCTTTCTTCTATTCCTAAACTTAAATTACACATCACACTCACATCCTCTCTTAATTTTGTATCAACCGGAATATTATATTCTTTTTCAAGAATATCAAATTTCTGTGCCTCTGGCAGTTCATTTGATAGTAATGTACATATCAAACGATGTAATTCATATTTTTCTTCATATTCCGGCAATGTATTGGTTATACCTATCAACACAATGTTTATCAGATCAAGATTCCCCTTCCAATCATATGGCTCTAAAATCTCATCTTTTGCAAGATGTATATGCGACATACTATTGTACTTCATATTCATACATATCCATATGCTAAACACCTGATTTATATCATCATAATTTGAATTCACAAAATCTCTTTCTTTTTGTGATGATATCAATCTGCTCACATAAAAGATTGCCCTATTTAATATTTCATATGCTGGCGGCTCATCTTTTTGACATTCTACATTTATTATAATCTTCGACAAATTGTTTTTGGACTTATCCGGCAGCGGCATTCTTACATAAAATATAATATCAAACCTTATCATTCCCTCATTTATTTCAATATCTTCTGTATTAAATCCATTTATCTTCTCACCTGATACATATTCTGCATTTGTCATACCGGGTTCAATAGGCACTACTCCTATTTCAGGTTCTCCTTCAATATACTTTACAACATCTTTCGGATTCATACCTTTAAATGCACCAACAGTTTTTACTAATATATTTGCTAATATACTCTTTTGTGCAATCAGCTTCTTTGCATACGCATCATATTGTGCCTTATCATCTGCTGCACTCAGCACATTTTTTATTTCTGTATTCAACTTTTCATTCCCCCTCTTATCTTTTTGCATATCACCTCTTATATACCTTATACTCATATTCTTTGATACAATTATATTAAAGATACACTACAAACGCAACTAAATTAATTTTAATATTAATACCTAAAATTTAAATCCATTTATCCCTTATATCAGGATTGTTTAATCCCAAATTTTATGCTAAACTATTCATTACATTTGTTGTCTGACACCTACACACAGCAAATGCAGCAAGTTTTACACGATTATATGTCCCACAGCAATAACGCAACGGTATTTTTATTCTCAACAACATTTGCTTTGACATAACTATATTTACACAAAAACAGCAGAACGAGGTTTTTTATGACTAGATTAAAAGAATTTCTTTTCAAATACAAACACGCAATTATTATTTTATATATGCCGATTTATCTTTTATGGTTTACAAGTCTCGAGAAGAGAACCAATGTGCATTTCACCGACATTCATTGCAAGATTGATGATTATATACCCTTTTGTGAGTTTTTTATAATTCCTTATCTTTTATGGTTTTTATATGTCGCAGTCAGTTTAGTATATCTTTTCTTTCAGACAAAGCACCTCGACGATTTTTATAGGTGTTGTGCCGTGCTGCTACTAGGAATGACGACTTCACTTCTCATTTATACGATTTTTCCAAATCAGCAGACAATGCGGCCTAAAACCTTTGACCACAGCAATATTTTTACTACTATCATTGACATACTTTACCGAACCGACACGGATACAAATGTTTTTCCAAGCATCCATGTGTTCAACTCGATTGCAATCCATTTTGGCATAAGCCGCAGTTATTATTTTAGAAATGTCGATGATGTTAATATTGTTAAGAACGACAAAAAAAGAAAAGCGATTAAAATCATCAGACTTTCATCGCTTATACTTTGTATTCTTATCTGCATATCAACGCTGACACTTAAACAGCACTCATTTTTAGACCTTGTCGGCGGTTGTGTATTATTTGCTTTTTATTACACGATTGTTTATATCAGACCTTTCAGGCAGACTAAGCTTTCAACAGATTGCTAAGCTCGGCGAACTGTTCAAGACTTAATGCCTCTCCTCTGACCGTTGCAGGAAGTCCCATTTTTTCTAATGCTGTGACAACCTGTTCTTTATTTACACCTAGATTTGAAGCATTATTTAATCCGTTCTGAAGTGTTTTTCTTCTCTGATTAAATGATGCTCTTATTATTTTAAACATAAATGCTTCGTCTTTTACATCAACCGGTCTTTCCGCATGGCAGGTAAGCCTTATAACCGCAGAGCCGACATTTGGACGCGGCATAAAACAATTTGCCGGAACATTAGCGACTATCTCCGCTTTTGAATAAAACTGTACGGCAAGCGACAATGCACCATAATCTTTTGTTCCCGGTCCTGACTGCATCCTGTCTGCGACCTCTTTCTGCACCATGACTGTTATGCTTTCAAGTGGCACATGACTTTCAAATAATCCCATTATGATAGGTGTTGTTATATAATATGGAAGATTTGCAACAACCTTTATCGGCTTGCCGCCGTTATGCTCCTTTGCCACTTTTGCAATGTCAAGTTTAAGTATATCCTCATTTACAACCGTGACATTGTCATAAGCAGACAATGTATCTGCAAGTATGGGTATGAGATTGTCATCTATCTCAACCGCCATGACTTCTCTTGCGTTCTCACACAGATATTGTGTCATCGTACCTATTCCGGGTCCTATTTCAAGTACAAAATCATCTTTTGTTATCCCTGCCTCGCTTATTATCCTCTCTAAAACATGAGTGTCTATAAGAAAGTTCTGACCAAATTTCTTCTGAAATCTGAAATTGTATTTCTGTAATATTTCTATTGTATTTTGTGGTATTCCAAGTGTTGCCATATTTCCTCATTTCCGTGCTGTTGCACACTAATTATTTTATCCGGTACATCTTCACCGCATTTTCGCAAGTAGTTTTTATGATTTTCTCAGCCGAAATCCCCTTAAGTTCGGAAATACATTCCACCACATACTTAAGATATGATGAGTCATTCCTCTTTCCACGATGAGGTTCAGGGGTCAGATATGGGCAATCTGTTTCAAGCACAATACGCTCAAGTGGTGTCATTTTCACTACTTCTTTGAGTTTTTTGCTGTTTTTAAATGTAACTACTCCGCCAATTCCAAGATAATATCCCATATCAAGATAAATCTGTGCCATCTCCGGACTGTAAGAAAAACAATGGATAACTCCGTTAAGCTCATCCCCGTGATGTGCTTTCATTATATCGAGTGTATCTGCTGCCGCATCCCTGCTGTGAATAATAATCGGCATATCAAGTTCATAGGCAAGGTCAAGCTGTCTTGCAAACCATTTCTTCTGAACTTCCCGTTCCGGCTCGTCATAGTGATAATCAAGTCCTATCTCGCCTATCGCCACGATTTTTTTATCAGCCGCAAGACTTTTAAGCCACTCCATATGGCTCTCGTCAAGTCTCTCTACATCCTCCGGATGGATACCGACCGCACCGTACATAAAATCATATTTCTTAACTATCTCAAATGTCTTTTTTGTCGATGCAACACTTGCACCAACATTTACAACTGTCCCAACTCCTTTATTTTTTAATGAAAAAAGCAATTCTTCCCTGTCCTCATCAAAGCTCTCATCATCATAATGAGCGTGTGTATCAAAAATCATATGTCCCCTTTTCCGTGCTGTTTTTTTGCACATGATAGCGTTTCATTAGAAACTCTTAATAAACCTGTTAAAGTTTATTATATTTTTCTATCAAATAAACATTATTCACATATAAAAATTTTCTGTCAAAAGCAGATTTTACCCTAAATTCTGTCTGCAGCAAAAACTGTCAAAAAAATCCACCATACAAACATTATGCTTAGTATAGCGGATTTTTTACTAAAATACAATTTTTAAAATATTATAAGTACCTTTTTATGGTAGAATAGCCTTTCATTTCTGTAATGAAATACACATAAGCTGCATAGCAGCGACTGACAGCTTGCTGGCAGGTTTATGAATGTAAGAAATGCAAGGCTGAACTGTTACTATTATAAATAGAACACAATCATGTCTATCAAAAATACCGGAATAAGACAGCTTATTGACCAAAGCATATATCCGAAGAATGATGGCATCTTGATACCGTTTTCCTCGGCAATCGAGCGAACCATGAAGTTCGGTGCATTTCCGATATATGTGTTTGCTCCCATGAATACTGCACCTGACGAAATCGCCATAAGAAGTATTTTTGGAACAAATCCTCCCGTAACCTGTATTCCGTCTTTAAATCCAAGTGAAAGTGCTGTCTTAAAGAATACAAGGTATGTCGGTGTATTATCAAGAAAACTTGACAAAAATCCTGTTATCCAGAAGAACTGCCACGGCTTTGTCACTCCTAGTTCCCCGCCCTTTACTTCAAGAATAAGAAGTGTAGGTATCATTGTAATAAATATACCTATGAAAAGAACGGCAACTTCCTCGATGGCATCCCATGTAAAATGGTTATCCTCCCTGATACTCTTGTCCGTAGTCTTGTACGAAAGCAAAGCTGCGGCAAGTATTATGATAACTTCGAGGAGTGATGCATATCCAAACTCTACCTCGCCATATATATGAATATTCTTTGCAAAGAATGGACTTATCTGCGGAAGAACTCCGCTCAATATAACAGCTCCAACTATCATTGCAAGGAAGATTATATTCTTTGCACCTGAAAGACGGATAGGTGTTTTATTTTCAAGCACTTCCGGTTTAAGACCGTCAGCAATATCTTTCTTATATGCATTTGTATCAACTACAAAAAATAGTGCTAAAAGAAGTACAATATTTAATAACAATATCGGAATGAGGTGCAAACTCCAGAAGAAATCAACACCATTCATAAATCCCATCAAAAGCGGTGGGTCACCGACCGGTGTAAGGCAGCCTCCGATATTTGATACAAGGAAAATAAAGAATACTATTATCTGTACTTTTCTTTTACGCCATTTATTTGCTCTGATTATAGGTCTTATCATAAGCATACTTGCCCCTGTCGTACCAATCCAGCTCGACAAAAGCGTACCGATAAGAAGCATCAAAATATTTACTTTAGGTGTACCTACAAGATCGCCCTCAAGTGCTATATTTCCTGCCACGCAGAACAGACCAAACAGCAACACTATAAATGTAATATAATCTCCAAAAATAACTTCGAGAAATTCTTCAAATGTTTTACTTCCGCCATAACCTATGGCAAATGGTATCAAAAACGCAAGTGACCAAAAGATTACTGCTACCGCTTTATATTTTTCCCATAACTCCCCGATAACCAACGGGCATATCGCTATACAAAGAAGCATTCCGACAAACGGAATACAATACGCAAGCGACAGACTGTTTCCAAGCTCCTGCTCAGCTCCCTTTTCTGCTGCAAATGACACAGCCGGATTGACGGCAGCCGCAAGAAGAAGCATTGATACAATAGCCAAAAAGCTGTTTTTTACTGTTTTCATACTCTTACGCCTCCTGTGTAAAATAACACTGTTTCTACTTATTAGAATATAACATTATTCGCATACCGAGTTATTATAGTACAGAGGTCATAAAAAATCAATAAATGTTTTAGATATTTTTTATTGTTTTGATGATTGACGCTCCCTTTTGTGCGTCTTTTCATATGCCGGCAGGCTCATTCTGAAAAATCTTCTTGCAAGACATTTTGCATTGAACGGTATCAGCGGATAGAGATATCCCTCTCCTAATAGTGTATGTGTCATAAGAAGTGATGCTATAAGAAGTACCGTTCCTGCTATAAATCCATATACACCAAATATACTTGTCAATATCAGCAGTATCACTCTATGAAATTTGACTGCATAGGTGAGTTCCATATTGCTCTGCGTATAATTTGCCACCGCAACAAATGCCATGTAGAGCATTATTTCCGGATTAAACCATCCTGAGTCTACCGTATAATCACCAAATACGATACCGGCAACGATACTAAGTGGTGTTGTGAGCATATTCGGGGTGTTGACCGCTGCCATTTTCAATCCGTCTATTGCAAATTCAAGTATAAGGAACTGAAATACAGGTGCCACATTTATATCATCACGGATTAATATAAATTCAAGCGGCTTCGGCACCCACTCCGGATTTTCGATAAGGAGCAGGAAAACAGGTGTGATAAAAACGGCAAGTATATTTGTCACCATTCTTGTAATCCTTAAGTATGTTCCCGTTACAGGAGGAAAATAATAATCATTTGCGTCTTCGATTATACCGAACAATGATGTAGGCAATATCATAACGGCAGGTGAGTTATCGACAAGTATTACAATACTTCCCTCCAGCATACTTGCCGCCGCCGTGTCAGGTCTTTCCGTATATTTGTACTTTGGAAACGGATTTATCCATTTTCCCGGAAAAAGCATCTCCGCAAGGCTTTCCTGATTCATTGTAAGTGCATCAACATCCATTGAATTTATGCTGTCCATGACTTTTTTTACATCTTTTTCATTTACCCTGCCATGCATATATCCGACAGCAATATCCGTCCTTGAACTTCTGCCTACTCTCGCAAATTTAAACATAAGGTTTTTATCTCTTATTCGTCTCCTGATAAGTGCCATATTCGGTATAAGTGCCTCGATAAATCCATCCCTTGACCCCCTTAAAACCTTATCCTTTTCAGGTTCTTCCACACTTCGTCCCGGATATTCCCTAAGATCGAGAGCAAGAATCCCTTCGTACCCCTCTATCATCATACAGGTGAGTCCTGCAAGGAAATTATCTATAAAATCCTGTTCTTCATCAATCTCCATAATATCGACGAACGGTGTACTTTTACTTATAAAACCTGCTAAATCCTCAGGCATATCCTCCTCTTTAATCGAATAAAAAAACTGCATAAGTTTTTCTATCGTATCTCCGGGCAGAAATCCATCCACTGAATATACAGAAACTTTCCTGCCTCCAATCCGGACCTCACGGTGAAGCAGATCAAAATTTTCATCAAGTTTAAAAAGATTGCTTATCTCCTGCTGACGCATTTTGAAATCACTTCCAAAAATAATGGAGCTTTTTTGTTTTGTATTATCTGTACTGTTTTGCTGCGTACCACTATTCATTTCCGACTGCCTCCGATTTGTTACTGTTCGCATTTGCGATATTTGCAAGCAACTTCAATATATTTTTCAATATATCTGATTTTTAACACTATTAAACAAGCAGAAAAGCGAATTGCAAATATCCGCCTGACTATGAACAATGGTTATTGTTTGCAGAAAACAGTAAAATATACATATGCTATGCAGCACATCACAAAGAATAGTATTGATGGACTTGACGAGACTGACAATGATTATATATATTATTATTCAGTTAAATTTGTGAATTAAAGATTTTCAAAAAATATTACACCTTAACACCCCTAGGAGCCGCCCTATGTCAATCACTACATACGACCAGAAACTTTTCGCCGATGCCTGCCAAAAAATTGTTGCCAAAGAGCGTGAAACAAACGGTATCGGCACTCTAAAAGAAAAAACAATGCACGCAGTCCTTAAAAACTTTTATGAGCCTGACATTTCACATCAGGAGATAAAAGTTGGCCGCTTTGTTGCGGATATTTTGCGTGATGATGAGATTATAGAGATACAGACAAGAAGTTTCAATGCAATGCGTAAGAAACTCAGTGTTTTTTTAGAAAAATATCCTGTTACCATTGTCTATCCCATCCCACACAACAAGTGGCTTTACTGGATAGACGAGGACACGGGAGAAGTCTCTAAAAAGCGTAAATCACCTAAAACCGGAACTTTTTTTGATGCTTTTATAGAGCTGTATAAGATAAGTATGTTTTTGTCAAACCCTAATCTGCACATCTGTCTTGTCCTTGTTGATATGGAGGAATACCGACTTTTAAACGGCTGGAACGAGACAAGAAAAAAGGGCTCATCACGCTACGACCGCATACCTGTCGCACTCCATGATGAACTCTATATAGACGGCGGCAAGGACTATGCCCTGCTGCTGCCTCATAATCTCCCGGAAACATTCACCTCAAAAGACCTTGCCAAATGTGCAAAAATCCCCCTCCGCCTTGCACAGACTACACTTACCGTCCTAAAACGAACCGGTGCAGTCGAAGAAATCGGAAAAAACGGGCGGTGTATCTTATATAAAAGATAGGACCTTGCGAAAATATTCAATAATCTAATATATTTACTCTCCCCCGTTTATTACCGGATTTTTCTTTATCCCGATAAGCAGTGGTATTACCATTATGACCCATGCAATAGGCTCAGCCCATATGATTGCCCAATATCCGAGTACCGGGGTCAAAAATGTTGCCACAAGCACTTTACATATAAGCTCAAATGAACTTGATACAACAGGTGTTACGCTATCCCCGATTCCCTGCATTGCATTTCTAAGGATACATATGACTGCCGGTATAAAATAGAGCAGCGTGTCAACTCTGAGATAAAGCGTTGCCGTGTCTATCACCTGCTGCTGTTTTGTCGCAGTTATCATCTCAACCATGTACGGCACAACAGTATATGACAAAAGCACCATAAATGCACACCATATCCATGTGACTATCGTCACCTGCCATATCCCTTTCTTTATCCTGTCTGATTTCTTTGCTCCCATATTCTGACCACAGAATGTTGCCATCGTTGTTCCAAACACGGTAAACGGCAGCATGAAAAATTCTGAAATCTTTCTCGCCGCAGTATGTGCGACTATATAGTTCGCATTGTTGAGAGAGTTTATCGCTCCCTGAAGTGCAACAGAACCTATATTAATAAGCGAACTCATAAATCCCATTGAACAGCCTATCGCAAACATTGATTTTACAAGTCCTTTTTCAAGTTTTATATCTTTTATCCCAAAGTGAAGTACGGGATATTTCTTAAGCATATACACGAAACAGCACACAAATGACATTATCTGTGACAGGATTGTTGCAAATGCTGCACCTTCAACTCCCCACTTAAATCCACAAACGAACAAAATATCAAGACCTATATTAACAAATGTGGAAATTATCAGAAAAATAAGTGGGGTTATCGAGTCACCTATCGCCCTGAACAGCCCGGCACAGACATTGTAGAGCATCGCACCGGTCATTCCTAAAAGGATTATTCTGAAATATCTGTAAGCACCGTCTATCAGATTTTTGGGAGTGTTGAGAAATTCAAGTATGTTCCTTAAAAATCCCACACTGAGCACCGTAAACACAAACGACACCGCTATTCCAAGCACAAATGTTGCAGCTACTGCCTTTTTTATCGCTTTTTCGTCCTTTGCGCCATAACTTCTCGCAACGATTATCGCAAATCCGTTTGTCATACCGAGCAGAAATCCGATTATCATATTGTTGAGTGAGCTTGTAGCACCCACAGACGCAAGTGCGTTTTCCCCTAGAAACTGTCCTACTATCCTCGTATCAGCAAGACTGTAGAATAACTGAAATATATTTCCTATCGCAATAGGAATTGCAAATCCCATTATAAGCGGCAATGTTTTTCCTTTTGTCAAATCTTTCATCTTAATTCAAACCTCATTTCCATACTTCTGTATCACTTTTTGCGGACCGGAAATCATTTTAACACACTTTTCACTAAAGTAAACATTTTTATGGCTGAACTGTTACTATTGTACGAATATTTCTTTAATCAATTTATTTCAAAATCATCTGTTTTGTGGTAAAATAGACACATACATCTACAAATCAGACTATATTAAGCATTTAATAACATACAACCATGATTGGAGAGACATTAGTGTGAAAAATCCGATTTTTCACACACAAGATTTGTGTCTGTGCACACTTGGCACAAACTTGATATGCAAAAAATGTGTGCAGAAATGAGGATTATTATGAAATCTATCAAGACTAAAATTATTGCAGCAGTTATATTCTGCTCACTCCTTTCAACTGTTATATGCGGTGGAATAAGCATTGTAAATTCTTCTAAAACATCTGTTGAAGATTCAAAGAGACAGATGGAGATTGCCTGCATTACACAGACAGATAAATTAGACAGCGTATTATCTATGTTCAAACATTGATATTTAATATATATTCTTTTAATGGAGGTTGATATTGAATGGGTAAAATATACACTATACTAATATACTTAATGATAATCCCAATATTGGTCTGTATAAAAAACATTAAAAAATTTCACAACGACATTTCATCTTCCATTACAAGATGTCTTGTCTTTGCCATTTTTACCATCCTGGGAAATGGCTTATTTACATTGAATATAAACGAAACCATATCATATCTTGCAATGGCATTATATCTTTTTGCATATGATTTAATGCTTATTTACATACTACAATACTCACAGCAATACACTAATGTTTTCAGTGAGGTCAGACCTTTTAGATCCGGATGTTTTATTCTTGCTTTTGCAGATGGTATATCTTTGTTTTTAAATGCTTTTTATCATCAGGTCTTTACATTAAAACTTACAACTTACGGCAATCTTTTAATCTATCGCATTGATAAAAGATATGCTGCATATTATCTGCATTATATCTTTGCTTATTTTATCGTGCTGATGTTTATCGCATCACTGATAGTTAAGATTGCCGAAATACCACATTTCTACCGTAAGAAATACTATCCTATCATATCGGTTATGAGTGTCATCATAATATTAAACCTTATATACACAATATCAGGTTTTCCTATAGACTTGTCACTCCCGTTTTTTCTATTAGCAGCATTTCTTATATGTTATTTTACATTTTACCATACGCCAAATGAGCTGATAGACAAAACGCTTTCTATAGTAGTCACTGAAATTAACAACTCCGTAATCTGTTTTGACATTGACAGCAAATGTGTCTATGCAAACGACAGTGCACGCAGACTCTTTAATTTAGATTCAGATGACGGTTCAACCGAAAATATAAGCAAATATGCACAAAGACTGCTTGAAGAAAACATATTAGACAACAAAGATTATTTCACCTGGAGTGAAAAAAGAATGTTAGGTGACGATGAACATCATTTCGATGCCGAATTCAGAAAGCTCTATGATTCACATAAAAATTATATTGGTTTCTTTATCAGCCTTATAGATGTAACCGAAAAGTATATAGCATACAACAAAGAGCGCTACCTTGCAACTCATGACAGACTTACCGGAATATACAACAGCTCATATTTCAGCGAGAAAGTATCAGAACTTCTCAAGCGTGATCCTGATACTCCCCGCCTTATTCTTTGTTCAAACATCAAAGATTTTAAGCTGGTAAATGACTTATTCGGACTTGAAAAGGGTAATGAAGTCTTAAAAATGCTTGCAGAGCTCCTTAAAACAACTTGCTGCAATGGCACTCTTTACGGAAGAACAGGCGGTGATAAATTTGCGGTATGTATCCCTAAAGAACATTTTAAAGAGGAAGATTTTCTCAATGCAATATACACACTGAGCAAAACTTTTAACAACACGCTTTATCACCTGCACATATATGTCGGTGTATATGAAATAACAGATTGTAACGAAGATGTCTCTATTATGTGTGACAAAGCAAATATTGCCATAAAAACACTTCACGGAACATATGATAAATGTATTGCTTATTACAACGACAGTATATTCAACGACACTCTGCTCGAAAAACGCATTGTAGGAGAATTTGATACTGCACTTGCTGAAAAACAATTCTGTATGTACCTGCAGCCGCAGATGACACCTGAAGGACAAATGCTTGGTGCTGAAGCTCTTGTACGCTGGCAGCATCCAAACAGAGGACTTATATTCCCGGGAGATTTTATTAATGTCTTTGAACGAACGGGACTTATTTACCGCCTCGACAAATATATCTGGGAACTCGCCGTACAAAAACTCTCCGAATGGCAGAAACTCGGAAAAAATGAACTTTATATTTCAGTAAATATTTCCGCAAAAGATTTTTATTACATGGATGTTTACAAAACCATAACAACACTTGTTGAAAAATATGGCATCATACCTAAAACACTTAAACTTGAAATTACTGAAACCGCCATAATGACCGGTATATCAGGTGAACTTGAAATCCTTGAGCAATTCAGAAACTATGGTTTCCAAGTCGAAATTGATGATTTTGGAAGCGGTTATTCATCTTTAAACACTTTAAAAGATATGGATGTCGATGTACTTAAAATAGACATGGGATTTTTAAGAACAACAAAACCTGACAGAATACAACGAAGTATGTCAATACTAAACAACATTATAGACCTTTCAAAAACACTCGGTCTTTCAGTTATTACAGAAGGTGTGGAAACTAAAGAACAGGTCACCGCACTCACCAAAATGGGCTGCCGCATTTATCAGGGATATTATTTTTCAAAGCCTATTCCTATTGAAGAGTTTGAAAATACCTATTTAAAGTAAAAAAGTCTGAACTATTACTCATATGATTTTTTACTCAAAAAGAAAGAGTCAGTAAATCTACTGACTCTTTCTTTTTTATACCTATACTTCCTACATTCCGGCAAACTTACTCATAATCCTTTACATTTGAACTGTCTACCTTTTCAAATGGCACCCATACATATTTCTTATCCTTTGTAACCCCCTTAAATCCTGATAAATCTCCACCATTTGCAAGATCTATGGCTGCCTTTACCGCCATTTCTCCCTGACCGGTAGCAGACTGATATACCGTAAATGCCATATCCCCCGACTCAATAGCCTTACAGCCATCAGATGTTGCATCAATTCCTAAAATCTTTATATCGCTAATTCCCTCATCCTTGCACGCCTGTATAATACCTGTCGCCATTGTGTCATTGTTGCAGGCAACAGCATCACATTTCTGACCTGTTTTAAAAAACAGCTTAAACATATCTTCTGCCTTGACATTATCCCATTCTGCCGTGTCCTCAAACACAAAGTTTACTGTTTTTCCCGATGCTCTCAAAGCATTTTTCAAAGCTTCTGTTCTTGGTTTTGTTGCCGCATGAGAAAGAGCACCTTTAAATATTGCCACATTTATTTCATCTGATGACTTAAATTCATTAAGTATATATTCAGCCTGATATTTTCCTGCGTCTTCTTCATTTGAACCCACATAGACATATTTTCCTGCATCAAGCTTGTCATCCTCAGGACAAGTATTGAAAAATACGATAGGAATATCCCCCGCAAGTGCTTCAACTTCAAAAGCCGTATCTATATCAACAAGACCACATATTATCGCATCATACTTCTCAGATACAGCCTTCTTTATGTCACTTACCTGAGTTTCAATAGAATTCTTTTCATCCACAACTTCAACCTGTGCACCACTTTTTTCTGCCAATTCTTTAGCTTTCTGTGCAAATGCTCCTCTAAAATCATCCGCCTGTGATACAGATATAAAAATCTTCATTCCATCTGCATTTACATTACCGCTTTTTGAATCGTTTTTACATCCGCTCAAGCAACATATCATCAATGAAATACATATAGCCAAACTTACAATCTTCTTCATGAGTTATACCTCCTTTACTTATATCCGAAACTGTTGAACCTGATTTTCAAGCTGTACTGCAGACATGGCAAGATTTTCTGCCTCATCTTCAACCGCTTCACTATTCTTTGAAATGTTCTTAGCCTGCTGAAGCATGGATTCTGAAGTTGCAAGTATTTCATCTGAACTTGCTGCCTGTTCTTCTGAGATTGCCGCAACATTTGTTGCAACCTCATCTACCTCATTTATCTTGCCTGCCATTTCGCTTATCAACGCACCGGTATCCTGTATATTTTTAAATATAACATCAAATGTATCAACTGCCGTATGTATAAGACCTGCACTGCCTGATATGTCCTCTGCACTGCCTGATGCCTGTCTTACCGCATCTCCAACAAGATTATTAATCTCTGTTATAAGTGCCGTAATATTTGCAACCGATTCTGTACTGTTATTTGCAAGCTTTCCTATCTCAGATGCAACAACCGCAAAACCTTTTCCTGCTTCGCCTGCTCGTGCCGCTTCTATAGATGCATTTAGTGATAACAGATTTGTCTCATCCGCAATCTCACCAATAAGATTAATAATCTGTACAATTTCACCTGATGCATTTCCAACCTTATTTACAGCAGCTTCAAGATTATGTATCGACTCCTCTATACTCTCAAGAGCAATGCTTACACGCTCCATATCCTGTCTGCCTTTTTCAGATATGGCTACAGTTTCATTCATCTTTTGTTTAACCCGACTGCTGTCCTCTTTTGTATCAGATGCAACTCCTGCAAGCTGTGTTGCATTTTCCGCAATCTCATTTACAGAGAGAGAAAGCTGGTCAACCGTTGTGTTCAGCTCACCCATGGATTGTGACTGTATTGATGCCGCCAAATTCATCTCACTTGAAACTTCTTTGCTGGAATCCGCCTGTTCTTTAAGCTTTCCGGAAATGCTTCCCATTTCTTTTATCATCTGTTTCATATTTTCTATAAATTTCTTCACACTGTATCCCATAACAGCAATCTCATCATTGCCCTTTACATCCATTGTTACAGTGAAATCTCCTGATGACATCTGGGTAATAATCTTTGTCATCTTCTTTACCGGCTTGATAACAATGTGTGTCACACGCTCAATAAGCACGCATAACAGAAGTATGCACACAACGCTTATAACTATCATTACCATACGAAGATGAGCAATATCTGACATTATAACACTCTTTGGTATATAAGAAACAAGCAGCCAGTCCGTTCCGTCAACCTCTTTAAAAACAGTCATATTTCCGTCAAGTGTTGTAGAATCATATTTTTTTGCCGTCACTTTCTTGGCAAGTTGTTTATAATAGTCACTCTGTTTTCCATCACCAATTTTCTGTGATATAAGCTCACTGTCTCTGTTAGCTATTATTACCCCTGTGTTCTTGTCAACAAGTACCGCTTCTGCGTGTTTCATCTCTATAAATGAATTAACGATAATCGCAACACGGTCAAGTGTCATATCGGCAGAAATAACACTCACATTTCCAGATCCATCATTTATCATAGCCGATGCACTGATAACATTTTCTCCCTTAGAATTTTTGTATGCTGAACCCACCTTAGGATTAACCCTTGTAAGTCCTTCTTTGTACCACACGCTTCCTGTTACATCACTCTCAGACTTATCCGACTCAGAAGCCTTCATCAGCTTCCCGTTTGAATCAGCTATATATATTCCACCCGGATAATTCTCATCAAATCCATAATAACCATCAAGAATATTCTGCATTTCCTCATTATCAGGTTTCAACTGTTCAATAGTCTTCTTTGCCGACTTAATACCTGCAATATTTTTATTAAGCCATGACTCAATTTCATTTGCCTGATTATCTACCGAAGATTCCAAAAGATTCTCTGAATAATTTCCAATTATCCCTGATGACATCTCATAGGCAACAAGTACCAGCACAACTACAATCGCAACCATAACCGGAATTATTATCCCAAGTAGTTTTGCCTTAATTGACATATTTCTTTTTTTCTTCATAACAATCCTCCATTCCTTTATAAATGTACTCTCGGTATCTTCTTAACAAAAAATTCCGAGAGTACATCACATAATCTTCAATCAAATCAATCAAATTTGACAAAATATATTTAATTTATACCAATTATAACATTTTTTACATAATATTTATATCTGTTTTTTAACGCTTTTTACATAATATTTATATCTGTTTTTTAACGCTTTTTAATAAAACACACACACTTGTTCCTGTATTCCAAATATCCCGCTGCAATTCATTACTGCGTTTTGAATATTAAAAATTTTTCTGCTATATTTAACTGAAAATCATTGATACATTATGAGCATTTTCTATACATATAAAAATCCCAGACCTGAACAGTCCGGGATTTTTAATCTATTTAATATTTCAAACTTAAATACTTACTTTAAATATCATAAAGCCTTTTTGACAGCCGCCATAAGCTCATCATATGTATCAAATGCTTCAAGGTCAGGATTTTCTGCCTTAATGCTGTCAGGACTCTTGAAAAGAAATCCTGCTTTACTTGCACGAATCATGCCGAGGTCATTGTGACTGTCACCGCTTGCGATAGTCTCATAACCGATAGACTGAAGTGCCTTAACTGTTGTAAGTTTTGACTGCTCACAACGCATCTTAAATCCTGTAATCTCTCCGTCATCCGCAACCTCAAGTGAATTACAGAAAATTGTAGGCCAGCCGAGTTTCTTCATAAGCGGGCTTGCAAACTGTGTAAATGTATCACTGATGATGATAACCTGTGTGATAGAACGAAGCTCATCCAAAAACTCTTTTGCTCCAGGTATAGGATCAATCTTTGCAATAGTGTTCTGAATTTCTTTAAGACCAAGACCATGCTCTTTTAAAATCCCGAGTCTGTAGTTCATGAGCTTGTCATAATCAGGCTCGTCTCTTGTTGTTCTCTTAAGCTCCGGAATCCCAGTCTCCTCAGCAAATGCTATCCAGATTTCCGGTACAAGAACTCCCTCTAAGTCTAAACATACAATATTCATCTCAACCATCCTCTTTTCTCTTTATATCTGTTCTTTAAAGCAACTGGACCGGCGGGATTCGAACCCGCGGGATGCAGGAGTCAAAGTCCTGTGCCTTACCGCTTGGCGACGGCCCATCATATATGCCATTTACATTTGTTATGCAAACCGCAGTTTATCATAAACTATATAAAAAGTCTCCGCAAATTATTCTTAAATATTGCAACTCTCCTATATAGTAAAAAATCCTTGTAAACTACAAGGAAATCAAAGGTGGATAGAGGGATTCGAACCCTCGGCCTCCAGAGCCACAATCTGGCGCGCTAACCAACTGCGCTATACCCACCATATAAAATTAAAACGTGCCAGGAGGGATTCGAACCCCCGACCCACGGCTTAGAAGGCCGTTGCTCTATCCAACTGAGCTACTGACACATACAAAGCGGGTGATGGGAATCGAACCCACGTATCCAGCTTGGAAGGCTGGTGTTCTACCATTGAACTACACCCGCACATTTGGAAACAAATGTGTTTCCCGCTTTATTTATTTAATGCGTCACCAGTCGGGGTGACAGGATTCGAACCTGCGACCCCCTGATCCCAAATCAGGTACTCTAGCCAAACTGAGCCACACCCCGAGTTGTTTGCTTTCTCGCTTTCGCTTTACTCGCTAACCGCTTTCCCGTGACGCAAGATATATATTACATTATGTTGCACTGTTTGTCAACAACTTTTTTCAAATTTTTTAATTTTTTTTTGTAACAGTTCAGCCATAAAAAGATAATTAGCAATACAATGAGCTTGTTCATTGTATTTTCAAATGCTGAACTGTTACTTTATTCACCTAAGACTTCGGGGAGGCACTTCTGCCTCCCCGCTTTATCCATTATCTGATAATCCTTAATTTACTCTGACTTGTTCCTGCACTATTTGTTGCAAAAGCTCTCAAATGTGTCCTATACGGATACCTTCTAATCTTAAATATATAGCGGTATCTGTGCATTCTCTTAGAATAACCGCTGTTTTTTCTTCTTGTATATCTGTGTTTTCCGATTCTTAATACTACTCTCGGACACTTTTCTCTTGTAAGCACGATTATCTTTGTGGTTCTCGTCGTAAGTCTTCCATATATATTTGGCGTACTTGGTTTTCCAAGCACAACTTTCCACTTACGCATCGCCTTTATTGATTTGCCATGCCCTTTCCTTATCGTAGCATAGATTCCTGTTCCTACAGCAACACGCTTTTTCAGCTTAAATTTAAACTTGCCGTTTGAACCTGTCTTTCTGACATATACTATACCATCCACAAACACATATACCGTAGCTTTACCTTTAGCCCATCTTCCTGTCACATAGGTACTCTTATTTGTCACCTTACCTATATGAAGATTAGTATTTCTGTGCTTCTTGTAAACATCATATGCTGAGCTTACGGTTTTACTCTTAGATACACCTGTCCTTACTTTGCCTTTTACCTTGTCCTGTGCATATATCGTGATAGTCTCCTTAGCGTGCAGCCTCGGTGATGTTATTCTGTAATAACCATCTGCATCCGCTTTTGCTTTATAGCTTTTCTTGCCACGCTTCAATATAACTGTACACTTTCCACTATCCGGCACTTTTCCGAATACATATCGGTCGGAACTTGAAACCGTGTAGATAGTCGGTTTATTCGGTGCACTCTTTGAAACCTTTTTATTTCTGACATGGCTCACTCTGCTAAGTTTATCAACCGAATATACAGATACATTTGTTCCTGAATACTGATTAGGAATAGCTATCGTATAGTCTCCATTGCTTTTTATGACAACATTAACTTTCTTTATCTTAAGTTTCTTATCGTAACCGTTACACTTCTTATAATAAGAAGAACCTATTGCCTTTGAAACATACACATTTTTGCCAATAACCGCATAAACCTTGACATTGCTGTCATTTGTATTTCCTTTTATCTCATAACCGTTATTTTTAACAGATGTAATCTTAGGGCTGTTTGGTCCATTTCTCTTGACGGTAACACTCGTGCTCTTGCTCTTGTCACCACTCTTATCGGAAACATATACCGTAATCTTTTTCCCTGCATTTTGTACCGGTATCTTAACAGTAAACTTTCCTTTGACATTTACTGATGCCTTATAAACTTTAGAACCAATCTTAACATTTACCGTAAGATTTGGATACGCAGTACCTGTAACCTCATCATCAATATTTGTAACTGTTCCTACTACCGGTGCTATAAGCGAAGTCGGATAAATATTGGTAATCGCAACTTTCTCAATTACTGATTTTCCGTTTCCGCTCTCAACATAAACTGAATAGACACCGTTTTCTGACACACTGAAAGTATCTGAATCCATTGTTATAGCACCACCACTTGCCGGTGTCAGATTCCATACCTCAGAGTCCTTATCATAGTCCCCCTTAACATACTTTTTGACGGTTATTCCTGATTTTGCATTTGCCACAACTCTTACCGGAACACTGCTCTTTGTATCTGCCTTGCTTGTCTCCGATACGACAACTGACGGTATCATATCATCCTGTCTATTTTGTACACCTGTATTACAATTATAATAATTGAAATAACCCATTGTATCATAAACACCTTTACACCAGTTCTTTGCAAGCAGCAGACTCTCACCTGACTTGCCGCTTTCCATAAGGAATTTATAATCGTCCGGAAGATTAAGCTGCCAATTCTGTGAGATATTTAATTTGAGATCACTTATCTGTGCCTTTTCCTTCAGGTACTCCTCTATAACATCCTGAAGATTGTCATGTGAACTCTGAAGTATATTGTCATTTACGCCTGCATTTGCATCACACTGCATATGTGGTGTAATCTTGTCCGTCACAAGCACGATATTCTGGTCATCACTTATAGGATTGCCATTGTAGGTCATCGAAGTAATCCTGTTTGTGTCATTTAAATAACTTCCGTTCACATCATATCTCGGTGCAGCACTTGGATCAATCGTATATTCTATACCGCTGCACTGAAAAAACTCACTCCAGTCGCCAAGATAAGGTTCCTGTACCAGCGAATTTCCACCGGTTTTATTTATATAATCTGACAATATGATATTGTTCCACTTAGTGTCCTTTGAAGTTCCCGTAGTCTGATATATAGATGCAGCCCACTCCAGCCATTCTTTAAGCTGTTTTCCGGTCATTGAATATATATATACATACCTGTGGTAGTTCGCAATAGTATCAAGATTACCCTCCATCAGTTTGCCTGAAATATCAGCATAATCTCCTCCACTTTCTCCACCATACTTCGTATATCTCGCCAACGAGACTATTGGCCAGCTTCCGTACTTTGATTTATTGGCTTCAACAAACCGTGCCGCATAGTCAAGCTGTGCCTCGTGAACAATCTGGATTATCTCATTACTCTCAAGCAATGCTGAATAGTTATTCCATCTGTCTCCGCTTGCGATAGTTCCTATCTCCGTATTGCAATATGTTTTAAGAACACTATCCCATTTTGACATAGTCCCGGTAATAGCTTCATCACAAGAAGTGTCTTTCTTTGTTTTTCTTATCTCATACTTAGAGTCGCTGACTACTATCTTTCCTGTCTCATCTCTTTTGAGATTTAAATCAACAACTCCGATGCCACGACAACTGTCCTGAACCATGATAAGTCTTTTTCCATTTACAAGACCTGTCTTAAGGTCAACATTTGGCAGTGAGTAATGTGCATCACTTGAAGATCCGGTCGGAAAATCTATATGTTCATGTCCTGCAAGCACTAAATCTATATCACTTACCGTTGTGAGCATATAAGCCATATCCCCGGCTTTTTTCTTCGGATTGTCCGTTCCGAAACCGGAATGAGCCAGTGCAATTACTATATCTGCCCCTTTTTTCTTAAGTGCAGCCGCCTGCTTCTTTGCATTCTCAAGGATATCTTCCGTCACGAGTTTTCCTTTATATTTCTCTGTCTTGCTTGAAAGCGATGGTACCGTTTCACCCAATATACCAATTTTTACAGTCATTACCTGACCTTCATCATTGGTAATGTTTTTTTCGATTATCTTATTCTCAACACCGAATATACTCTTATTATCGGCAGCACTATAAACATTTGATAACACACAGGATTGTTCAAGTCCTGATGTTTCAAGCTGACTTACCAGATAATCATATCCATAATCAAAGTCATGATTTCCAAGCGTGATGGCATCATAACCTATCATTGTCATAGCATTATAAACCGGCTGCAATGCCTCAGGCTCATGATTATATATGTAATCTGTAGTAAAATCATACACACTGTCACCGAGGTCAAATGTAAGATAATTTCCTGTTCCAACCTCATTTCTCGCCTTTTTAACAAGCGTATATGCCTTATTAAGACCTCTGTTTACTTCCTTCGCCGACTGATAATCATAATTGACCACCTGACCATGAATGTCTGTAGTAAATATAACTCTCATATCCGCATCCATAGCTGCCGCAGATGCATTGCTTGTCGGCTCCGGACTGCTTGCCAGAACTATATCAGCAGCCTTTGCTTTCTTTGTCATTCCCGATATACTGTTACTTAAAGTCGTAACATTCATTGATGTTATTGAAATTGCAAAACTTAAAAATAAGCTTATTTGTTTTCTCAACCTCATAAATTACCTCTTTCTTATCCTGTTTTCACCCTATTCTTCTATATTACCGCAAATTTGTGTTAATAATGTGTTACCATATATTCCCGGATTGCCCCAAACTTCCGGCAGTCACACCATTATTAAACCTAAATTCGCAGCGTCCGGTATAACAACTACGGGCGCTGCGAATATTTTAACAATATTAATATCCTTTACTCTTAAGATAGATATAAGTACGCTCACTGTTCTTATCATCTATATACTCAAAGTAATGATTGTGATTTTTCTCATCATCCGGCAAAAGTGCAAAATCTTTATTTATGCAGTCTTCTATATTATCTATAAGTTCCTCTTTCTCATATGCGTGTCGTCCAAACAATTCATTTTCCATATCAATATAACTTCCATGAGCATTATTATAATGGTCAAGGTCAAACTGATAGAAGATTACCGGTTTCTTCTGATAATAAACATCCCAGCATACACTTGAATAATCTGTTATAAGTAAATGACATTTTTTCATAATCTCATTTAATGGCTTCTGTCCAAATGGAACCAATGTTATTCTCTCACCCGTTTTTTTGAAGTTCTTAAGGTATCCTGCAAACTTTGGATGAATGTAGAATATCATCCTTGCATCGTTCTTCTCCAATATAGCGTCAAGCCGCTCGCTCTGAAGAAGACTTGAATAATTCTTGTAATATTCACTCTTCAAGAAATCTTCATCACTTACCTCCTCAAGCCATGAACGCCATGTCGGCATAAGAAGTATAAGTTTATCATCTTTTGTCGAAGTATCCTCAAGAACATCCCATCTTGTAAATCCCGTAATAGGTGATTTTGCCTCGGAATAATCAAGATATTTTACTACTATATCCTGCTCAAACTTTGAAGTTGTCGCAAAATAGGTCATAGGACTGCTTCCCTTTCTTCCAAACAGTGGTCCGACCTGTTTAAGAGCCGTAACTCCATGCTGGAGAAAGAATATAGGTCGTTTGTCAATCTTTGACCTGATAAGGCTCGTCTTGCATCTCCATGCGTAAAGATGCGTTCTGGAGTCCGATGCAACATACAATACGGCGGCAAGTACATATAAAACATGTTTCAGGCTCATAAACTGTATTATATGGTCATCATATTCTTTAATCTTCTCATAATCAGGAGCTTTCTTATCTATTACATAATAAATATTTTTCTTCTCCTCATCCGAGAGATTTTCCATACAATACTTAAAGAAATAATATCCGTTGTCCTGTGCCATCGAACAGAATTTCTCATATACAAGCCATATCTTCTTTCTCTTTAATAAAGGCTTAAACAATACATATATTCCGCTCGCAGCTATCTCTTTAACTTTCGTCGAATACGCATCATATTCTGAATCCTGACGGTAGAGGAATGCAAGACAGCCTCCCTTTGTATAATAAGGGAATGTCATATGCCCCTCGCCTGCCGAATACTGTCTGTTTGTGATATAAAATTTATTTTTCCAGTAATTATTTACAAATCTTGCCCTTATCTCATTTTCAAAGCCATGTTTGTCTGCAAGTATTCTTAAATCCCAATAAAGCTCTCTTAAGTTCATCTCAGCAAAATTGATATATGCGGTAATAAAATAATGAACATCATTTTCCTTTATATCGTATTTGACTGGAATGTCATAGGTAAGTGCACTTCTGTATCGGAGCACTACATCCTTAATCTTAAGACCATCCTGCTTTCTCATCTTCATATATACGGTACAGGTGTTTTTGCTGGACTTAATCTTTTTAATCTTTGCCTGTGTGTACTCATCAACAATCTTCTCCGGTCTGCGGAGCGTGATTGAAATCGTTCTGTCTCCATTTCTTGAATATGGAATAACAGCCACTTTTCCCTCTTCATAGAAGCGTATGCTGTCCGGATCCCCGACTTTTTCTATTATGCACGGAGCAAGATATGCATCCGGCTTATCATACTTTTCTGCCCCTGCATCTGCTTTTTTAGCAATTTCAGGACAATAGAATGTTCCGATAAATTTTTCTTCGGACTCCATGTCCACAAATTCGGCTGCAAGCTGGTATCTTCCGACCGGCGACATTTTTTCATTCCATTTTTTGAAATCTTCGTGAATAACTCCGTTCTTTCTCTCCTCGTCTGAAAGTTCTCTCATACACAATATAGAATAATCTTTCTCAAGAAGCATAAAACTGAGTGGTACAAAACGCTCTTTATTTCTTACGGTTAATGTAATCCCATTTTCACCGCTCTCTATATCTGACTCAACCGGTATTCTCTCAGTATTTCTTGTACCACAGCCCTCCGCTGCAATATAAAACTCTCTGAGATACGGTGTCTGAACCTTTAAATTAGGGAAAGTTCTCTTAAGTTCTCTCTCCTGCAGTCTTGCAATGACAGATTTAACACCAAGCTTATACAAAAACTCTTCCCAGTAGGTTCTCGGTGTTGTATTTGTGATTATGACATAATCAAAGTCATAATTGTAATCATCATACAGTATGCAACTAACCTTTTTTCTAAACCACTTCTTCTCAAACTGTACAATATCGTTATCCTTTGAAAACTGTTTGATAACTTCAAAGTCACCTTTTGTCGATGCTTTCTGAGGATGTATGATTCTTCTGGGTTTCTGTCTGTTTTCTGAATAATCCTCAACTATCATACCTTCTTCCTTGCCGTATAATACAAGGTCGAGCATTTTAGCAGGTGCATCGAGCGAATCATATTTGATGAACTTCTCGCAATAATCTCCATCATCATAGCTTGCACCGAGTATCTTTTCAGATACAAGCCATTCCTTTAAATCTTCGAGTTCATAAAGTTTTACAAAAGGAAGTTCTTTTATATCAAAATAAGTTCCTCTGTCTGACATATATTTATCATAGTCATACATATAGAGGATAATAGGCTTTCTCGTAACTGAAAAGTCAAAGAATACACTTGAATAATCCGTTATAAGTGCATCAACACTATTTAAAAATTCATATTTATCAACCTCAGCCGGAAAGCTCTTAATATGTTTATAATCTCCAAGCTGTATGCTGTTTTTAAGTATCGGATGGAAGTTTACATATAAAATCTGGTTATCCTTGAGGTTTTTATCAAGGTACTGCATCATCTTCGTAACTTCTCTGCCGTAAGCATTCTGATTTACTGAATGATTGCTCGTACCGCGCCATGTAGGCATATATGCATATACGACCTTGTCCTCAAGACCAAGCTGCTTTCTAACCTCTTTCGCCTTTTCCTTATCCATAAAGATACTATTTCTCGGATAACCGCTGAGTGCAACTTTTCCCGTATATAAAGGATTGAGATTGTAATCCTCCATAATCGCATTTTTGGTGAACTCATTTGGATGCATAAGATAAGTAGCCTGCAAGAAGTTATGCTGAACATTATACATTGACTCGATACCCTTACGCATCTGCTTTCCAAGAGTCTTTAACGGTGTTCCGTGCCAGGTCTGAAGATAAACCTGCTCATCCTTTTTTATAAAATACACCGGAAATGAACTGTTATTAATAAGATATTTTGCTGTTGCAAGTACCTTTAAATATTTATAAGAAGTAATACTTACAAGCTTCACCGGAATATTATTTGCTTCAATAAATTTCTTGTGTGTCTCATAGTCCTGTGGATTTGTACTATAATAAATCTCATATTTGTCCGCATCTTCTCTCGATAAAAGTTCCTTTAAAATATAAAATGGAGAATCTGAGATTGTCGAACCATGAAACGACTCAAACAATATCCTGTTCTCCACAACAGGACAGTGCTTATAATAACTGCCATAAAAAAACTTCATTTTTGGTGCTCTTTTCAGTATTCTTCTGGCATTGTTTTTCAACACATGGTAACCGCTTACCATTTTTGCCCTCGCCTTATTTATAAACATCTTAAAAATCCTTTCTAAACACTTGTAAGGGACTGTCGTTACCAACAGTCCCACCTATTAAGTCAGGCGGATATTCACAATCCGCTCTGCTGTCTGCTCATAACACTATTAGCTGCTAGTGTTAAAATATTCAGGTTTATCAGTCCTCTTTTTTCTGACCATTAATACCTAAATCTTTTTTTATCTTTGATGTAGAAATCCCCTCTGTTCGTGGCAGATACACAACCTCACAATAATCTTTAAGGAAGTCAAACTTGCCTTCCCAGTCATGTCCCATAACAAACACATCTATATCATTATCTACAACATCTGAAATTTTCTGTTCCCATGTATTTTCAGGAATAACTTTATCGACATATCTTATCGCTTCAAGAATCTGCTTTCTATCCTCATATGAGTAATATGCCTTTTTATTCTTTATGGCATTGAACTCATCTGTTGAAAGTACAACTATAAGATAATCACCAAGTTCTTTCGCTCTTCTTAATATGTTTATATGCCCTACATGAAGCAGGTCAAATGTTCCGTAAGTTATTACTTTTTTCATCTTTACCCTCCAGTATGATACAGTTGTAAAACATCCATATTTTTTTATACTATACTATTTTCTTTAACTCGTCAATGAATTTTTCCATCTCAGCCATCGTTCCTATTGATATACGAAGATAGTTTCTTATGCGTTCACTCGAAAAATGTCTTACAAAAATATGTTTTTCACGAAGTTTATCAAAAATCACTTCCGCATCCACCGTACTGTGTTTTGCAAAGATAAAGTTTGTCTTTGAGTCACCAAAAGTAAAGCCGAGTGCTTTAAGCTCTCTTTTAGTCCACTCCCTTGTCTCAATTATCTGATTTTTGGTTGCCTGGAAATAATCCTCATCCTCAATAGCCGCAACACCTAAAGCAACTGAAAGTCTTGTCATTGGATAACTGTTATATGAAAATCTAACATCATTCATAGCCTTGATAAGTTCAGGATTGCCCATCGCATAGCCTATTCTCATGCCTGCCATTGAGCGTGACTTTGAAAAAGTCTGAACAATAAGCACATTATCGTACTCTTTTGTCAAATATAAGGCAGACTCTCCGCAAAAATCAACATAAGCTTCATCTATGATAACAACAACATCACGATTATGTTCTATAACATCTCTCAGGAAACTCTCATTCTGCACGATACCTGTTGGTGCATTTGGATTTGCGATAACAACTCCGCCGTTTTCCTTATAATAATCTGCTGCCACAAGATTGAAATCATCATCTAAAGCCGGTCTTTCAAACGGAATATTAAAAAGTGTTGCCCACACATCATAAAATGAATATGTTATATCCGGGAAAAGTATCGGTTTTTTGCTGTTAAAAAATGTCATAAACGCTATCGCAAGCACATCATCAGAACCCACACCGACAAATACCTGGTCCGCTCCAACCTCATATCTTTTTGCTATCGCATTTACGAGAAGTGACGAATCAGGATCCGGATAAAGCCTGAGTGTATCAAGTGCGAAATTTGTCAGCACATCCCTTGCCTTCGGTGATGGTGGATATGGATTTTCGTTAGTGTTTAACTTTATCATATCACTAAGCTGTGGCTGCTCTCCCGGTACATATGGGTCTATAGTTCTTAAATTGTCTCTCCAACTGCTCATTGTAATCCTCCGTCTGATTTATTGTCTTATCGGCTTTTCCGCCGTTTTTATAGAAAATTTTATTTAAATTTTTATTTTTCAGCCGCTCATTCTGTTTTTATATCATTATTTGTTTATTTTTTTACTTTTTAACCATTTATTCTTTAGTGAAAAATTTAGCTGTGTTTTTATTTTTCAGCGGCTTGTTTATTTCAATCCATAACTCTGTGCAAGCTTCTCAAATGCCGCAAACGACCTTTCTATCATCGCCTTTTCCACACAGTAAGCAATCCTTACATATCCCGGACACATAAATGAACTTCCCGGAACTATCAAAAGATTAAACTCTTTTGCCTTTGCCGCAAATTCCACATCATCAGGCTCTGCCGTTTTCATCCAGAGATAGAAAGCACCCTGCGGCTTTACACACTCAAAGCCAAGTGATGTAAGTTTATCATACAAAAGTGTACGGTTTGTGTCGTAAATTGAAATATCAGTGCTCGCATCAAGGCATTTCTTTATCACAAGCTGCTGAAGTGACGGTGCATTTACAAATCCTAAAATCCTGTTTGCAACATTTGCCGCCGCAATAAGATTTTCAAAATCGTCTGCTTCATCAGGAATAACAAGATAACCGATACGCTCTCCCGGAAGTGACAATGACTTACTGTATGAATACCCAACAATAGCATTATCATAATATTTTGTAAGATATGGGACTTCGACCCCATCGTATGCAAGCTCTCTGTAAGGCTCGTCAGCTATAAGATAAATCGCCGTTCCGTATTCTTTCTGCTTATCCTCAATGACTTTTGCAAGCTCCTTTATCGTCTCCTCCGAATATACAACTCCCGTAGGATTGTTTGGATTGTTTATGATAACCGCCTTTGTCTTAGGTGTTATCTTTTCCGCAAATTCTTTTATATTTGGCTGAAATGATGGTGGATTAGGAGAAACCGCAACTATCTTTCCATCAAAGTTTGCCACATAATTATTGTACTCTCCAAAATACGGTGCAAATGCGATAACCTCATCCTCCGGGTCTATTATAGACTTAAGAATAACATTAAGACCTCCTGCCGCACCTACCGTCATCAAAATATTTTTCTGGGAAAAATGTGTGTCAAACCTTTTATTAAGTGACTGTGCTATAGCTTCTCTTACATCCTCAAAACCAGAATTATTCATATATCCATGTAAACGGTTTGGATCCTCGTTAGATGCAATATCAATAATTGCTTCATTCACTTCTTTAGGTGGAAGTGTGCTCGGATTACCCAAACTGAAATCATATACATTTTCTGCTCCGTATTTTGCCGCCATTTTCTTTCCTTCCTCAAACATGGCACGGATTACAGAACTTCCTTCAACATATTTAACCATCTTTTTTGCTATCATTTCAAACCTCATTTCTATACTTAACTGCATTTAGACCAATGTAAAATCCACTCATAAATTCATAGGCTGAAAACTAATGTGTTTGCGAGTGAACAATAACACACTTCCCTCTAAGTATAGCACTCTTATATGGCATATGCTAGATTTTTTTGTAATAGATTTTGCTGTTTGGTAACAGTTCAGCCATAAAAAGATAATTGGCAATACAATGAGCTTGTTCATTGTATTGTTAAGTAGCTTTTTATGGTAGAATAGCCTTGCATTTCTGAAATGAGGGCAAAGCCCTCGCGAGCACGCTCAGATGGAACAAATTTATTTGTTCCATCTTCACTTTGCTTTCGCGTAAATAAACAAAAGCTGCAAAGCAGCGACTGACAGCTCGCTGGCAGGTTTATGAATGTAAGAAATGCAAGGCTGAACTGTTACGCTGTTTGACGATACCCAAAATACAAGAATAGACACAGCGAAAATAATTCTCATAATATGCATATTGCAAATCATTTTTACATATGCTATAATGTCGTTAGACAAAAGGAAGTTATGTTCCATAGCGAACACAAAACAAAACCCCCGATGCTGCTACATCGGGGGTTTTTATTCCTATTTTTTGCGTGGAAGGCTTAATACCACAGGCTAGTTACCAATTATTTGTCACCATCTAACCATTTGATAATGTAATGACAAATCACACCACCCATGACAGTAACAAATATGGAAGTTATGTACTCCATAGCAAACACCTCCTTTCCTTGCCGGTATAGGAGATGGCAACGAATTTATTCTATCATATAAATTTACAAATTACTACAAAATAATCAACTGAATTACTTTTGCTGTCACAAAATCACAAATATAAGGCAGCTACAAATACTGTTCAAAAAAATAATGGTCACAAAATAAAATCCGTATTTTCAAAAAAAGTGCTTGCATTTGCATAAACATTCTGATATAATCTGATTGTTGTCGAGTTGAAAAAAGACAATATATGCGCTTCTAGCTCAGTTGGCAGAGCACCTGACTCTTAATCAGGGTGTCCAGGGTTCGAACCCCTGGAGGCGCATTGCAACATATTCTATTTCTTAGGTTCCACGAAAGTGGAATCTTTTTTATTGTATAGGAAAATGCTCGTAAAGCAGTGGGGCACCAGGAGCAAAAAACATCATAAAATATCACCACATAAAAACCATCCCACTATTATTATGTCATATCAAAAAAAACGCCACAACGGGCGTTTTTCAATTTAACTTTATTTTCAAAATATGATGCAGGGTGCAAAAAACATTTTGACCCCTGCATATTAATATCATTTATACAATTTTTCTTCTCTTTAACAATACAAGTCCAACACCGATAAACACAATTCCTGCTGCTCCGGCATATCTTGTATCAAAATCCTGTCCTGTTTTCGGAGCTTTATAGCTGCCTGTATGATAATTAACCGGTGCTTTTCCCGACCTTTTAAGAGCCTGTACAGACTTTGAACTTCCTGACTTAGTACCGCTCGTACCACTGCCGCTTTTACTCTTATTGCCTGTTGACTTTTTCTTGTTCGTAGTTTTTTTTGCAGTCGTCTTTTTCTTCTTTGATTTGCTGTCACTTGAACCCGATTTGTCAGCTATCGCTATAATAGTAGTATCCCCTGAAACCGAGTCTATTGTCAATACTCCACTGTCGTATGAATATCCGCCTGAAACTTTCTTTCCGTCTACGGCAACTGAAACTTTTGAACTTTTAAGTTTATATCCGTCATTTGCAGTAAGCTTGACAGAAAAAGATGTTCCTGCCTTTACATTGCTTTCACCCTTGCTCGCCGTAACACCATAAAAGTCATACGAAACCTTATATGTGGATTCTCCACTCGAACCGCCTTTACCCTTAGCTGTGATAACAGTATTTCCATAAACTTCATCTATGGTAAGAACACCGTTTTCATATGTATATCCATCAGTAAGCGTTGCACCGTTCATCGTAACCGTAACACTGTCAGGAAGTGTATATCCATCCTGAGGAGTAAGCGTGATGCTCATTGAACTTCCCTGATTTACAGTTGTTTCCTGTGATGATGCCGTAAGTCCCGTGAGATTATATGTAACTGAATATGTATCATTTTCATCAGCAGATGCAAAACCTGCTCCGTACATACATAATGCCATAACGACAACAAAAACCATTACCTTTTTTATCAATTTCATACTATCCTCATTTCTGCACACTTTTTATATCCGTTAAGTTTGTGTCAAATGTGCACAGACACAAATCTTGTGAGTTAAATTTTTTCACATTAATCTCAATTTCTTTTTGCAATAACAAAAAGTCTTCCGTTTTTTTCTACGCTGTTACAAGTAGACAAAGTTATAAGCTTATCCCCATATTTCATTTTAACCCCTGTATCATAAACTTCCAGACTTTTAATCTTTTCTTTAAAGTTGTCAAATTCCTTCTCACCGGCTGCATTAAGAAAATCATAATATTTAAAAGTATCAGCAGACTCATCCGTTATCTTGGAAAGCCCTACAGCCACAATCTGATAATCATATCTTTTATACAAAGTATCAAATGACATAGTCTTGTGTTTCTCATAATATGACTTATCGAGATAATATTGGAGCGTTCCAAAAATAGAACCGTTTTTCATATTATGTCCATACAATATAACATTGTCATCCGGTTTAAAAACATCATTGCGGGCATCGGCAAAAACTGCTCCCGACTCGTCATCCTCACCGTCAAAATTATGGTCAAGATAAAACTCCTGATATACGGTACTTTGAACCACCGGATAATTTATCTGTGTGCCATTCACCACAAGCCATCCGACAAGGTCTGAGTTTGTCTTATACAGATTTCTGTACTCCGGAAGTATTTTTGATGTATCAATCCCATTTCCATTGTCACTCGAAGCTTCTTTTAGCTGCTGAAGTTTTCTAATCTCAATAGCACTTTTATAACTCTGGTACTCACCAAATCCAAATACCAAAATAAGCAAAACTCCGATAAGCACAAACAAAATTCCGACCTGTTTTCTCTTTTTACTGTTTTTTTTATGCTTTTTCTTTTCTTTATGCATATTTTTCTTCATATAAATATACCCTCTAAAAAAAATGTCAAGGATATTCACAATCCACGCAGACACATAGTAACAGTTCAGCCTTTCATTTCTTACATTCATAAACCTGCCAGCAAGCTGTCAGTCGCTGCTATGCAGCTTATGTTTATTTCATTTCAGAAATGAAAGGCTATTCTACCATAAAAAGGTACTTAACAATACAATGAACAAGCTCATTGTATTGCCAACTATCTTTTTATGGCTGAACTGTTACGACACATAAAATCAGTATAAACTATATTCTGACATTTTTCAATAAAATCCAAGCAGATATTCACAATCCTCTCTGTTGCCTGTTACTGTTCAACCTACTGTGTGACCGGCAACGATTACAGTGTTAAGCTCTTTTACAGTCCACATACCGCTTTATAAGATTTTCAAGTTCTATATAGCCTATCGGCTTTGAAATATAATCGTCAAATCCCTCTGACAGATACATACTCTTTGCTCCAAGAACCGCATTTGCAGTCATCGCTATGACCGGAGTATCTTTATTAGGTGAATTTTCCATTTTTCTTATAAGTTTTAATGTCTCTATCCCGTCCATTCCTGGCATCATATGATCAAGAAGAACAAGGTCATACCTGTTGTTTTTCATAAGTTCAAGGCACATCTCTCCGCTGCTTGCAACCTCCACATTTATATCAGTGACACGAAGCAGTTCTTTTACAACTATCCTGTTTGTCTCAACATCATCGACAACAAGAATTTTTGCATCAGGTGCACTTATATGTGTATCCTCATGTTTTTCCCTGTTTTGCAGCTTCAAAACATTTTCACCGTTCTTCTCGTGCACTATCCTTTGCAATATCTGGACTTCAAAAACGGAACCTTTTCCAAATTCACTCCTCACACTTATCTCTCCACCCATAAGCCTTACGAGTTTTCTTGTGATGGCAAGACCAAGTCCATTCCCCTCTATCGTATGATTTCGCTGTTCTTCCGCCCTCTCAAACGGTGAAAAAATCCTTTCAATATCTTTCTTTTTTATACCACGCCCGGTATCTCTTATCTCAAATATCAGCATTATACTCTCCTTATCAGCCTTTTCCCAGCCGACACCGAGCGTAATCTGACCCTTATCCGTATATTTAACGGCATTGTTCATGATATTGATAATAACCTGCTTAATTCTCAAAACATCACCATGCAGATACATTGGAATATCCTTTGCCATATCAAGCCGGAACTTAAGCCCCTTTTCCCTGATTTTCAAAGAAACAAGATTGATTATATCATTGATTACAAACTTAAGATTATAATCCTCTGCAACTATATTTGTCTTACCCACCTCAAGCTTAGACAGATCAAGAATATCATTTATAATACCGAGCAATGTCTGTCCCGCATTTTTTATGTACGAAGCATACTTTGAAACCGTCTCAGAGTCAGACTCTCTCAAAATCATCTCATTCATTCCCAGCACCGTATTTAACGGTGTCCTTATCTCATGACTCATCTGTGCAAGGAAATTTGACTTTGCATTATTTGCATCATCTGCACTCTTTCTTGCTGCCTCAGCACTTTTCCTTGCCGCCTCAAGAGCTTCAATAGTCTTTATCTTATCTGTAAGATCATCAATGATAATAATATATCCCATTGTCTCGCCGTACTCATCAGATATCTGGTTTATATCAAGCCGGCAGTGAGCACCATTCGCCCTGCACCTTACATCTATCTTATTAGAATACCCACCATATTTAAGTTTTTCATTTCCCATTTCAAAAAGATCTGTAAACAAAACATTCTCACAATTTTGTTCTGAAATTTTCAGAAAATCCGTCGCACTTTTATTGACAATCCTAAGTTTCTTATTGTAATCATATATAAGAATCGGCGATTTGACCGAATAGTAAACAAACTCTGATACATTTTCCAGCTTAACTTTATTTTTATTTATAAAAAGATAAATTCTGTAAAGAAGCAGCACCCCAAATAACTGTGACAGTGTGCTTCCCGGAAAAGCATTAAATCCAAACACCGGCATTATCGTATCAAGCAGCATACCGGCAACAATAACACTCTCGCAAAACAACAGGCGTTTACCTACGATACGCTCCCACTTGCGCTCTCCGTTTTTTTTCATAAAACCACTGAGTGCAAACAAGCCTATAGCACACACAATACAATATATATCATATAATGTGTTCCATATTCCCGGAACAAACACATATGTCATACCTATTGCAGACATATGATATACCGTATTGCTTTTCTGCATTAAAAACGGATATAGCAGAATTGCCGAAAAAGCAAAGCCTTTTATCGCACTTATCCACAATCTCTTTTGTCCACACCATCTTGCAATGACTAACATAGCACATATCATATACATAAATGTGCCGACCATACCCGCACACCGCCAGTAATATGCACGAAGCGGATCTGTCTGAATCCATATAAATCCAAAACAGAAACTCCAAATGGAACTTCCTATACATACAAGTGCAAAAAGAATATTATTTATTTTTAATTTTTCCCTACTACGCAAAACACTCGCTGACATTATCGTAGTACAGACAAAAAAACCGAACATCACATACGATAGTATTCTGCCCATATCGCTCAACTCCTCTACATTGGCTGTCCCGTTCACACCTATTATGCATCCGTCAGCCTAAAATGCACTTCACCGTCACTATCTTTTAAAAGTACATTATCATATTTACAAAATTTAATCAGGCAGACTTGGAATAAGTTCAACATAAACCTGATCAAACTCCTTTCTAAGTTCTGCTCTGATGTCATTACGAAGCTGCAAAAGAATTTTTGTATTTATCAGATCATTGTGACTTTTAAAATAAATCTCAACCCATGTTTTTCTTCCCGTCTGAATAACATCAAGAAATTCAATATCACAATACACCTTGTCCATATGCTTTTCCGCAACAAATCTTATACTATCCATTATATCCTGTTCGGGGGCAAAAAGCACCAGATTTTTCAGATTTACAAAAATCATTTTCACCGGTTCTATAAGAAGGAAACAAGCCATCACTATGGCAACCACAGGATCGACATAATATGCAATCCATGCAAACTGCGTTTTCTTAACAAGTATCTGTATAAAAAAAGCAACCGCCACACCAAAGCTTGAGATAATATCCAGTTTCCATATGTAAATCTCCGCCTGAATCGTTAGAGAAGCGTATTTTCTGCTGAAATAGTACATTAAAATATAGATTATAAGACACCCCGCACATACCGCAAGCTCAAAAACAGCGATACTCCCACCATCAACATGCCTGCCCCCGTGAAAAATCGTATAGAGATTGTCCCACACGAGCTGAATCGTTATAACAAGCAAAACGCTGTATTTGATAACTACAAAGAGAGACTCCACCTGCGAAAATCCATACGGTCTTTTTTCCGTGACCGGCTTATACAAAAGAGGTACGAGCACCATAAACGGTCCTATCATTATCAAATCTGTAACATCAAAAATACAATCCATCAAAAGCGAATGTGATTTTGTATAATATGCCATAAATCCTTCTGACAGCATAAACAAAATACTTCCTATTAAAGAGATATTCATGATAATCTTTTCGTATCTCATTTTGTTTTGATTTTTTTCATTTTCTCCCACACCAAAACCTCCCTCATTCCCGATTTTTTCATTTTATAAGCTGCTTCGCACCCCGACTGCCGCCTGTAACTTTGTTTTTCTTCTTCCATGTACTTTTTGCCTGTATCTTTCCGTTTTTTTCACATTCAATATCAAAGATGTTTTTCAAACCGTCCCATGATGTTAAGACCATCCTTCTCAACAACAAAAGCGTGCTCATCAATCTGCTTTAACTCTCTCCTAAGCTGTGCACACTCATATTTAGATAAAATAACAATCGTCATATAAGTCTTTTCCTCAGTATAACCGCCCTTTGCCTCCCACCATGTAGCATCACGCTTAAACTGCTTCACTATATAATCCATTATCTGAACAGGTTCTTTCTTGGTAAAGATAATAACCTCAGCATTTATATTCTGCGTGTGAGTGCGGTCTGTCACGAGCATACTTACTGCCGAATAGATTATACAATAAATTGCCGTCTGAACGCCAAACAAAACAGCACAAATTCCATACACGACGGCATTTAACATGAGTGAAATCCTGCCGACCGAAAATCCCTTAAACTTCTTTGTAAAGAACATTCCTACAATATCCATTCCACCGCTTGAACCACCTGACCTCAAAGCAATACCTATACCTGCACCACCAAATATACCACCTATGATACTCGCTGAAAGTGCATCCGCAACAATAGGCTTAGCCGGTATCGGCACAACACTCAGAAACAAAGTCTGACTAACCACACACACAAGAGTTCTCGCAAAAAAATTCTTACTTATTGAGAAATATGCCAAAATAAAAAGTGGCACATTGAGAAGCATATTGATAACACCTGCAATATCCGTACTTCCCGAAAAAAGATGCAGATACCTGACAAGAAATGTTCTGATTATCTGACTGACACCAAGCACTCCACCATTATACAGGTCAGCGGGCACGATAAAGAAATTTATGCCCATAGAAAAAATCAGCATACCCACGACCGCCGTAATATTTCTTTTCCAAAATTCCATCTGTTTATGAGTTATAATAATTCCCATAGCAATCCTCATCTCCGTACAATTATTTGTACACATCAGATATGCTTCAAGTGTGTATCAAATGTATGCATACACAAATCTGATGTGCAATTTTTTACTGTCCTAATTTTATTATCGGCATTTTTTCATCTCTTAATTCCATAAAAGAGAGCAAAACCAGCATTTTGCTCCTAGTGTACTTTACGAACATTTTCCTATACAATAAAAAAAAGTCCCTACCCAACAGACCAAACTGCCAAACGAGGACTTTCAATGCGCCTCCAGGGGTTCGAACCCTGGACACCCTGATTAAGAGTCAGGTGCTCTGCCAACTGAGCTAGAAGCGCATACAATATAAATAACACCGCTGTCTTGCGACAACGATATTACTATATCACACTGTTTTTTATGTGTCAACAGTTTTTTACAATTTTTTTCATCTTTTATGACTCAGACGGAGTGATAAGGTCTCGGCTGTTTTATTGTAATCCATCTTCTCCCAGTCAAAAAGGGGCTTGTGAAAATAATCATGAATTCATAAGAAGAATACTTCTGGCCTTATTTTGACTGATGAATACTATTTTGATGAAAATCAGCCACGCAAAGTAAGAATAAAGATTTCTGTATCAGCAGAAATGTCATTATTAACACTAAAAAAGCCGGAGTCCTACGCAGTTGGGATGAGCTCCATAACACTCTCTTTGAGACATGTACGGATAATTATGGACTAATTCCAATATATTTTTATCATCATCTGATAGTGTTAATTCCTTGCTTTGGGTAGTTTGGTGTGTTTGGGTAGCCACACCATTGACACCAAACTCACCTTTTACCTTACGGTACATATTTACTCTGAAATCGCCATCAAAATCAATCAGCCCTGGCTTTGGTAATCCGTACTCCTCACAGGCTTCAAATAACCTCGGTATTCCGGTTCCCCATTTTATGTTTGATCTGCCGTCATGTAATATGGTTCCTGTATCACACGACTAAATTTTCTTGTATCACTTGCAAGTGGTTATCCCTTACGGACAATTAAAGTATATCAATGCAGGTATTTAATAAAGAGAACCCAGAAGGTAAGTTACTGGTACTGATGGGAAAATTTGCGAAAAAAAATAGGCAGCTCTCTTTCGAACTGCCTACCCGCCAATGGGATATTCGGATCAGGGCTTTACCCACGCCTCCCTACGGATATTACTATTATATTCAAACATTACTATTAAAATTCACTGATTTCATCGTATAGTATCTCCCATTGTTCCGGAAGTATTTTTAATGTATAAATATCTACACTGCTCTTTTTTATCAGTTTCACCAAATCCTTCTTCATGGACTTCGCATCTTCAACAGACAACAATTTCTTCAATGCGTATAATCTGGAATATAAATCATTGTTCTTAGGTAACAGATTTTCTGCATCTTTCTGATGTCGTAGTACAATGGAGGATTTCAGTCCAACCACCATGGAATTATGTGCACAATAATTTCTCAAATTTCGTACACCATCTAGCCATGTATCCACCAGTTCCGTATCTCCTTTAGAATATCTTTTCTCATGAAACAGATATGTAAGCACACCCTTTCTCAAATCGCCGCGAAGATAATTATACATCATTGACATAGTACCAAATTCCGTATAACTGAATGTTACCCATATTGGGAGTTTATTGGTATGCCTGTTTCCACCTTTACGATACTCTTTTAGTTCCGGATATTTAACAACATTTTTTCTCAGTTTTTCTTCTTTGCGTACAATATCATCATAGAAAACGCTTTCAAAATATTTTATATTCGTTTTTCTCTTCTTGGTATCCCTCTCTCCTCTTGACGGAGCATAATACTCCTTTTTCATATAAAAAGTCCCATCCTGTGCCTTTATCGCACAGGCATTAGATATTGCACTCTTAAATCGCACTTCGACACGATTGCAATAATAAATAAGTATTCTCCTCAGATCAACATCAAACTGATACAATGCAAACAATGCATCCTGTGACGATTTATAACCCACATTCTCAACATTAGAAAGCAAAAATTTTCCATATCTGCTCGCTCTAAAATATCCTGCATGCAGTAAAAAACGACGCATTCGTATTCGTTGTCTAAAAGACACATACTTTTTCATCATGTCTATCTGTTCTTCAAGCGTAATCGGTAATTCCTTTTGTGCCATTTTATCTCTCCTTTAGGTAAAAAAAAAGAATGGATATACCATTCTTAATCCCGCTAATGGGATATTTGGATTAAGGCATTACCCATGCCTCCCTACGGCCTATAATTATATTAACACATATTTCAGAACAATGCAAGGCACAACTTGCCGTCTCTGACAATAATTGACCCTGAACTGTTATAACCTCCTAAGCCCCATATCTGTTTGGAATAAGATTATGCATTTCCCCTTTTTTATCATACATTCTGATATAACCGTTAGCGTAAATATCTGTATCACTGTCAGTTTCAAACACACATACACTAAACTTAAGCATACCCGCTTTCTTTATATACATCTCACAATTCTGAGCTGCAACAGTCTGATTGCCAACCCTTATATACTTACAATCTGACGGTGCGACCACACTTAAATACATATTTTTTGAACATACGCCGCTTTCTTCCGGTTTACATATGGTATAAATATTTGCCTGCGTGTAATCTATACTTGCAAGATAATCTGCCGGAATAAAAAACTCCTTACTTTTAAATCTGCGGTACCTGTCAGACCTCGCTTTCACAGACACACGATACCCGTCAAACTTCTGCAAAACCGGAATATAATCCGAGTTCTCATTTTTGTCACTATAAGCAGCATTGTCTGAAACATCACCGGACTCCGACTCCCCATCGTCATATGGCTTTCCTACATCTGTCATTCTCAACCACAGATTCATATCACCTACCGGCTCACTTTTCCAGCTTCTATGTATAGAATTGTTTCTGTTAAAAATACTCATATCATTTTTAACTGATATATCCGACTTTGCCAATGCTGCTTTGACCGGCTGTGAAACTTTGGTCTTACTTGTTTTTCCACCAAAGAAAAATACTATGACAAATGCAAAAACCACCGCAAGCATTGCAATTCCAAGTAAAGTCCCTATTATATTTTCATAAATCTCTCTACGCATAACTTTTTCCTCCCTTTTGAACTTCCTGTATTTCCCGTATATATTTATTTCCCTTTGTTAATAAATATACTACTCTTTATTTTCTTAAGAAAAAAGTTATTAAACATTTAAGATTTGTTTAAGATTATGTTACTGTATTATTATTCATAAAAACTTCCCGGCTCCAGATAATCATGTAATGTATCTATTATTCCCTGTTTAAATTCCAAAATTTTTTTCATCTAATTTTTACTGCAGTGAAGTGTGTGTCCACAATCCTCTCTGCTACTTATCTGATAGTATTAAAATCAATCTACAAGTTTTCCCTCTTCCACTTCTATTATTTCATCGCACAATGCATCTAAATCCTCGGTTATATGACTTGCTATTATAATAAGCGTTCCGTCAGCCTTAAGTCTTTTAAGTATATCATAAAACTTTGCGATGCTCTCCTTATCAAGTCCGTTTGTCGGTTCATCAAGCAGTAAGAGTTTCGGCTTCTCCATAACAGCCTGTGCTATATTTAACTTCTGTTTCATTCCGAGAGAATATTTTTTTACTTTTCTTTTATCCTCAGGGTCAAGTCCCACATCCGCAAGACACATCCTTATATCATCGTCTGATACACTGTTGTTTATCTTGGCTAAAGCTTTCAGATTATCAAATCCTGTCATATCATCGACCATGCTCATATGCTCAATGATGATACCGACACTCTCCGGAAACTCAATATCTTTTCCGACAACCTTTCCGTCAATAACTACACTTCCCTCAGTCGGGAGTATAAGACCGCAGATACTTCTTAAAAGCATTGTCTTTCCACTTCCGTTTCTTCCATGAAGTCCATATACTTTTCCGCTTTCAAAAGTATGGTTCACATTTTCAAGTACCGTATTCCCCTTAATCTTTTTAGTAAGATTTTTAATCTCTATTTTCATAATCGTTCTTCCTTTCCGTATATCCATGTTATCTATAAATTTTTGTGAAACTATCATAAGCTATACTTAAATTGTAAGGATATAACAACTAACACAACATATAATCGGTTTCACAACCACCTAACTTTTTTTAAGTAAATCCACCTTTTTTATATATACACACAACACTCCTACAACAAACACTATCATAGCCAACACACACATAGTCGTCCATAATACATTTCCTGACATATCCTTTATTCGTGGCATACTTATATAATTAGCAAGATTAAACTGGTTTAGCCTTTCATATAGCTTCTGTTCTGATACATCACTTACACTAAGCATACGCTCATAAATATCTCCCCCTGAATACAAGCCACATATAAAAATCAAAGCATTTAATATATATGTATAAATACTGCTCTCAAACTCTATACCACAGTACATACTTTCACTGCACTTTCCAAGCATAAAACTTGAAAAGCAAATAAGAATTACTGATACGATTATTGTTGTCCTAAACTTCTTCATTTCCTATAATGTCCCTTTTCATAAATGTAATCTGTCCGAGATACATTAAAATAAGCGAAGTCAAAAACATCTTTGCAATATTTATAATGTAACTAAGCCCATCAAATTTATGCCTGGTAAACCATTCATCTGCAAATGCCATACACATTACAGGTATATTGACTGTTCCAATAATATAATAAAGCAATGTTAAAAATACATATATCATTCCTCCTATGATAAAATATATGTCCAAAAACATCATAACATTTCGCAAAAATAATAAAGTCATTCCTATCATAGATAAATAAGATACCATCATTATAAACCTTAAAATAATATATAAATAATAGGAAGTATCTGTCAAAACTGAATGTCTCACAAAAATACTCATAAGCATCACATCAGTGCAAATATATATAGCCGCAAAAAGTATAGAAAATATGCAGACTTTTTTTGTTTCTTTCTTTCCGTATCTGTTTCTTCCATATCTAAGTATTACATAGTTTTTATCTATGACAAAAATATAGCCAAATGACACCGAATATATAACAGGAATTATCATTCCTGCCATTTTTATGCAATTATTATATTTTTCATCTATTACATCAATAATATTGTCAACACTTATTTCAAATCTTCCAAAAATCATTGATAAATTCATTCCGACCCACAATATACTAAATGTAACCAGAACCATAATACAGACCATGCACCAATTTTTAATTTTTTTCTTATAACCTTTCACTTTTTTTCACCACCTTAAAATAAGCAGGTAATACACACAATATTACCAAGGGAATATATCTCAGCCAGTGCACAACAAATGATGTAAGGCTGCTTTCATCAATGAACGGCTGCAAAATAAATCCTATAAAAAAGTAATTGTTTCCAAAATAAACCCCCATCCATATTGCTGTCATAATAAGCATTGCAAGTTTTGCATCTTCAATAATAAAAATTATACTTTGGCATATTACAGCTAAAAGTGCCATGACTATTACATTTGATAAAAGAAACACTGCATATGCTGCATACGCATGATGTATGCACCAGTAATTAAAAGTTCCCACATCTTTTAAAGACCATTTTTCTACATCCATAAATCCATTTTTCCCATGAAGAAAAATACTTGTCATTATAATACTTATAATATTGGGAATTAGATTGATAATCACTGCAACAATTCCCGCCGTTACCAGTTTTGAAATAAAATATTGTTTTTTTTCTATCTTGCTACAATAAATTATATCCATATTTTTCTTTTTTTCCGAGACATATCTGTCACAATATGCAAAGATTAAAAATATAGGCATTATCCACAAAAAATAAGTTCTGTATTTTCCGTTTGCCGATATTCCATTTAAAAATGAAGCAAACGCAGGATGATAAGGATTTAAACTCTTTTTATCTGTTCCTGTATAAAATATTGAGTCAATAGTGTGTAAAATTCCTAATAAAGCTGCCAAAATAATAACAATCCTTGATTTCCATGATTTAAAAACTTTATATATTTCTGCTATAACCATTTTCCTTCTCCTTCATAAACAGAGTATTGATATATTTTACCTGATTTTGTATAAAATCTTATTTTTTTTGCATCTCTCACATCATAATCTGAACGGTACTTTCCACCTGAAAACATTGCCATTCTAAACTTGATAGTCCCATGCTCAACGGTGTCTATACTTCCCTCCTGTATATTTATTCTTTTCTTTCCCACCGTTATATAATCACAGTCTTTAGGAACAAAACAATAATAGTATGAATTATCAGAATGAATATTGTTTTCATCAGGTTCATATATTTCTATTTTCTCATATGTGACATCCTGCATATCCTGTTTCAACCTTACATACATATCAATATTGGATGACTCCTGATATTTTTCAGACCTAATGTTCACACCTGCCAAATCAGGTTCTTTTCCTGCCTCTCCGTCACAGATTTCCATGTATGCTTTATCTTTTCCTATCTTTTCACTTTTCCATGTCCCATTATTTTTATCGACCTTATTTATACGCTGCATACTTTTTATCTCATCAATTATCCCAAATTCATTCATGACAACAAAAGCAATCACAAGACACGATACTATTCCAACAAATATTTTTAAAGCCGAATTTATTATTTTTTTATTCATAAACTCTTCCTCTTTTCTTTTTCAAAAACATTGATAACCATGTTCTTTTGTTATTAAAAACACTATCATAACAACCTTACTAAAAAACAACCATACGGTTACCAAACGGTAAACATAACTTTCTACAAATACAAAAAACAGCTATAAACACTTATTTTTTCAGTATTTATAGCTTGTTTTTTATATCTAAGTTTCAAACACCCATATTTATTGCAGTAAAACGGATATTCACAATCCTCTGTGTTGCTTAACCGACAATGTTAAATTATTTTTTAGTTACATTTATACCCTGTTCAATGGCATCTTTGTCTGCAATCGTCTTATCGCTCATTACAATCTCTTTAAATCTGCCTGTGTTCTGATTATTGAATGTATATTTCTCAATTTTCAAAACGCTGTCAGGTATTGTTATCTTTTCAGGCATCTGAGTGCATTGTGCAAATGCTCCGGCATTTATTTCCGTTATTCCATCAGGTATTTCAAGCGAAGCCTCCTTACCGTCATAATCCGTCAGATATTTTTCTCCCCATATATACATTCCGTTCTGATATTTCATTTCTTTATCAAAAGTTTTATACAATTTTCTTCCGAAATATCCCTCTGTCAATAATGCCTTTACACTATCATATTCAAGAACAATGCCATTTTCAAATGTAATGTCACTCCATTTCAGATTTCCACTATATGCAGCACCCTCTTCACTTACGGCAAAAGGCACATCCGAGTTGGTCGTAATCTTTTCAATTCCTTTACCGATAACAATACTCTTCGGAACTTTAAATGAAAAATCCACATTCTTGCAGCTATCAGCAAATTTTAACACCGTATTTTTTCCGGCATACATAACAAATGTCTTTCCGTCCTTACTATATATATTGCCATCTACATTTTTATATTTCTTGTCTTTTGACCATACATATATCTTTTTTGCAGATATAATATCAGTATTTACTTTCTTTGTATTAAGCTGCGAATTAAATCTGACCGTGCCGCACTCCTCCGGAAAAGGTGTATCTTTACTCCATGAATTATCTGAATTGCTGCCATTGTCCGCATATCCGTTTCCATAAACATTAAATTCTCCCGGACATACAACTTCCTTTATTTTCTTACATCCCCCAAAAGCCCTGTCTCCAATTTTCTTTACACTTGATGCTATATTCACACTTTCAATATTTGTGCAGCTTCTGAATGCAGATGGCGGCAGCTCAGTAATTCCTTTCTTTACAACTACCTTTTTAATAGCAGTATTCTCCCAAAAAAGACCGCTTTCCTTAGAAAAAGCTTTGCCTTTTCCTTTAATCGTAAGAGTTCCTTTCTTTAATGAACAAACCACTTTCTTAACTTTAATCTTATACTTAAATATTGTGTTCTTTCCGGATACTTTTGCATTTATTATTGCAGTACCAGTCTTTTTTCCGGATATACTCAGTTGATTTGCTTTTTTATCAACTATTTTAATATTATTTTTTCCAGATACTACCGTCCATTTAATACTATTACTCTTGTTTCCTACACTAAGTTTTTCACTGTTCCCTATTGCAACCTGCACATTTTTACTAAAGCTTTTTGCTCCGACAGTTTCCTTTCCATAAAAAATTCCTCCTGCCATTGCAAGTCCCATCACCAGCAGATAAATTTCAGATTTAGATTTTTTCATATCAATCCCTCCCATGTAAATTCAATATTCAAAACTTCCTGTTATAATATATAACAGGAAAATTTTTAAAATGTTGCACATATTTAATTAAAATTATGACTCATTTTATCGACATTGCTTTTATTTTCCGAAATATTAAGCCTGTTAAAACCTATCATATGCCTATTCACATTAATAACACTGCATTTATTTTATAGAACTATTAATGGACTATGCAGATCACTCAAAAGCATACTATTATTTGAGAAAAATAATATTTTTTTCTACCTCCTCTTGTTTGAATATAAAACTTAACTCCTAATTTATTTTCATCGTAAAATGACATCGCATACGGAAAAACCACCAAAAATGGAAAAATAACCACTAAATAATCCCAGCATTGCATAAATGTATTAGCCATAAATACAGAATTTGCTGCCGGCATATTAAATTCAAAGTTTTTCATATATCTGATATATGTCACAAACGGAAACGCTATTGCTATAGCTAACATAACCGCAAATGCAACAATAAATGTTTTCTTTTTTGTCATCAACTTAAAATTTAGTTTTATGTAATTAAGCATACAAACCACCTCATCTTAATAGCCCTCACCCGGGTAGAGGTTAATGGTGAGGGTGTATTTTGTTTCCTCCCTTTTGAACTTCCTGTATTTTCCGTATATATTTATTTCCCTTTGTTAATAAATATACTACTCTTTATTTTCTTAAGAAAAAAGTTATTAAGCATTTAAGATTATGTTACAGTATTATTATTCATAAAAACTTCCCGGCTCCAGATAATCATGTAATGTATCTATTATTCCCTGTTTAAATTCCAAAATTTTTTCAAAGTTTTTTCATCATTACAAAAAAATTCACTATCACGCACATTCTTATACTTTGTATGTTTTTTACCTTTTTTACAGACATAACTTTTATTTTCCGAAACATTAAGCCTGTTAAAACCTATCATATCCCTATTCATATCGATAACACTGCATTTATTTTCATAATCTTCATACACCTTATTAGCAAAAAGGATATAATTGTCCCCATTTTTTATATAGTTTGTAAATCCCATTCCGGCATTGTTTCTGCTTTCAACCCACACATCACCTACTACATACATTTTCTGATGATAATCTTTCGTATTGATTTTTCCTTTTACAACCCTTATCAATTCTACATCCTGAACTAATGCCCCGTGAACAAATTTTCTGTTTTTTCTTCCTTTTACTTCTAATATTAATTTGCTTCCTAATGCCTCCTCCCTGGCTTCTTCTAATAGCGGCTGATAGTCTTTTCTAAAAAAAGAAACGACCTGTTCACCTGCATTTTTCTCATCATTTAACGCATCACTTCTTGCATTATGTGCAACAATCCCCGCAACAGCCGCAATCAGACATATCAATGATATTATGCTTATTTTTAACTTCATCTAAATTCACTCCTTTGTCAGAACCCCACTATTCATATGATAAATTTCATCTGCAAGTTCCCTAATATCATCTTTACTATGACTGGCTAGTAATATAACTGCCCCTCTTTTCTTTTCTCTCCTTATAAGTTCCCAAAAATCTTTTACAGTCTTATCATCCAAACCATTTGTAGGCTCGTCCAGAAGCAATACATCCGGTTTTTCCATGATAGCCTGTGCAATCGATAATTTTTGTCTCATTCCCAAAGAATACTTTCCAACAGATTTCTTTTCATCTGGATTAAGACCGACATCTTTCATTGCCTGTCTTATTTCTTTTTTCCCTATCTTCTTATTTATATCTGCCAGAAACTTTAAATTCATATATCCTGAAAATTCAAGATACATATCCGTATTTTCTATAATAATACCAAGATTTTTCAAAATACGCATATCACGTCCAAGCAGCATTTCATCCTGCCAGACCTCCCCTTCAATCCTCATAAGACCTGACATTCCTCTAAAAAGCATGGTTTTTCCGGAGCCGTTCCTGCCCACTATTCCATAAACTTTTCCACTCTCAAATTCAGCATTTATGTTATCTAATATCTTTTGGTTCTTAATAGTTTTAGACACATTATTCAACTTTATTTTCATTCTGCCACTTCTCCAATCATTCTTTATTATCCATAATATCAATTTGCTGAACAACAGCCGCACCTACAATGACAACAATCAGACTTATTGCCGCAAACATCAAATATCCTCTCTGTATCGAAAGACCTCTCGACATTGAGCCAATTATCTGTTTATTTTCTATTTTCACATTATACCAGCCAAAAACCAGATACGCACACGGATTCCATATCAGCTTCTTCCATTCCATCCCTTTTAATTTTTCAAAATTGACTGTCATAAGACATACCGTCACTATTATAGGAATACTGATTGCTACAATATTACCCAATATTCCATTTTTTAAAATAGATATAATATTAGCCAAAAGTACAATCGAAAAACTCCATAATGTATAAATAATCAAATATCTGACTACCAAAAAAATCGAGTCTGTCCTGAATGCTAATTTATTTCCGACAACAGCAGTAACAATATATCCCGCTAAAATCATCATTGCATTAGCCAATGTAAATAACAGTAATTTTAAAATTTCTTTCATATACCATTTTACTCTGTTTTCACACCTTGAAAAAACATAAACACTGCTGTTACAAAAATTTCTATATATGTATGTAGAAAATATTATAATAAACATAAAAAACGGTACATAATGTTCAAAAATTGCTGAAATCACATGATTACTCATTGAATTTATTATATTTCCACCGGTTATCGCCGAAACCATCTGCCATAACTCAATCTTTTTACTATTATGAAAACTGCCATACCACGAAAAAATAATCCCATACAAAAAGGGTATTAAATAATATCTTCTGTAAACTTTCACCTTTTGTTCTCCCTTCTTCCCGCACATATAAGCATACATATTACAGACACTAACGCAACCGTAAATACCATAATCAGGAAATAAATACAATCCGATGTGTCGAGTTTCGTATTTCCCCATGTCAGATAACTTGCGTAATTATGTTCTATTTTATGTCCAAACACCTTAAAAGTTGTATTATTCCAAAAAACAGACATAAGATATACAGGTAAAAGCAGATATGCCTGATACTTACAGTAAAAACATGAGACTGCCAATGGAACCAACGATAATAACCCTGCCTGTAAACCGGTCAAAACAATCCTTAAAACTGCGTACAATCCCGGATATAAATAATATATACCACACATCCAAAATGTCCCACCGGTACCATCGACATTATTCCTTTTATCATATGCCTGATAAACTGACCTCATTTCTTCGGATGCTTCATTTGGAAATGCACATACATTCAATATAATCTCAATCAAAAAAGGAACTGTAAAACATACAAAAGTAACAGTAAAAACAGCTGCTATTTTTGATATATAATAATTCTTATAACCGCCACATCGGTTTACATACAATATATCTGTTCTGTTTTTTCTGTCTTTTGCAAGAGATAATCCACCTGGCAAAACAAGCAGTATAGCCATAAATGTCAATATATATATCCCATACTGATTGTCATATGAAAAAACTGACATATTCAGATAATTAGGAACCATATACCTCTCCAAACTACTGCATCTCTTGAGATTGTGTATGTAATTAAAAATTACGCACCCTAACAATAAAAAGAAACAATAAAAAACACCCCTTTGTCTGGCTATAATATTTATCTGCGTTTTTATATTCTTTAACATCTTAACTCCATTTCTAAATGTTTCTTATTTACATTTTTACATCATAATAATTTTCTTTTGTTATTAAAAACACTACCATAACAATCTAACAAAAAGATAATCATAAAGTCACCAAACGGAAAAAATTATTTTTACCAAAAAACAGCTATAACTGCTTCAGACTTTGCATTTTTTACAAAGCCTGAAGCAAATCAATTATCATCGACTTACTATTATAATGTGCAACTATTTAACATCCTCTTACATTGCGTCGTATGCTACTTCCGCATCCGCACCATAATTTTTACTGTTTCCGCACCACCCAAAATATGCAGTATTAACTCCCAGATAATCCTGATTCAAATAAATTTTCCTTGTCTCAGCTCCTTCCCTAATTATGTATGTATTATACTCATTTTCAGTTCTTACACTAAAAAGTCTATAATTCCCCTCACCATCTTTTCTGCAAATTCTAACACGGATTCTTTCAAATCCATCTTTAGTGTATGGCATTTCCGGTCTGACTCCGCCACATCTCACCTTAACATAACCATGATTATGGCTTCTTCGGTCACTTGTGTACTTAAATTTTCCGCCTAATTTATTTATTGTTAATTGCTTAGTCGTAGCTCCCACAGACGAAACATTCATCATTAATGCACCTGCAACCAAACAACCTGTTATCACCTTTTTAGTTATACATAAAATTTTTTTATTCATAATCTCTTACTCAAATCTTTTATTTTCTTCTACCCACATCATCTTAACAGCCCTCACCCGGGTAGAGGTTAAGGGTGAGGGTGTATTTTGTTTAATAGTCCCATTCCCTTTATACACCTTTCGATATTAATGTCACATTTTTACACTGTAACATCAACATCACTTCTTAGCACGGCTGCTTACCAGCTTGTCTAAGTCTTCAGGCTTTTCCGGTTCGTAAAAGATATATCTGCAACTCATCAGCGAAACTCCCCCGAAAGCCACCGCCATAGCACAAATCCTGTTGCCATGCTTTTCGATAAACTTCTTTAGTTTTCTCAACCCGTCCTCTCTCCTTTCCGTACTCCGCTCAAGACTTTTTAGTCTTTAACAGATAAAATTTTGTGTAAGACAAACTTTTGCAATCAAAATTGCACTTTTATCTTGCACAATTTATACTATACACCTTTTTTCGACCAAAAACGAAAAAATGGGAAAAGTGGGCAAAATTTAAAGAAAAGTGGGAAATTTCATTATTTTTTTGCTATTTTTTACCACTTTTCCCCGTTTTTTGCCCCCTTTTCCCATTTTTTGGCACAATTATATATTTTCATGTATAATAATTATTTACCAGTCATACTTAGAAAACGGAATACTGAAACTTTAAACACAATTATAACTTGTCTGATTCTTCCTTTATATTCCAAAAATCTTTAACAGTATTATCATCCAAACCATTTGTAGGCTCGTCCAGAAGCAATACATCCGTTTTTTCATGACATCCGGTTCAATGGCATCTTTGTCTGCAATCGTCTTATCGCTCATTACAATCTCTTTAAGTCTGCCTGTGTTCTGATTATTGAATGTATATTTTTCAATTTTAAAAACGCTGTCAGGTATTGTTATCTTTTCAGGCATCTGAGTGCATTGTGCAAATGCTCCGGCATTTATTTCCGTTATTCCATCAGGTATTTCAAGCGAAGCCTCCTTACCGTCATAATCCGTCAGATATTTTTCTCCCCATATATACATTCCGTTCTGATATTTCATTTCTTTATCAAAAGCTTTATACAATTTTCTTCCAAAATATCCCTCTGTCAATAATGCCTTTACACTATCATATTTAAGAACAATGCCATTTTCAAATGTAATGTCACTCCATTTAAGATTTCCACTATATGCAGCACCCTCTTCACTTACGGCAAAAGGCACATCCGAGTTGGTCGTAATCTTTTCAATTCCTTTACCGATAACAATACTCTTCGGAACTTTAAATGAAAAATCCACATTCTTGCAGCTATCAGCAAATTTTAACACCGTATTTTTTCCGGATATACTCAGTTGATTTGCTTTTTTATCAACTATTTTAATATTATTTTTTCCTGATACTACCGTCCATTTAATACTATTACTCTTATTTCCTAAACTAAGTTTTTCACTGTTCCCTATTGCAACCTGCACATTTTTACTAAAGTTTTTTGCTCCGACAGTTTCCTTTCCATAAAAAATTCCTCCTGCCATTGCAACTCCCATCACCAACAGATAAATTTCAGATTTAGTTTTTTTCATATCAATCCCTCCCATGTCTTCTCAAGTTCTAATCTTTCTGCCAGTTCTGCCTGCTTATTCGGATATAAATGTGAATAAGTATTTAATGTGGTTTCTATCTTTTCATGCCCCAGCCGCTCTGCTATTGCCAATGGCTGAAATCCAAGTTCCACCAAAAGTGATGCGTGTGGTTCTCTTTCTAAAGGGTATTTATAGGACAGGATGACAAAGACACTGTAAAATCGGTATATCTATAAATACAAAACACAAAAAGAGAATGTTTCTCTGAAAATAATTATTTTCCCGAAGCATTCTCTTTTTATATTTCATTCTCGAATTTCTTTACAAGGTTAGCAACATATAGGCTTGAAAAAAATCATCTCTTAACAATAAACTGAGCATTATTAATTGCTGACTCCGTTTGTGTATCAAATAATACTTTGATGTTTTTATCGCGTCTGCTATAACAACACAATTGATCTACACTCTCTCCCTTGCCTTTTTTTTCAAAATTCCTTAAATAGAAAATCTCATCTTCATCCACATACACTAAAGCATTATCAACCAGATTTTCCATTTCACTTTTCGGAAATTGGAAAGATTCCTCCGTTTTTTTCCCTGGATATACTGTTGATAGTTTCATATGCTCGCTAAAATAGCTCGCCCCCCATTTGATAAATAAGCTATCCTCACAAGTAGCAATGCTCTTGATATAACAGTTCTTTTTGGTATATATCTGCTTGAATTTATTATCTTCAAACTTATATATAGTATGTGTAATACCCTGCACATCACCGCTTTCACCTTGTTCTTCTAAGGCTTTCCTGTCATCTTGTTCTCGATATCCGACCACGAATAGTTCCTGATTAATTGGATTATAATGAGTGCAAGTTATATTAACATCCTCAGGCAGCAAGATTGCATTAACTTTCTTTGTTTTTTTGTCATAAAAATAGGGTCTAACTAGTTCCTCATGTCTTTTTACCCCAGCAACAAAGATGCCATTTTTTATAGGATATATATTATTGATCGCAAAGAAATATTTTGTTAACTGCACTGATTCATCAGTATTGCAATTCATAACAAATAATTCGTCTCCCTTGCCATCATCGGCATTTGCTGTATAATATACTTTTTCTTCTTCTGCATCATACATAGTCAATGGATATTGCGAAGTATAGGGCAGGGAAGCTATTTTAGATATTGTCCCATTTGATAAATCATACTTTATAACATCCATAACCATCATTTCATTATTTTCCCCTGCCTGATCTGCCACATATGTATTTGTAAGTGTTATATACTTATCTTCTGTAATTTTTGTTTTCGCCAGATTGCCCGAATCCTTTTGGAGTGTTTTCTCGGTAGTCTGACATCCCACAAAAAGCATTATAACCAATACAAAAGAAATGAATATGTTAATGTGCTTAATTATGGACAATCTTTGTTTTGCCCGGCAAAGATAGATTCTTTGAATACTTATATCCCCAATATTCAACCCCTTCTTTCCATATATCCACAATCGCATTATCCATCCCTCCTGCATCTCTTTTATACATAACATGAGTTGCGTTCTTCGTACTTCCTTTTTTTCGTGCATTTACCTGCACCTTCGTGCCATATTGGCAGTTATCATATCTCAAACTCGTTGCTACATCACCCTTTTTCAAAATATGATCCCTCTGACCTTTCTTATCATTAAAAGTTGTAGCTCGTCCATAACCAATATACTCTTTTCCGCTTTTGTAAAGTTTATTATAATTATTAGGTCCCCATTGAGCTATTAGTTTCTTATTTGCGGCAGCTTTCATAATATTATTGGAGTCAGAAACAGAAATCTTATTATAAGTTGTATTTACTATCGAAGTGATATTTGCTGTCTTATTTCCTGCCCCCTCAACGGTATTCAGTAATCCATCTGTTCCGTAAATAACTTTCATTCCTTTAACAGGTACCATGTTATCTTCATGAGGTGCTGAATAGTAAGTTCCATTACGTTTAGCTTCACCTTCCAGTTCCCTTTCCTCTAAAGATTTTTCTTCTAATAAAATTTTCTGTTTATTTTCTGTATTCGGAAAATCTCCCTCCAAAATAATAAAGTGTGTGTTGCTATCAAATAAAATTATTGTACCTGGCTGCATACATTCTGGAACTTTATTTGAATTATACCCTTCTGGTTCTTTTGCCATCACTGGCACACAAATTCCAAATGCTAAAAACAAGCTCAAACACATTATTAATAGTTTTTTTGATTTCATCAGATAATCCTCGCTTTCTTTTTTTAATTGTTTATTATCTTGTACATCACTACAAAATTTGATACCTTAAAATGTATTTAATGGAATTTCTTGACTCAATAGTAAACAATGTTTACTTCTTTCTTTATATCATCTACCCATTCATCAAAAAGATAATCCTCGATTTCTTTTTTCAATGATTTTTTTATTTGTTCCATCGAATACTCTTTTAACTGTTCAGATAATTTGTATTTGGCAATAAAATTTTTAATATTTTGTTCAGTGAACTTTTCTTGTAAAACATTCGACATCACATATTTTTTCACTCTGTCATACATCATTCTATTTTCTTGGCCTTGGTATAGTTCATCCACACCATATATGTTTACTGCCTCATTATACAAATCAGGATATTGGTTTTTATAATCTTGTAGTTGTTCCTGCACTTCGGATTCAGTGATTTCTGGAATATCAAATTCTTTGGCATGTTGTATTACCAATACTTCATCAATTGAATTGTTCAATATTTCATCGACCTTGATGAAATTGTTCCGACTTCTTTTTACAATCATTACTATGCAGCGACAGGCAGAAATCGTAAATATCCTTTAACTGCAATGCTTTGTGCTTTGATTATTCAACATCTGTTTTCTATTCCAACAGATTCTCTTTTGCTGGTCTTTCTTCATTATTCCAGACCTCTAAGGGAATTCTGTGGTTTTACCAAAGTTCCTGATGCTTCAAAAATCACTCGCTTTAAGCAAGACTTTTTATCAGACTTACAATCGGTTTTTGATAATCTTGTTGATATTACCGAACCGATATGTCAAGACATTGATAACAATCTTGCTTCTATGCTTTTGTTTGATACTTCCGGCATTGAAGCTTATGTTACCGAAAATAACCCTAAATATGCCAACCGCATTATTAAACAGCTTAAAGCCTATGCAAAAGCCAATAACTTTAACAGTTCTTATGATCCTTTACTTCCAATGAAACGAGAAGGAAGCAAATCCAATCTAAGAAGCAAACTGCCTACCATGAAATTTGTATGTCCCAAAATGAAATGGGAATACAACCGGCAAGACAAGTCAAGCCGTCGTGTCTGTCACTGCGATGATCCATGTACAACTTCTTCATGCGGCAAAATGATCTATGTTTATCCCGAAAAAAATCTCAGAGCCTATCCCGGTGTAGAACGAGGTTCTAAGGAATGGGATGAAACATACAAAATCAGGGTTAATGTTGAAAAATCAATCAACCACTTTAAGGATAGTTTCTGCGTTGCTAATCGTAAAACTACCAATGAAAAAACATTACATGCTGATTTACTACTGTCAGGTATTTCACAGTTACTAACTGTAGTTGTTGCTGATAAAATAAATCAGCGACAGCATATAAGAAGCTTAAAATCTTTCATAGCTTAGGACTTACCAACTTTAATAAAAGTCGTAAGCTTATTAAAGTGAGCCTAAATCTTGTAGAAATCAACTTTTCAGCTTAAAATTTGTACTTTACATAAATTCAGCCTTATCTGCAATCAAAATTGTACTTTTATCTTGCACAATTTATACTATACACCTTTTTTCGACCAAAAACGAAAAAATGGGAAAAGGGGTCAAAATTTAAGGAAAAGTGGTAAATTTCATTGTTTTTTTGCTATTTTTTACCCCTTTCCCCCGTTTTTTGACCACTTTTCCCATTTTTTGGCACAATTATATATTTTCATGTATAATAATTATTTACCAGTCATATCTGGGAATACAAGATGCAAAAACAACTATATTATGGATAATTATTATAAACAGCAAAATCTTTCACACAAACTTAGTGTCCGTGCACACCTGACACAAACACCGATATATAAAATGTGTAGATAAACAGAAATGAGGAATACTATGAAAATATCAAATACAGCAGCAAAACATATAACAGATTTTTTTATCAATTCAGGCACTATAAGTAATGACGACAGGGCTTCCTATATCTATTGTTTTGAATATGCAATAGATACTATTATATTTCCGCTGACCATTCTTTTGTCAGGACTTATCTTTAACAGATTTATTTCCGCACTTTTATTCGCAGTCATTATCATTCCATTAAAAATGTCTGCCGGAGGTGCTCATGCTTCAACCCGCATAATGTGCAGCATTTTATCTTATTCATTGTATTTTGTCACATTATTTTGTTATCAGTTATTTGGTAATATACCTTTAACACTCTTAAATATATGCTATATAATATGTTGTGTACTTATAATGTATCTGTCACCCATCGACCACAAAAACAACAGACTTGTCTCAGATGCAAAGCACAGATTAAAAAAATTTTGTATTATATATATAATTTTAATTTCAACTGTATATACGGCATTTATTTATAATGATATGCCTGAATTTTATCTTATGATAAACGCCTGTATATTTATAATTGCAATAAATCAGATAATCGGTAAATTAAAACACTAAATATAAACTGCTAACAGGGAGGATTAATATGAACTATAGAATTGCCGTCTGTGATGATGACCCCGTCTTTTTAGAAGAAACAACTAATCTTATTTTAAATTATCAGTTTGAAAAAGATATGAATCTTACGCTGTCTTCTTTTAAGAGCAGTCAGAGCCTGCTTACAAATTTCAGGCACGCTAATGACTATCATATAGTCTTTCTCGATATAGAAATGCCCGAACCAAATGGCATAGAGCTTGCATCTATTATCCGTTCAAGTATAGACCGCCATGTATTTATTGTTTTTGTGAGCAGTTATCCTGAATATATGCATGACAGTTTCAAGGTACACCCTTATAACTATCTGCAAAAACCCGTAAGCAAAGAAACTCTCTTTGAAGTTCTCGATGAAATCCGCCTTGACATGGATGATAATAATTGCTACCTTACTATAGATGCTATTGATAATACATCAACAGCAGTCAATTTTAATGACATTTTATATATTGAGACCATTGATTCCAAAAAAAATCTTTTACAATTTTGTCTGACAGATAAAAAGCTCACTGCGAAAGGCACTTTAAAAGAATGGACAAAAAAACTGGAACAGTTTCCCTTTCAAAAATGCCACAACAGTTTTCTTGTAAATATTGCCCATATTCACTTTTTTTCTGGCTCAGAACTGACAATGGATAATCTTGATACGCTTCCTCTAAGCCGCCGCATGAGGAAAGAGCTTGAAACAGCTTATAAACATCAGTTGGTCATACATGACACCGGGAGGGTTTAGTTTAAATGATAATATTTGACATTTTATCTTATATCACTGATATGCTTTTGGTCTTTGTTTATCTCAACAGGGCTTTTCACACACGCAGGACAAATATTCCCGCACCCCTGTTTTATGCCGCATTTGTACTGGCTGAATCTGTTTTAATGGCAAACCAGCTTTTATTTCACAATCCTGACAAACAGTTCTCTATTTTTGTAACCATTTCTTTAAGCATACTTTCCACCTTTGCATTATGTTTTTTGTATGAGACTACTTTACGGCGAAAAGTTATCTACAGTATAATCTTTCAATTTTTTGCTGCTTTTTCTGAAGCTACCTTTATGCTCATCATCAAACTTACATCTCCTGATATATTAAAACATGAAACACCATATCTTGTTGCTATTTTAGGTTTTGGTTCAAAAATAATATTATTTTTGTTTATACTTATTTTCACAATGTTTTCAAAGGGTGGCGAAAAATCTGATTTTGAGTATCATATATTCAGTCTCGTCACACCTATTATATCATTGTTGCTCTTTAATACATTGTCTGCTCAAAAAAACTTTAAAATTGAAATTACTTCTTATGACATAATTATCTTACCTTGTATTTTGATTTTAAATATTACAAATTATTTTATCCTTGAACGCATAAAATACACGCATAAGCTGGTATTGAAAAACACACAGCTCGAACAGCAGATTAATTTTCAGAAAAACAAATATTCACAGCTTAGTACCACATACAGAAATACACGACGCGTTGTGCACGACACCAAGAAACATCATTTTACCATTTTAAAATACATCGAGGAAAAACGATATGACGAACTCAACACTTATGTTAAAGCTTCATATGAAGACCTTGAGAATACTTATTCTCTTTTCAACACCGGAAACCTGGTTATCGACTCATTACTAAGCAACTATAGTAACCTGGCTAAAGAAAATAGTATTGTATTCTCTACTTCCTTAAATTTAGAGGCAGTACGCATCCCCATAGAAGATTATGACCTGTGTATAATACTTGGAAATCTTCTTGACAACTGTATCAATGCCTGTAAAAAGCTTGCTGTTTCTGACAGATGGATTAAGCTAAGCATCTATATAGATGCTTATGACAAATTTCGTATAGACTGCTGCAATAGCACCAAAAATCTTCCCAAAAAAATTAAGCCTGACACCTCTTTAGAACATGGCTTCGGCACGACAAATGTTGACCAAACTGTCAAGAAAAACCGTGGCATGATGATAAGTGACATGACCGATGATGAATACACAACCATAATATCCATCCCTATATTAAATTTAAAACAGAAATCCAATTCACAAAAAAAGTGTTGAGATAAAAATCTCTATCTTTGACACCTCTATTTCCGGGTGATAATATGATGATAAGGTTAAGATAGCAATCTACAGCATTAGCTAAGGTTAAAAGTTATTCTGCCCCCAACTTCAACAAACATTCCCGGAGGAGTTTTTTATGAGTACAAATATAATGATAGTAGACGATGAAAAAGATATTGCAGACCTTGTCCAGATATATCTCGAAAACGATGGTTTTAAGGTTTTTAAATTTTACAATGGCAAAGATGCACTCGAATGTGCCCTGCACGAAAAACTCGACCTCGCAATCCTTGATGTAATGCTTCCCGATATTGATGGCTTTTCTCTGTGCAAACAGATACGCAAAGATTATTTTTTCCCTATTATCATGTTGACGGCAAAAAATGAAGATTCTGACAAGATTACAGGGCTTACTCTCGGTGCTGATGACTATATCTGCAAACCTTTCAATCCACTTGAACTTACCGCCCGTGTAAAAACGCAGCTTCGCCGCTACACCCGTTACAACAAAGCCGATAATGAACACAATAACACTTTTGCTCCAACAACAGAACATAATATAAGAGGTCTAAACATTTCAAAAAGCAGTCACCGAGTATTTCTGAACAATAAAGAGCTTGCCCTCACACCGCTTGAATTTGATATTCTCTGGTATCTGTGTGAACACAAGGGAAATGTGGTGTCATCGGAAGAACTCTTTGAAGCCGTCTGGAAAGAAAAGTACATAGACAGCAACAACACCGTAATGACGCACATTGCAAGACTTCGTGAAAAGCTGCACGAACCTGCCAGAAAACCTAAGTATGTCAAGACGGTATGGGGTGTCGGATATACGATTGATGATTGAAAAGTAAAGAGCCTATTTGTGGTTCAAAAATAATCAACAGAGGTGTCACATGAAAAATAACAGCCTTACTAAAAAACTTATCAAACGATATATGCTTACCGTTATCGGCTTTATCGCACTTGTTTTTATTATATTTATCATCGGAGCGGCAGTCTGCTCCCTCAAAATCTGGTATCCCGATGACCCGGATTACATTATTCTTAAATCAATAAAGACACATAAATGGCTTATCGGAGGTTTTCTGTGCTTTATTACATGGTTTATTGTCACAATATCCTTTCTTGTGAAGTGGACACGATATATCAACGAAATACTTAATGCTTCAAAAAAACTTACCACTCAGGCAGAACAGCCTATCGTTCTGTCAGAAGATTTAAAATCCATTCAGGACGAACTTAATGCCGTAAGAGAAAATGCTGTTCACAATTCCATGCTTGCCAAAGAAGCTGAACAGCGAAAAAATGACCTTATAGTCTATCTCGCCCATGACCTCAAAACACCACTTACAAGTGTTATCGGTTACCTGACATTGTTAGAGGATGAGCCTGATATTCCCCAAAAAACACGCGAAAAATACACCTCGATAGCACTAAATAAAGCCGAACGGCTCGAAGATTTAATAAACGAATTTTTTGATATTACACGCTTCAACCTTACAAACATTGAACTTGATATCGAAAAAGTCAATTTAAGCCGTATGCTCGAACAGATATGCAGCGAATTTCTCCCTATATTATTAGAGCATAAATTAAGCTGGAATCTTGATATTGCACCTGATATAAATCTTATGTGTGACCCCGACAAACTCTCACGGGTGTTTGACAATCTTATCCGCAATGCCGTTAATTACAGCTATCCGGACACCGAAATAACCTGTGTACTCACAAAACAGGATAATGATACACATATCCTGTTTAAAAATAACGGCAAAACCATTTCTCCCGAAAAACTCAGCCGTGTATTTGAGCAGTTTTTTAGGCTTGACTCATCCAGAGCCTCATCAACAGGCGGTGCCGGACTTGGACTCGCCATTGCAAAAGAGATTGTTGAACTTCACGGCGGACAGATAAATGCTGCAAGCGAAAATGAGAGCATCAGTTTTGAGGTTGTGTTTAGAAATGACTTATAACGGTCTTATCTATATTTACACACAAAATGCAAGAATATTGTAAGTTTTACTTATGATTTTCTCAAAACAAAATATTTCCTCATAGATTAAAATAATCCCAGATAGCGAAAGTTTCGCTAACACCTAATAACAGTTTAGTGGGAGGAAATATCTGTGAGTACAAAAAGATATAAAAGAAGAAAAAGAAATCTTAAAAAACTTACACTTGCAATACTTTTATTTTTTATAATATTCCGTGGTGTTCCTAAAGTAATCGATACGGCATCAAATGCCATAAGTGCCGTTTTAAATAACGGCAGCATTGAAACTGCTAAATCTCACGGAAACATTACTTCAAAAGAACTTTCAGAGGGCATACCTCTCCTTATCCAATGGGATAAACGCTGGAGGGATGCAGCTTACGGAAATTCAGATATAGGAATATCCGGCTGTGCCCCAACCTGTCTTTCAATGGTAATATCCGGACTTACCCGCAACAAACAGATAACACCATATAAAGTTGCAAAATTCGCCGAAAGAAACGGCTATTATATAGAGGGAACAGGTACTTCTTGGAGCCTGATGACCGAAGGTGCATCTGCATTTGGCATAACAGGAACAGAAATTCCACTGAGCAAATACACTGTATTCTCTCATCTTGAAAATAACGACCCCCTCATATGCAGCATGAAACCGGGCGATTTTACGACAGCAGGACACTTTATAGTCCTCACCAAAACAGAAAACGGACAGATAAAAGTAAATGACCCCAACAGCCGCTCACGAAGCCGGCTTTGGGACTATGAAACACTCCAAAAACAGATTAAAAATTTATGGGCATTCAGCAAAAACTGATGCCCATTTAAAACATTCAATTTATCTCTTTAATATTCCCACAAAGTACATCTTAATCCCCGATGGTATTAACCTTAAAACATTGTTTATTATTCCCGGAACTATAACACCTCTGCCACGCATCAGTCCGTCAACTGCAATTTTTGCCGTTCTTTCTGCTGACATTGCCCATATCGGTGTTTTCAGTCCCTCTTTTTCAAAAAATTTTGTTCTTGTTGTTCCCGGACACAGTGTACTCACGACCACACCTCTTACTGCTGCCTCCTGCCTTATCGCCCTGCTGTAACTGTATATGAAAGACTTGCCCGCAAAATATGTCGAGGTATATGGTCCCGGCTGGAATGCTCCTGTCGAAGCCACATTTAAAATCTTTCCTCTCCCCTTTTCATACATATCACGCAAAAACAATTTACAAAGACAAACCGGTGCAGTCACAATTAACTGTATCATTTTTTTATCGTCTTTTATATTTATACTTTCGGTCCCACCCGTCAGTCCAAAGCCTGCGTTATTTACAAGTATCTCTATATCAACACCAAGAGTTTTTGCTTTGTGATACAATCTTTCTGCCCCACCTTCAACAGAAAGATCCTGCTCTATCGTAATGATATACCTCGTACTTTTCACAATCTTTGATTTCTTAACTTCAAGTTTTCTTTTTGCTATGGCAAGATTTTTTCTGCTCGATGAAGCAAGTATCACTCCATATCCTCTTTCAAGAAATTCACCTGCCATAGCAAACCCTATACCGCTTGTTCCACCCGTTATCAATACATATTTCATATTATATTCAAACTCCATTTCTGTTTGTTGTGTCTAGTCTAAAGCAAATCACATCAAAAGGATTATTGTTCCCTGATTTTCCACCGATGCTTATTTTGCTGTCTGATTTTGGCACTTATATCATAATGTGAAAAATTCATATATGCAAGATTTTTTACACTATGCACAAAAAATGTGTGCAGAAATAGGAAGCCAAGCAAATATTCATAATCCGCTCTGCTACTTGCCTGATAATGTTAAAATGTAATTTTTGTAATTCCTAATACTTATAATCCCAATTATTTATATAATCACCTTCCACATCATAATCAACAGTTATCTTCCTACCATCATCCGTCTTACCATTAAATGTGATTGACCCAAATGTTGTCAGGTTATTTGAAATATACTCATGTGTATAATAATCTTTTTTTACCTCTTTTACTATATTTATTCCATACAGCTCTTTTATCTGCTTTTTTATTTTAGCAACACTTTCTTTAACACATTTATTCATCTTTGTTTTATCTGCACAGAGCTTTTCATACTTTTTGAACTCAGCCTTAACTTTATCACTCATATTTCCCGATGTAAGCATCCAGTCAATTTTACTGTTCATTGAAATATGAGTATATTTTCCACTTTCAACATCTGTCACAAAATACGCAACATTCAAAGGGCTATCTTGGTCTTCTATGCCAAAATGTATGTTCCATACTCTAATCAATTTACCGTAGTATTTTTCATTAACCAGTTTTGAATTATCTATCCGCCAGTCAATATCAGCCGTTATCATATCCTTTTTTCCTTTAAGACATTCAAACATAAACTTCCAGTTACCGTTTTCCGTTTTATCAATAATATCCCTGAATGTCTTTTTATAATCGTAATCGCTGGATTTTACTTTATCAGAAAGATATTCACCTGTCTTTGGATCTTTATATCTTATAAATGAAATCTCATACCCTTTATAATTATACTTCTCAATAATCTCCTTATCCATTTTTCTTTCACCTTCGGATGGTGTCTCGCCCTCCATACTTCCGCTAGAAACATCTACCCCAACCTTTGCCACCTCAGACTCTTTTATGTCTGATGCCTCCGTCTTTACATTCTGGTATTTCATTGCTCCCATAAGACCTATACAGCCTACACCTAACATTGCCGTTGTAGCAATCATTAAAACTTTCTTATTACATCTCATAACTTTTTCCTCCCTGTCTATTATATTTTTTTAAAGTGAATTCCACATCTCTGTTTGCATCAATAATTTTTTTACCTTATAGTCTGCAGGCAGCCGTGACTTTTGACTTTTATCTAAAAATCTCATTCACTTTATGTTACACAATATACAGCTTTGTCCTTACCAAAAAACAACCATAAGGTTACCAAACGGTAAACATTTCGGATTATAATGGGATTTTTACGGTTACTGTCGTTCCGACTCCCTTTTTAGAACGGTACTCCATTGAGCCGTCATGCTTTTCAACTATCTTCTGACAAAGTGAAACCCCCAGTCCCGTTCCTCCCTGCTTCCTGCTTCTCGACTTATCTACACGATAAAACGGTTCTTTTATCTTCTCAAGTTCCTCTGGCTCCATTCCGCAGCCTGTATCAGTAATCTCGAAAACAGTATTTTTCTCATTTTCATATACATATGTACTTATTTTTCCACCCTCATCTGTTGCCCTGAACGCATTTTCAAATATATTTCTTATGAGCATTTCCAAAAGAAGCTCGTCCCCGAATAAACGGTCAGCCTTAATTTCCCACTCTGCTTTAATATTCTTTTCTGCAAATCTCTTCTCCTGCCACTTTTTAAGCTCATCCGTAAATTTATTCATACTGATATTCTGCTTTTTAATGTCGGAATGTCTTATCACCGCAAGGTCAAGCAGCTCATATGACATATTTTGCAGACGCTTTGCTTCATGTCCTATAAACCCAAGACACTCCATCTTTTCTTCATCGGAAATCTTAGCTCTCTCCATATACTCGACAAAGCCGCAAATCCCTGTTACCGGAGTTTTCATTTCATGTGCAAGATTATCAATAAACCACTGTTTACGCTCTGCCTCATCCATAATCTGTTTCATGTTATTCTCTATCGTCTCTGCCATTATATTTATATTCTTTCCAAGAACGGCAAGCTCATCACTTCCTTTTATATCGGTTCTTGTCTCAAGTTCGCCGCCTGCCATTTTTTTAACTGTCTCATTAAGATTTTCCACCGGTTTTATGCATTTCTGCAAAACAACTATCATAAACAATGCCATAATAATTGATATTACAAGACTTCCAAGTGCATAATATATTCTTATATTTTTCCACATACTGTCAAGATTATATAGAGTTTTCTCATATCCAAAATAAAAAGTCTTTTTTTGACATTTTTGCAGCTTAAACACCATAAGTCTTGTATGCCCGTCAATATAACACTTTATAACCTTATTGTTTTTAATGATGTTTTTTTTAGTATTAAAATGAGCCTTATCCGAATAATAAATCTTCTTTTTTTTCTCGCCCTGCCATAGTCCAAGTTCTATCTTCTGCTGCTTATAATAATTGGTATATTTCTGAATTATATTTTTAACATCCCTGTCATTTAACTGTGACTGCTGCATTTCACCATAAATCTGGTCAATTATCATTCCAAAATCCCCGACCGCCTGTTTTTTTTCCGCTGCAATATTTTCCTTATATGTAATTCCAAAAAGCAGGTATATCGCAATATTTAAAATCAGCAGTATCGGAATAATAAGCACCACATATAATTTCTGCCATAACTTCATAATAATCTCCTCTTTTTAATCAGTTTCAAGCCTGTAACCAAGCTTATTTATCGTGCAGATTTCCTTTTCAAGCCCTAATTTTTTTCTAAGTTTTCTTATATGAACATCAACCGTTTTTGTATCTCCCATATAGTCCCATCCCCACGCAAGTTCAAGAAGTTTCTCCCTCGACATTGCCATATTTCTATTTAAAATAAGCACTTCCAGAAGCTCATACTCCTGCGGTGCAAGCTGAACTCTCTCCCCATTTTTAAATACATCGTGCCTGTCAAGATTTACCTCAACATCACTTATCTTAAAGACATCATCATTTTTCTTTGCCCTGCGGAGCACTACATTTATTCTTGCGATAAGTTCCAATATCTCAAACGGCTTTACGATATAATCCTCCGCTCCTATCGAAAGACCGTGCAGTTTATCGTTAAGTTCCCCCTTTGCCGTCACAAATATTACCGGTACATCCTTAGTCTTTTCCATAATCTCAAACCCCGACATTCCGGGCAGCATAACATCCAGCAGCACCAAGTCGAAATCTCCATTTTCAATCATTTCAAGTCCCTCTTTACCGTCATATACCTGTGTACATTTGTGACCTACCATCTTAAGATTTCTTGCAACCATCTCATTTATTGTAGTATCATCCTCAACAATTAAAATCCCAGCCATAATAAACCTCTTTTCTCAGCAACTTTTTATGAGATGATTATATAATAACAATTTGTTTTTCTCAGCAACAGAATGTCATCTTACTTCACCTCTAAGCTCTTGCATTTTTATAACTCCTGCCTATAGCCTGACAGCTATTGTCAAGCTTGCGAGTAAACATTAACCAAAACACAGTAACAGTTCATATATAGCATACTACAAAATAGTAACCAAATGATTATCAAATTAATATAATAATATAGATGTTTACGAAACAAATTATATATTGCATTCTATTTGTTATAGCTGTTCAATTTTATAATGTATGATAGTTTCACGGGCATCTATATTCCCTGTCAAAAGGAGACTCTAACATATGTCCATCAAAAACTGCATTAGAAAAGCAACCCAATATAACTGCTGTCTTGACAGAAAAGCAATCTGTATGAAACACTCTTGGGACGAAGTTTCAAAAATGCTCGACACTTTCTGCGACTGTAAAAAATGCCGCAAATGTCAAAAATGCAAAAAACACCCAAAATGTAAGTGCAGATAACTTTTTTATATATATTTTTTCATATATTAACTTACTTATATATGGTAAAATATATTTAAAAAACAGGAGAAAAAGATGTTTACACCAAAACTTATAGTTACGGATTTAGACGGAACTGCCCTAAATAACAATAAAGAGATAACAACAGAAACCATAAAAGCCTTTGAACGATGCCGCAAAAAAGGTATTCACATTGCAATCGCAACAGCCAGATACATAGTCGGTGCTTCTTATTATGCAAGAAAACTTCACGCAGATTTTCAGATACTTACCGATGGAACACTTGTATATGAAAACGGCAGACTCGTATATTCACGCACAATGACTAAAGATATGACAAACGACATAATAAACGAACTAAAAAAATATGACTGCACTTCCCACATAGCCATTCCAACAACTACGGCATTGTATAGGTTTCCAGCCAACATTGCAAACCCTGCCGCTGCCGGCATCAACACAGCCGCAAACGGCAAAAAAACTGAAAATCAATCTTTTAACAATATAAAACAAGATCACTCTCCGGGAATTTATTTTGACATAGACAAATCATTTCCCGAAGAAGCGTGCAAGATAGTTGCTCATATATCTGATAACAATATTGCAAAAGCCATTGCCGACAAATGCGGCTGTGAATATTTCCATTACCGTGGTGAAACCACATATACATTTTTTCACAAAAAAGCAAGCAAACTCGATGCCATCAAACATATGGCAGATTATCTTGATATTTCACTTAAAGATATATGTGCTTTTGGTGATGATATAAACGATATTGAGATGATAGAACATTGTGGATACGGCATTGCGATGGCAAACGCACTTGATATTGTCAAAGAAAAAGCCGACTTTGTTACATTATCAAATGAAGAGAACGGTGTTGCAAAAGTGCTGGATGAGTTTTAATACTCATCCGAAGCCTGCTCTAATTTCTTATAATTGCAATGATATTTTAATATTTTATTTTTCTTCTGTTGCTTTACATATATTTTCTCAGCTTTCTCCTCAATCTTTTCTTTTATATTACATATAAAATTATATTCCTTTAACATCAATGCCATTCTCTGATTATCCGCGATTGATGCCCGACTACTAATTTCAAATTTAATTTTAGTATATACACCCTTTTTCACTGGAAACATTTTTCTTATATCCAACACAGATAAAATTCTTTGTTTATAATTCTTCCTTGTTTCCAATGGAATATTTTTCAATAAGTCTTGATTTTTTATATCAACAATAATATCATTTTTTCTAACAGGTGTTGTTGTAATATCTATAATTTCATAAATCCTATACCATTCACCTGATACATCTGCCCATTTTTTATGTTTTTCTTTTGCAGATGTCAACGGAATAACATATTCCCTGTCTTCCTGATTTATAAGCATCCCTAAGTGCGGTTTAAACTTATACTCCTTATTATTTTCATCGTAAAATATTTCTGAATCTGCTTCATTCATTGCTTTTAAATAATCTATATCAATATACACAAACTGTACTTTGCTAAATTTCACCTATGTATTCCTCCTAAACAAAAAGGAAGCATATGCTTCCCTTTATCGCTTCTCGTTTCAACGCCTTTGGTAGAGACACACCAACCTATATTGTTTCCCATTTCAACGCCTTTGGCAGGGACACGCCAACCTATATCGTTTTCCACTTCAACGCCTTCGGTAGGAACACACCAAATAAGAAACTATGCTGTTCTTATCTTTATTATATGCAATTACTCAAATATAATCAATAGCAATTTTTGCATATTTTTATAATAAAAGTAACAGTTCAGCCATAAAAAGATAATTGGCAATACAATGAGCTTGTTCATTGTATTGTTAAGTACCTTTTTATGGTAGAATAACCTTTCATTTCTGAAATGAGGGCAAAGCCCTCGCGAGCACGCTCAGATGGAACAAATAAATTTGTTCCATCCTCACTTTACTTTCGCGTAAATAAACATAAGCTGCAAAGCAGCGACTGACAGCTCGCTGGCAGGTTTATGAATGTAAGAAATGAAAGGCTGAACTGTTACTAATAAAAAAGACGAACCACTTTGAAAGCAGTCCGCCTTTTTATTTCTGTCTGGATGACAGTATATTTTCCTCACATTATAAATGTTCAGTAAATTATTTAAGTGTAACCTTAGCACCTTCAGCTTCGATCTTAGCTTTGATGTCTTCAGCTTCTTCCTTAGATGCACCCTCTTTAACAACCTTAGGAGCTCCGTCAACAACTTCCTTAGCTTCCTTAAGTCCTAAACCTGTTACTTCACGAACAACTTTGATAACCTTAACTTTGTTTGGTCCAACTTCTGTAAGCTCTACATCGAACTCATCTTTCTCAGCTGCTCCGTCAGCACCTGCTGCACCTGCTGCAACTACAACACCTGCTGCTGCAGAAACACCAAATTCTTCCTCACAAGCTTTTACTAAATCATTTAATTCTAAAACTGTCATGCCTTTGATAGCATCGATAAATTCCTGAGTTGTCATCTCATTACCTCCATAATAAATATATTTTATAAATTCGTTGCATCAGTCATCTGACTGATGTAGTATCCTGCCGCCGCTCACACCGAAAGTGCAAACATCAGCATTTTCTTTGGAAACCTACCGTTCCCGTTTCGTTCAAATAATTAAGCCTCTGCAGCTCCATCACCCTTTTCAGCGATCTGATTAAGAACACGAGCAAGATTTGTGATAGGTGACTGTAAAGAACCAAGTAACTTGGAAATAAGTTCCTCTCTTGAAGGGATGCTTGCAAGTGCTTTAACACCGTCAACATCGTAGAATGTTCCTTCTACTACTGCACCCTTAAATTCAAGTGCCTCAGCTTCCTTTGCTACATTGTTAAGCACTCTGATAGGAGCTGTTGCATCCTCTTTTGAAATAGCGATAGCAGATGGTCCGTCAAGTAAGTCATCTAACTGAGCAAAATCAGTTCCTTCAAAAGCACGCTTCATAAGTGTGTTCTTGTAAACTTTGTACTCACATCCTGCCTCTCTAAGTCCTTTACGAAGCTTTGTATCCTGCTCTACTGTAAGTCCACGATAGTCTACAAGTACAACAGTTGCAGCACCGTCAATCTTTGCCTTAATCTCATCAACTATAGGCTGTTTGATTTCAACTTTTGCCATGAGTAAGTCTCCTTTCCTGGGTTCTCCCCATAATATCCACTGCAGACAGACAATATAGTTTGTCCTAAAAAGTCGATTATATTTAAACAAAACACAATCTCTTTCAGGCAAAATAAAAACCTCGTCGCATAAATCCAGCCGAACGAGGTGAAAATAATTCATATCGAAATTCATCTTCCTCGGTAGGCGTTTGTACTTACACCGGTTCACCGGCACCTACTGTCTACGGCAGTGTGTCCTGCAATTCAAAGAACAAAATTAACATTACCACAATATATATATGTGTGTCAAGTGTTTTTTGCGTTTTTATCTCAATTATAGTAACAGTTCAGCACAAAAAAGATAATTGGCAATAAATAAGCTTGCTTATTTTATTGTTTATTATCCTTTTTGGGTAGAATAGCCTTTCATTTATAAATGAAATAAACATAAGCTGCGTAGCAGCGGCTGACAGCTTGCTGGCAGGTTTATGAATATAATAAATGGAAGGCTGAACTGTTACCAATTATATTATTCCCTCGCCTTTCTGTTTATATATTCTGCCTTATATTTAGAATAAACGATAGTCTGATCATGATACAATCCATAATATCCTGACATAAGATAACTTACACTTATTGCAATAAGAAAGAATGGCACAGCTTCATAGCCGAAAAGTTCAAATGCTATCAACATTGATGTTATCGGGCAGTTTGTCACTCCACAAAAAACAGCCATCATAGCAACTGCTGCACAAAGTGACGGTGAAATTCCAAAAATCTGACCGAAAAGGCAGCCAAAAGTCGCCCCTATAAAAAATGACGGTACTATCTCACCACCCTTAAATCCGGCTTCAAGAGTAAGTGCCGTAAAAATTATCTTCCATATAAAAGCCATCGGCTTTACATTTCCATGTATCGCCCTCACTATCACGGGCACGCCTGCCCCCATATAGTCGTCCGTATGAAGTATAACAGTGAGTATTATTATGATAATGCTTGAAAAAACTATCCTTATATAAGGATTCTTAATTTTTTCCCTGTAAATGTCGCCGAGTCCGTGAAGTACCATACAAAAAATTACACTCAATGCCGCACAGCACATTGCAAGAATGATTATCTTTATGCTCGGTACTATCTGAAATCCCGGTATATATGCTATATTAAATGTATTAGGTCCTATGCCCATATGTGTTGCAAATTTTGATGCAATTAGTGCCGCAAATACGCATGGCACAAGTGCGGCATAATACATTACCCCAACACTCACAACTTCCATTGAAAATATTGATGCAGCTATCGGAGTCCCAAATATTGCCGAAAACGCCGCACTCATTCCACACATAACTACTATTCGTCTGTCTTTTTCATCAAATCTAAACAATCTTCCAAGCTGATTTCCTATGCTTCCGCCAAGCTGCAATGCTGCTCCCTCTCTGCCTGCCGAACCTCCCAAAAAATGCGTGATAATCGTAGATATAAAAATGAGCGGTGCCATTCTGAAAGGTATTTCTGTTTCCGCATGAATTGTCGATAAGACAAGATTTGTACCCTTATCATTTTTATATTTAAAAATTCCGTAAAGTGCCACTATAATAATACCTCCGAGCGGAAGTGCAAATATTATCTGCGGATGTCCGGTTCTTATCTCTGTCACCACTCTCAGACAATACGCAAACAATGTACTAAAAGAACCGACAACGATTCCTACTATCGCCGAAAAAATCCCCCATCTAATAAATCTGTATATGTTTTTATAAATTCTTGATATGTAAAATTTTATCATCTGATACTTTTTCATTTTATTTGTTATCCTCTATTCATAGATTTGTGACCCATCTCCTGTCAAACACCGACAAAAAATTAAAGCGGTTTGTAATATTACAAAAGATACACAGCAATAATACAATCTGCGACACTAATTTACCTCAAAACCGCTATGCCACTATATCAATTATAATAGAATACTATTTTTTTTGCAAAATGACAAATATTTCATACTTTATCAGTATTCATTATCATTATTAGCCATACCTAACCCATTTGCAATACCACCGGTCTTTTTCTCCCCACAAGATGTAAAATATATTTTTTACATCTTTGATAATGATATTTTATATAAAATTTACAATATTCGTACCATTATCCTATTTTCCTGATTTATTCTTATATATCACTATATTCCAACGGTTTTCACACAACCTTGCCACTCTATTACAACTACATTTTCATTGTACTTTCACCCTTAAACAGTATTTTTTCATCATTTTAAAAAAAAATACATTTTTTCTGTTGACAAAGTAAATAATAAATGATAATATAAAACACATAAACAGTAATAATTACTATTTACTAATGATTAAACAACAAATTTTTTAACAAAAATCAAACAATATAATTTTTAGAAAAGGAGATTATTATTATGGCAAAATGGGTATGTTCAGTATGCGGTTATGTTTATGAAGGAGATGCAGCTCCTGAAAAATGTCCACAGTGTGGAGTTTCAGCAGACAAGTTTAACAAACAGGAAGAGGGCGAGCTTACATGGGCTGCTGAGCACGTTGTTGGTGTAGCACAGGGCGTAGATGAGGAAATTCTTCAGGGACTCAGAGACAACTTCAACGGCGAATGTTCAGAAGTAGGTATGTATCTTGCTATGGCAAGAGTTGCTCATCGTGAGGGTTATCCTGAAATCGGACTTTACTGGGAGAAAGCAGCCTACGAAGAAGCAGAGCATGCTGCTAAGTTTGCAGAACTTCTCGGCGAAGTTATCACAGACAGCACAAAGAAAAACCTTGAGATGCGTGTAGATGCCGAGTGCGGTGCTACAGCTGGAAAGATGGCTCTTGCCAAAAAAGCTAAAGAACTCGGACTTGACGCAATCCATGATACAGTTCATGAGATGGCTAGAGATGAGGCTAGACATGGAAAAGCTTTCAAAGGCTTACTTGAAAGATATTTCGGTTAATAATTTCTGCGTAAATATCATATAAAGATTTTTAAAGGAGGAAATCACAAAAGTGTTTTCCTCCTTTTTTGCTATCATGTACTCTGATTTTTCATACTTTCTTTATATCACTGCCTTTTTGACTGCTACACATATTTGATGGTGCTCCGGCTTAATCAAGCAGCTCCACTATATTTAAGTCTTTTCTCAATGCCAGATCAACAAATCCCGAACCAACCTGAATAAGTGGTCTTAATATACTGTACTTATTAAACAATACTATTTTTCCTTCCTGACCGTTATTCAGCCGCACTCTGCACTGTATGAAAGTCTGTGCAAGCCTTGATGTAAATATCAGAAGTGCTGACGGATCATATTTATTACCTTCCACTTCATTTAATTGTATCAATACTTCAAAAGGTGACATTCTCTTAAATCCCGGCTCTCTCATAAGCAGCGTATCATAAACATCTGCTATCTCAATAACTCTCTGTATCGGATTTAAGCTTTTATTGTCAACACCGAGTGGAAATCCGGAACCATCTGCGTGTTCATGATGTGTCAAAACAGCCTGCTTTATACTCTGGTCAAGATCCTTATTTTTAACAAGTTCATATCCATACATTGAATGTTTTGAAAAAGCTCCCATTTCAAGTTCCTTGTGAAAGGAAAAATCATCTAACTCATTTTGTGTAAATTTAAGAATCCCTATATCATGCAAAATACCCGTAATCGCAACTTTTTCTATCATATCCTCTCTGTATCCCATCCATCCTGCAAGTATCTGCCCCCACAATGCAACATTAACAGAATGTGTATAAAGACCGGAGGCATTTTCTTTCATCTTCGATAATAAAACGCATAAATTCACTGTATTGTCAGCTTTTGTTACAACTTCATTTAATGACTCCAGCAATTCATTTACATCTATATCCTTATCATTTGACACCATTTTCTTAAGATTTTTCGATACTGTTTCCTCTGCTATACAAAATTTTTCTTTAAATATTTTCTTCTGTTCAGGAGTTATCGTACTTGTTTGTGATTGCCCGTGTGCCAATAAATCATACTCAACATTAACATACTCTATAAGATGTTTTGTAAGCAAAGAAATAATATCAGGTGTAGCTACAGTCCCCGCTCCTATTAAAAATGTCCCTGTTCTAGAATAAATATTATCCTTTATTATCATTCCGCTTTTCAATCGATTCAAGCGAATACGCATTTGTGCCATCCTATTTTCTCCTTTTATAACAATATTCCTTTATTGATAAATATAACTTATATTATACCTTATTATTAAATTTTTTGTACTATTATTTTTTGACATATACCTGCCTTATTGGTATAATATACTATATTAGTAATTATTATTGTTTATACACTTAAAACCTTTTGTTTTTTACCATTATATAGGAGTGATTTTTATGTCAACGATTCGCTACAGCAAACAGCGCGAAGCAATAAAGGACTATCTTAAGTCTGTTACCTGTCATCCGACCGCTGATACAGTTTATTTAAATATCCAAAAAACATTTCCTAATATCAGTCTTGGCACAGTTTACAGAAACCTGAATTTTCTTGTAGAACATGGCGAAGCTATACAGATAGATTGCGGAGATGGATTTGTTCACTTTGATGGCAATCCCATTCCGCACAATCATTTTTTCTGTAGAGCCTGCAAGTGCCTGTTAGATATTAAAATGGACTCCATTGAGCATATCGACATTATTGCAAATGCAAACTTTCCCGGCAAAATAGAAGGACATACAGTTATTTTTCACGGTCTTTGCGAAAAATGCTGCCAAAAGGAACATTGCTAAATATTTAGCTTTTCAAATGTTGCCTTCAAAACGGATATATCTGCATCCTTACTGATATGCATTGTTATTCCCATTTCCTCCGAAAATACGGAATCTTCTATATAATGGGTTTTTGACAGGGCTATTATAGGCAGATATATCCCTTTTTCTTCTTTTCGTATTTCTAGTACAAGTTCATAACCACTTATTTCCGGAAGCTGTGCATCAGTTATTATGGCACAATAATACCCCTCTCCTTTTTCCCTGTATATCATAAGTGCTTCTTTTCCCGTTGAAGCACATTCTACATCAAATCCCAGACATATCAGCTTTTGTCTGAGTGTATTTTTGGATGTTATTAAATTTTGTACTATTAAAACTCTTTTTGTCTGGTTTTTATTTTTTTGTCTGATAAATTTCAATGCCTGGTTTTCTGAAAGATAATTATTATCCTTACAATAATCCTTTTCCGTTGACAACGGAACACTTATCGTACACTTTGTTCCATTTTCAAGTTTACTATCAACCTTTAAATCTCCATTCAAAACTCTTATGGAATTTTTTGTTATCCAAAGACCAAGCCCGATTCCATGTCCATTCTGTTTATTGTCATGTTCAAATATGATACTTTTTAATGCATTATCAATATATTGTTTTTCAATTCCCGGACCATTGTCCTCCACTATTATTTCATATATTGATAAATTTCCAAATTTTTGTTTTCCCTCTATTACCGTAACTTTTATAATCCCGTTTTTATATGTATATTGAACTGCATTAAGCACAATATTTTTAATTGCCTGCTTTAATCTCATTTTGTCTGTATATACATTATCCTGTGATATGTCATCCATATTTACAATAAGTTCATGCCCTTTTTCGATTATATATTCTTCTATTTCACCAATTATTTCTTCAATGAGTTCGCTAATAGAAATTTTTTCATATAAAAGTCTTGTGTCTCCGACTGCTATCCTGCTTACATCCAACATCCTATTTATATTTTCCAGCAATACATCTGAGGCATTTCTTATCTTACTTATATATTTATCATTGTCATGATAATATTTTTTAGATGTCCACAACATATCAGTTATCCCGATAATATAATTTACCGGAGTTTTCATATATTGTCCCATATGCTTCAAAAAGGCACTTTTCGCTTCATTTGCCACTTTAGAAATATCATAAGCACACTTTAATGATTTATTCTCCATGCTTCCAAATTCTTCCCTGAAAATACATATGCAATATTCGGGTTCTCCTGCGATATAAAATTGTGCAGAAAAATTTCCTCCAAGTTCTTCATTATACAAAGAAATCATCTCTGCCTTTTTTATCCCCGCAAAAATATCCGATATTACCCTCTTAATTTCATCATATCTATCTCGAAAAATTTTCAAAAGAACATTTGATTCAAAACTGTCTATTAAACTCTTTTTGTTCTTAAATGCTTTATTTAAATATACTTCTTCAAAGCCATCTTCTCTGTCTAAATTCCGTTTGACAACCACCATGCAGTCAGGCATATTGTCAAACGCTCCTGTAAAATCCAAACCTTATCCTCCATTATCACATCTGAAGTCCTCTGTACTCCACACAAGTTGAAAACACAATAAGTGTTTTTGTCCTGCCATACTTTTGTAATTCTCCTATAAACTGATCTAATTCATCCGTGCTTGGAAATAATACTTCAAGCAGCATTGAATAATCACCTGTTACACAATTACATTCTACAACATTTTTGCAACTGTTTATATATGGATAAAAATCTTTTTTGTCGATTGGTGACACCTCAAGATTAATAAATGCTTTTATATGATACCCTAACTTGATTGGATTGATTCTTGCATGAAACCCCTCTATATATCCGTTCTGAACAAGTGTATCTATTCGTGCCGAAACAGCCGGAGAGGAAAGATATACTTTCTGTGCAATCTCTTTCAAAGACATTCTTGCATTTTCCTGAAGCATTGTTATTATCATTTTATCTATGTTGTCTAATTCATCGTTTTTCATTTTTTCTCCAATCCTATATCGTATTAACCCTTAAATCCTAATATTTTTTGCTTAATAAAATTAAGTTTTTTATTTTTCTACTTATTATAATAGCACATTTCCCGTTAATTATGTTAATTTATTTCAACTTAACTTTTCCCCCTTGACCTTAATTCCTTTTAATAGTATCATCACAACTGTTGATGTTGAGACAATCGAAGGAAACTTTCCTTGATTTTCTTATATATTTTAATTTAATATTTTTTAACGCCCAAAAGAAATCAGGACAAATACTTATGTGTTTCCTGATTTTTTTATTTGCTTTTTACTTATTTATCCTTAATCTTTATCCGTTAAGTTTTTAGTTTTTCAAAAAAACACCCTGTTTCTACAAAAAATGATAATTTTTAAATTTTTGTTCACATTTAATTAACAAAAATAACATTGCAAGTTCACATTCCCTTGTTATTATAACATCATCAAATGAAACAAAATCATTTGATAGTGCTTAAATTTTTTTCATACCTTCTCCTTAAGAATCGTCACTCCAGGCGATTCTTATTTTTTTGTCTAAAAACCCTTTTTTATGGTACAATAGTCCTCAAACAGCAATCTAATCAAAATAACGGAGGTAACAATGAAAGATAAATTTTTAAAAGCTGCCGCCATCACCCCTGACATAAGAGTCGGTGATACGGATTTTAATACAGAAAACATTATAAAAGCAATGAATGAAGCTCATAAACTTGATGTAAAACTTGCCGTTTTCCCTGAGCTTGTAATATCAGGTTATACCTGTAATGACCTTTTCTTACAGGATATTCTTCTCAAAGGCTCACTTGACGGTCTGAAAAAGATAATCAAGGCATCTGAAAATCTTGATATGGTAACAATAGTCGGACTGCCATTTCTTAATAATTTTAAACTTTACAATGTCGCCGCTGTAGTATTTAACGGCACACTGCTCGGACTCGTTCCAAAACAACATATTCCGAATTATTCAGAATTTTACGAAGCAAGGCATTTTGCAGTCGGACCTAAAGAAGTTTCTTATATAGATATACCTGAACTTGGTTATGAATTAGAAGATTCCGGCTCATTTGTCTCATTTGGTGCAAATCTGCTGTTCAAAGCAAAAAATCTCCCGGAACTTGTCATAGGCATAGATATATGCGAGGATTTGTGGATGCCGGTTCCGCCATCATGTTATCATGCCATGGCATCAGCGACCGTTATCGCAAATCTTTCAGCAAGCGATGAAACAACAGGCAAAGACCTTTACAGGCGTGAACTCGTAAAAAACCAGTCAGCACGACTTATTAGCGGCTACATCTATGCAGATGCCGGTGAGGGCGAATCCTCAACAGACCTCGTCTTTGCAGGACACAATCTTATAGCCGAAAACGGAAGTATTCTCTCTGAAACAAAACGCTTTGAAAACGGTATGACAATAAGCGAGATTGATCTTGGCAGACTTGTTAGCGAACGCAGGAGAATGTCCACTTTTACCATCAATGATCCTGAAACAAACGGATATGAGGTGGCTGAATTTGAATTTAAAAACATTTGCGACACAACTCTCACCCGTCACTTTGAGAAAACACCATTTGTACCTAATGATAAAAATGACCGTGACCGCCGATGCGACGAAATACTTAATATTCAGGCAAAAGGACTAAAAAAGCGACTTGAACACACACATTGTAAATCAGCCGTAATCGGTATTTCAGGCGGACTTGACTCAACACTTGCACTCTTAGTTACAGCAAAAGCCTTTGATATGCTCGGCCTTGACAGAAGCGGCATCTGTGCAGTAACAATGCCATGTTTTGGAACAACCGACCGAACTTACCAGAATGCGTGCATCCTTACCGAAAAAATCGGTGCAACACTCAAAGAAGTACCTATTCATGAAGCAGTTAATCTTCATTTCAGGGATATAGGGCATGACAGTTCAATCCATGATGTAACTTACGAAAACTCTCAGGCAAGACAGCGTACCCTTATCCTTATGAACCTTGCCAATGAGCTAAACGGAATGGTAATAGGAACAGGTGATATGTCAGAGCTTGCACTCGGATGGGCAACCTACAACGGTGACCATATGTCAATGTACGGTGTCAACTGCTCCGTACCAAAAACACTTGTAAGATACCTTGTCTTGTATTATGCCGAGACAACACCTGACAAACAGCTTCACGATGTACTTATGGATGTACTCGACACTCCTGTAAGCCCTGAACTTCTTCCGCCTGACAAAGACGGAAAAATCGCACAGAAAACAGAAGACCTTGTCGGTCCATATGAATTGCACGATTTCTTCTTATATTATATTATGCGATTTGGCTACACGCCGTCAAAGATATACCGCCTTGCAAAATACACATTTGACGGTGACTACGACAAAGAAACCATATATAAATGGCTCAGAACATTTTACTGGCGTTTCTTTGCACAGCAGTTCAAACGCTCATGCCTCCCTGACGGACCAAAAGTCGGAAGTGTTGCACTCTCTCCGCGAGGTGACTGGCGTATGCCTAGTGATGCATCAGTCAATATGTGGATAAAGGATATCGAAAACATAGAGGTATAGCTATCTCTATGTTGTCAAAGGCAATTTATTAACACAGCTTTTAAGCACACGAAAAGAACTGTAATTTCTATTTTGTCCGTTTCCACGGCTGATAAAAATTACAGTTCTTTTCATCTTCATAATAAACTATTACAGCAAGAAAATTTATATAGACATCCCTCACATATCTTAAAATCGTTTTATACTCTTTTCCTCTGTTTTTCAACAATCCCAAGTATAATAAAACATATACCTACAAATATATATCCTCTAACATTCCTAAAATCATTCAGTTTAAATTTTTCCCACAACTCATTAAAGACCGACTGGGATAAAAGCGTATAACCAAGCACTGATACTACTGCCGCAAGTATAGACTTAAACGCAAATGTCATAAACACTACTACTCCAAAATAAAATATACTTTCAGCCAAAAACATCTCTATTGTTTCAATATCAACTTCCCATGCTTTTACAGAAAAAACAAATATCGGAATAAGGCTTATAAGATAGATACAAAAATAAAAAAATAATTCAGGCAGCTTATTTTTATCGTATATCCTTATAACTTCACTTCCCACACCTTCAACATACTCCTGCAATATCAATATTATCCACCATATTGACATAAATGGGATAAAATATTCACCATGTAATGAAAAATAAAATTCTTCCCTATACATAACAGATGTTTTTGTACAAACTATAACAAATAATGGCAACAATATATAATCAACTATAAACGGCAGATATTTTATCCTACCAAAACCTTTCCATTCGAATCTTATCTTTTCAAACCATATTTCTAATCCTCTTTTAGCAAACATAAATAACCATCCTCCACGGTAGGCTCCACGCCATTCTCATCTATATTTTTTGTAATAACACGATACATTTTTTTTCCTTCTTTTATATATGACTTTTCTACGAATAATATATTATCATCTTCAATTTTTTCCTCAGGTATCTCTATTATCCTATTTTTAGCACACTCCTGTATCTGTTCTACAGTTCCCTGTTTTTTTATCCTTCCATCACTTGCTATAAGCACACTCTCACAGCATGCCTCAACATCTTCAACTATATGAGTTGATATTAACACAATACTGTTTCCTGTAATATTGTTTATTATATTTTTAAATCTCATTCTCTCCTCAGGATCAAGTCCCGCCGTTGGTTCATCAAAAAGGATGATATCAGGCTCTCCAAGTATCGCTTGCGCTATGCCCACTCTCCTTATCATTCCTCCAGAAAGTTTTCTGTTTTTTTCATCTTTCTTATCATAAAGATTTACCTTTTTAAGACAAATCTCAATCGCAGCTTTCCTTTCTTTTTTTGATATCTTCTTAAGATTGCAAAAATATTCCATCATCTGATAAACAGTAAGTTCCGGAAACAAACCAAACTGTTGTGGCAGATATCCTATCTTAACCTTTTGTTTTTTTATGTTTTTCCCATTAAATTTTATCTCACCATGATATGAATAAATATCAGCTATACAACGCATTAAAGTCGTCTTCCCCACACCATTTGGTGCTAAAATAGCATATACCCCGCTTTCTAATGTACAGTTTAACTTTTTTAAAACTTCATTCTTTTTAAATTTCTTTTCTACATTACATATTTCCAATTTATTTTTTATTTCTTCACTCATTTTCCACTCTCCATTACATATCTAAAATAGTCTTTATCACTTTCCTTAAGACTCTGAATATAATCCGGCAATTCAACCAATCTGCCATAAATTCCTGTATTAGTAACACAACAATAATCCTCACCACCAGAATCATATAATACTATTTTTTTATCGGATGACTCAAATCCATTTTTTTTCAATATCTTAAACAATTCAACAAAATAACTTTTATTAACTGAAAAAATTTCTTTATCAGTATTTGAATACAAAATTCCCGTTCCTTCATACTTTCTTTCTTCAAAATAATGACTTCCCGTAATTGTAAGTGCCGTTGTATTTCCATTAAAACATTGATATTTTCCGTTTTTATCCTTTTCAGGCAGATTTACATTTATATTATAATTTCCTTTATTTACAATCTTCAGATTAAATTCCGGATTATTTTTAAGATAGTTATGTGTATATTTCATTTCATCAACATCATATATCTGATGCCATCCAGGTATAGGATAATACGCAAAGCTCCCTGGAAGATTAATCCCCTGAGTTGTTGAATAAAAAAATCTACAATATCCTGAATACTCAAAAACTATCTTTTGTATATTTTCTTTTTTATTAATAATATTTATGTAATCTCCACCCGTTACTGAATACTCTAACTCCTCCCCTTCCTCATTTGTAATCCTTTTTATTTTGTATCCATGGTACATTGTAAACTGGTACTCATTTAAATTTTTTTTATCAGGTACAACTTCAACTTTTCCATTTAAAACATCCGATATTTCATATGTCATATCATATCTGACTATTTTAAATTTATCATTATATTTTTTTACTTTCTTAATAATATTTTCACTTTTAGTATCATATTTAGAAAAATATTCATCATAATAAATTTGTTCATGTGTCCATGCATCTGCATTGGATGCATACTCAAATATATAGCATGCTCCCGAAGGTAATTGGGCAATAACAAATGAAACCAGCGTCAATATTGATAACACAATTTTTTTTCTAATTTCATTTTTATTTTTTATACAAATAAGTGTCATGCATAATATAATCCAGAAAAGAACTCTATAAATATTTGTATTTTCAGCAGTAAGAAAATAGTTATTATCCAACAATGCATCTGCATTTCTATAAAACAAAGCAAAAATCAATGATTTATTGCTTAATTCATAATTATCCATAAAAAGATTTGCTATGAAAATGTTAAATGTGTCGCTTAGAAGAAAATAAAGACATAGCAAAACACTTATTCCTGCAATTCGTTTATAAAACTGTGCTGCAAAAATTCCAAAAAATACTGCAACCAACAAAGCCAAAAACACATAAATCACTAACACTCGAACCGAATACCAAATATATGTCTGATTTGTAATATTCTTTATATGATAATATCTCAGATATCCTGCAAAAATATATAAAGTTGTCATAATATCAAGAAAAAATACGATAAAAAAATCATAAAAAAACTGTTTTTGTTTCCCATATCTTCCTGCATATATTGTTTCCTGCAAACTGTTCTTTTTTATCTGATAAAAAATTTCATATGATAATATCATAAATAAAAAAAATAATACCGGCATTATTTTTAAACTATCCTGTATCGGAAGATATGGTCTGCTTGTCCATTTTATTTCATCATCTTTATAAATGTACATTGTAACCAAGAAAAAAATAACTATCACGACAGAAACCATAATTTTATTTTTAATAAATCTTTTTAAATTCAACCTAAACATTTTTTTCTCCTAAAACAGATAATTCATACATCCCACCCTATTTTCTGCTATATATGTATGAATTATCCTAATTATTATTGTACATTACTTAATGTTGCACTTGCATGACATTTTTTCTCTGTATTCTGCTCTCCTACATAAATCCATTCCTTCACCTCATCCTAAGTCAAAATAATATCAAATCACACTCTTTTTGTCAAATACTTTTATTATAAAAATATCTTTTTAATCAACATTTACTATACACTTACATTGATTTCAAAAATCAATTTCAAACATTGCAATCTTTGATCAACTTTATATTAACAGAATTTTTTGATATATTACGGCACAATGTAACGAATGGGTATTTTTGCAACAGTCCGACAAGTTGCTTTTACTTTAATATATCCAAATGTTAAAATCTATTTACAGATTTATGATAAACGGTATAAAATCGAACGGAGGGTGCGTATGGCAAGAGTTTCCCGTGAAAGTATTTTCAGCGACCTAAACAACCTTGTCATAATTACAACAACATCAAATCTGTATGAAACAGCATTTGGTTTTACTGAACAGGAAGTATTTGATTCACTTGATGAGTTTGGGCTTTCAGATAAAAAAGATATTTATAATCCATGGTCCATAATAAATTATCTTAAATTCAAGAAATTTACAACATATTGGGCAGATTCAAGTTCAAATGGACTTATAAACAGCCTTATCCAAAAAGTAAGTCCTTATATAAAAACTATGATGGAAATGCTCATTAGTGGTAAAAACCATTAGTTATTTTGACACAGGTAACAGTCCATCAGACGAAGAACCAGAAAAGTTAGCCTCATGCTACGACTGTCAAGGAGTAGCGTATGAAAATTTTGGCAATATTCTTAAAATTTTAAAGCTCCGGCTTTTGACCGGAGCTAATATTATGCATATATATCTACACTACCATTATTTCTCTACCAATTGAAAATGAATAAATAATCTTTTCGTTCACCTTTTTACCGGTCACACTCTCTATCGCTCTCGCATAGTAATCAAGCTGTGTTTTATACCTTTCTACCAGTTTTTCTTCATGTCCTTTCATGACAAAATCTGTCTTGTAATCAACAAGTATTATATCCTCGCCCTCATAAAAAAAGGCATCAATAATTCCCTGAATCATTATAAGCTCATCACTGTCACTATTGTCAGGATATACTTCATTTGCGGGTATTCCTATCATAAACGGCTGCTCTCTTTTAAGTTCCCCTGTTTCTGCTGCCGCCCTCATCCTGCCGCATAATCTGCTCTTTGCAAACCACTCAAATTTCTTTACATTCAACGCTTTTGCATCTTCTTCGGTCATATAACCGCCCTGCACAAGTTCTTCAATAAACAGTGCAAAGTCAAAATCTTTGTCAAGTCTTTCATACGGAATATGTTCCATAACAAGATGATAAAGTGTTCCTCTTGCGGCACCCGTCTTTACTTCCTCTTTTTTCATAAAGTCAGGTCGTGGTATATCTGCATATTTGCTTTCTGCTACATTCTCATTATTTTTACCGTCTAATGAACACTCCTCATGCAAGCCGTCAAAAAGCGAAATTTCCTCCTCTCGTACCGGATTTTCCTCAACATCTCCAGCATTAAACTCGTCAAGTTTTTCCATCGCTATTCTTTTAAGTTCAGATACAGACACTTTAACAGGTATTCCAAGTTCATTTTCATATTTATACGAAAATTCCAAGTTCTGTGCTATATAATCTTTCATTTCTTTATCATAAACTTTTGACGCATCCCAGTTTATAAGTTCTTTTTCTTTTTGTTTTGCTATCTCACGGTTTTCCTTTGATACGCTTACAATATTATTGACTGATACCACCTCAAGGTCAAAAAGTTCATCATTTGTTCCATACACTTTTTCAGATTCCAGCTCTTCTATGCACTCCTTAAAAACAGGTCTGTCAGCTATCGCAGCCATTATCATGTCTATGTGCTTTGTAAGTGACAAAAGTCCCGAAAATTCAAGGTTTTGCCCTTTTTCTTTCCATGTCGTTATCTTCTTTTTTCCCTCTCCTCTTGCTCCCATGTTTCCCTGCAGAATATTTGCAGACACTCCGGTTAAAAACAGTTTTTCTTCGGCTCTTGTCATCGCAACATAAAGCATTCTTACTTCCTCGGCAAGTGCATTAACTTTTATCCTACTTCTGAGGAAATTGTTGAACAGACTTTTTTCGGTGTACATAAGTTTAAGATTTACATAATCAGTTCCGACACCATAGTCCGAATTTATTATAACCTTGTCGTTTGCCTCCATGAGATTTACACTTTTTCCAAGTCCTGACACAAATACAACCGGAAACTGAAGTCCCTTGCTTTTGTGCATTGTCATTATTCTTACTGCGTTCATGCTCTCATTGTTTACCGATGCTTCTCCAATATCAAGCGCCGCCTTTTTTATATTCTCGACAAAATGTGTAAACTTAAATATTCCATGATGCCCGTTTGCTGCATAATCCCTCGCCTGTCCCAGTAAAATATCGAGATTTGCCGCCCTCTTTTCGCCCGCCGGCATTGCCGACATAATATCATAAAAATCAGTTTCATCATAAATTGTCTGTATTATCTTATCGACCGGAAGTTCTTTTGCCAATTCACGATAATAATTTAATTTATCCATAAAATCTTCCAGTCTGTCTGCCAGCTCATCTGCTTCTTTTTCATCAAGAACTATATTTGTCATATACTTTTCTGTGCCGTCTTCTTTTCTCACTGTCTTTACAAAAAGGCTCATTGCATCCCAATAATCAAGAGTCCTCGGCATTACGGCTATCGCCGCAAGTTCATCATCACTAAGTCCCACAAAGACCGAGCGAAGCACTGACACAAGCGGTATATCCTGTCTCGGATTGTCTATTATCCTGAGCAGATTTGTCATTGTGAGAATTTCTATCGACTCATAAAATCCTGCTTTCGTGCCTGCCGACACTGGTATTCCCATATCAGACAATGTTTCAAGAAACGGCTCTGTCCACCCCTGAACGCTCCTTAAAAGTATTACAATATCGCTGTATGTAACCCTGTGATAACCCTGTTTTCCCCATACATAAAGCGGATTTTCACCCTGCACCATCTCAATTATCTTATTTCCGATTGCTGCGGCCTCAAGCTCTTTGTCCATCATTCCATCGTCATTATCTGCTTTTTTGTCAATAAGAATAATTGACGCTTTTTCTGCCGTTTTTTTGTCTGTCTCCTCGTAAACCCGCCCCGGCACAAGTCTTGCCGCTTCGTCATACTCAACACCGCCAAGACACGGCTTCATTATCTTCTCAAAGACAGCATTTGAACTTTCAAGCACACAAGCCCTGCTTCTGAAATTCTGCTTTAAATCAATTCTATGCTCCTTTGTTCCACCCTCAAGACTGTAGCTGTTATATTTGTTCATAAACAATTCCGGTCTTGCCAGCCTGAAACCGTAAATACTCTGCTTTACATCACCTACCATAAACATATAAGGAGCAGTTGCAGGCTCTCCCGAAATGCTGGTAAGTATAAGCTCCTGAACATAATTGCTGTCCTGATACTCATCCGTCATTATCTCCTGATAATACTCCCTGAGTTCTTCTGCCACCTTGCTCGGAACTACCTCACCTTCCTTATTTTCACTCGTCAGTATTGCAAGGGCAAAATGCTCCATATCATTAAAATCAATAACCCCGTCCTCTCTTTTTCGCTTTGCAAACGCATGGATAAAATCAATCGTCAGCTTGACAAGTTCCTCCACGGCAGGTGCCATCTCATTTAATTCCTGTATCTGCTGCTCCAAAGTTTTATTGAAAAATTTCTCCTGAAGTTTTATCATTCCTCCCTGACTTGAAAAATAAGAGTCCCTGAACGCACTTGCCATGTCCTTTTTCTCTACATCGACATTGTCTTTCTTTGTAATTCTGCCCTTATCCATCCTTGAAACTTTTCCAAATGCCGCCGACAATTCTTCAAAATTCTCCGCCTTGCATATATCATCAAACTGCCTTATGTCATCCTCAAAAGCTGCTCTGTATTTTGCCGGACCGTCAGACTCATCACATATTTTTATTGCTTTTTCGGCAAGTAATTTGTATGAATTTACAAGCTCCTTAACATAACTTACAAACTCGCCTATCCATTTAGTCTTTTCGAGTGACTGCACATTCTCACATTTATATATGTCCGTAATCGAATTGAGCCACTTTTCAGGCCACGGGTAACTCATGGCTTTCCCATATAATTCAAGCACAATCGACTCAATCTTACTGTCATCACGGCCGTGAGCAAACATTTCTGAAAATAGATGAAACGCTGAATTTTCATTATCTTTTTCCGTTTCATAACGCTGTTCGATAAGCTCAGCAAGAATTTCACTCTGAGCAATCTTCATATCATTCTCATTTGCAACCTTAAAAGCAGGGTCAATATCTATCACATGAAAATAATTTCTTATGACATACTGACAAAAACTGTGCATTGTCGTAATCTGTGCATTATGAAGAAGCGAAGCCTGTCTTTGGAGATGTTCATTGTCAGGTTCTTCAAGAAGCCTGCTCTCTATAGCCTCACCCACTCTTGTTTTCATCTCTGCTGCCGCCGCATTTGTAAAGGTAACCACCAGCAATCTATCAATATCCACATTGTTTTTTTCATCAGTTATCATTTTTATAATTCGCTCAACTAACACCGCAGTCTTGCCCGAACCAGCCGCCGCTGAAACTAAAAGATTGCAATTTCTCGCATCAATAACTCTCTGCTGGTCATCCGTCCATCTTGTATCGCCCATATCATTCCTCCTCCGACAGTTCCCCATGAATAATTCTCATAACATCATCATCCGACAATTTTTCAAACATCCTGTAATCATTGCCATAAAGCCTGCTGTCAAATCTGCACACACTCCTGAACGCACAATACATACAGGCTGATTTTGGCTGTGACTCATTTGTCTTATACGGATTTACAAGTGTTTTTCCGTCAAGTATCTCCTCCGACATATCTACAACTTTTTTCTCCGTAAATTTAATAAGCTCATTAAGACAATCTGTATTTGTGACACCTGAGCTTTTCTTAAGCTGACCTTTTTTCCCGGTTTCAATATTGCTTACGGAAGACACATAATCAGGCTGGTACACGCCGTTGTTCTGCTCAAGATTTCTGTCACTTCCCTCAAGCATAGGAAAATCTCCGTTTACAAGCCCGTTCATCGCAAGCGATTCCAAAGTTTTCTGCTCAAAATTTTCAGGTGTAACCTTTTCATTTAAGATAGGGTCTTTTATCCTGTAATAGAGCATACCCGCAGGCACAACTATCTTTTCAGCCTTAGATTTCTTATCAATGCTCGCCTTAAGATAAATGACAAGCTGCATCTGAAGTCCGTAATAAAGTTCACTGAGCGACAATTCCTTGTTTCCTGTCTTATAATCGACAACCCTCACATAGTCCTTTGAACCGTCCGAAAATCCGTCGAGTCTGTCAATCTTTCCGACAAGTTTTATAAGTTCCTCATCTGTATCTTTGGCTTTTCCGACAGTTTCAAAAATCAGCTCACTCTCAATAGTGTCAAAACTTCCCTGACCCATCTGTTTTGAAATTGCCCATATCGTCTTATTAACAACATTGTGAATACGCTTTATCATATACCGGTTTCTGCTCGTGTCCCTCATAATACCGTCTTTACAGAGACTTACCGCTTTCTCCACACATTCGCCTGCTATCTTTTCCTGCTCTTTTTTATCAACATCCTGCCATCTCCTGTTTCCTGCAAGAAGTATCTTAGTGTACATATCAAGTGCATCATGAACGATATTTCCTATATCATAGGCTTCAATGGTGTGTTCCTGTCTCTCCTGCAGCTTAAGTCCGTATTGCATAAAATATGAAAATGCACAAGCCGCATATCTCTCAAGCTGTGATGTACTTCCTCTGAGATTTTCAGGATAAAGGCTCTTTGCGATTTTTTTGGAAATACTGCTCTTGTTTTCCTTAAAGAAAGCCGCTGTCAATATGTTATCAAGCGTTTTTTTATTCTCCTCTGAGTCAAAATAACAATTATATATCTCCTGCCATTTTTTATCAGAAAAATCTCCATTTCTAAGACCTGCGATAAGATATTTCTTTCCCTCATCATCAGACCAAGCATTTTCTTCGCTCTGTTTTCGCTCCTCAAATTTGACACTTACTGACGGAAAAATCTTATTTATCCTCGAAATAATATACGACGGCTCGTTTACACTTCCGTCCCTCTCGCTGTCGCAATATGTTATATATAGGTGTTTTGATGGCTTTGTCAGGTTTAAATAAAGATAAAACTGCTCCGTATATACCTGCTGCCTTGCCGTCGGTGCAAGTTCAAATTCATTTTCCGCAAGAAAATTTCTCTCCGACTCCGAAATAATACCGCCGCTTCCATTACCCTTTGGAATATTTGAAGAGTTAGCACCCACAAGAAACAAGTATTTTATATTTGAAATCCTTGTTCTCGACATATCACCAGCCATAACCTGGTCTATCCCCGGCGGAATTACTCCTATCCTTGCCTCCGAAAAACCAACATCAAGAATATCCTTAAATTCCTTTAGCGACATTTCCTCATCACCCATCAGCGAGACAAGTTTTTCAAATACTTCTATCACCATGCCGTAAAGCTGTCTGTACTCACTCGCCATATCAAAATTTTCATTTTCTTCGTATTCGTCAGCAAATTCCATCAGCTTCTCATAAAAATGCTGTCTCTCAAAAAACTCAAACAATGATGCCGCATATTCTCTGACCGTATGCTTTCCTTTTGCCGTTTTTTCATAAAGCTCTGACAGATTTTCCAGAACACCAAGCCTGACATTCTCGACAACTCCGTTTGCAAAATCCTTTGACTCGTCAGTCATCCTTCTGTAGGCATATGCCGTGTTCCATTCCCTGTTCCACGATTTAAAACCTCTGATTCCCGTAGCCAGAAGATAATTATCAAGAATATCATTCTGACTGTCACTCGTCCACGAAAGACAGCTTTTCAGATAGTCCATCACATCCTCATAAGTAAAATCTTTTATTATTATCTGCAAAAGTGCATCTATGGCACGCACCGGCACACTCGACTGAACACCTCTTTTCTGGTCGACAAAGCAGGCAATCCCAGCCTTTTTCATTGAGTGTTCGATAATGCTTCCGTATGTTTCAAGACTTCCTGCAACAATCGCAATATCCCTATAACGACAGCCGCCGACAAGCAGTCCTTTTATTTTCTGAACTACAAAATCAACCTCGTCCTCGGCATATTTAAGCACATGGCAGCTTATATCAGAAACCTCATTTTTCTTATTGTATCTCTTATACGGATACCTGAACAGATTGCGTTCAAGCCATTCAAGTTCCTCCGACTCACCAAATCTTGTCTGACTTATCTCTTTTCCCGTCCATATGTCATCCAAAACCTCAACACCTGTCTCACTCGCAATCTGCCTTATATTATGAACAGTCTTTCTGCTCATAAAAAATAACTGATAATTTTTTCCTTTATTTATAACCGACTCCCTATCATCAGCCGTCACCGTCACATAGACCATTTCAGCCGTCTTGATAAGCTCACGCAAAAGCCTGTACTGAAGTGGTGTAAAACCTGTAAAGCCGTCAAGACATATAACAGCCCCTTTAAGAAGTTCTGACTGTGAGACAACATCGGCAAAGACACTCAGAAGTTCCTCAGAAGTAATATAATTCTTTTCAATATATTCCTTAAATGACTTAAAAGCCACAGACATATCCTGCAATTTATATTTAAGAACCGGTTTCTTTTCAGAAGCCTTAATCATCCGTTCTATCTCGTCCTCATCAGCACCGTACTGTATAAGTTCAGACATAAACGATTTGATTTCTGAAATATAGCCGTCCTTATTTATATTTCTTCCAAAATATTTAAGCTCGTCCTTATTCTGTCCAAGCACTTTTTTCAATATCATAATCTTTCCAAGGTCATCAAGCACCGACAAATTTCCCACACCGGTCTCCGAAAACACCCTGTATGCAAGCCTGACAAAACTCTGCACATCAACATTCATAATGCCGTGTCCCGGACTTATCTTTATCATATCTTTCTGCGTCTGCATGGTAAACTGCTCAGGCACTATCATAATGTAATCCTTTTTAGGATTGTTCACAGCCTCCTCCATAATCTTATGCTGTAAAAAATAAGTCTTACCTCTGCCCGAACCACCAAAAATAAACTGAACTGCCATCCCGTTATCCTTTCTCCTGTATAAACATCAATATATCATAAATTCGCAAGATAAGAGAAATCGCACTCTTGCACTAAATTTACAAATAAGATATAACATAAATAATAAAATTTAACTATACTACACATCTGGATTTTTGAATAGTCATTAAATAAATTATCCAAACCAAATAAAAAATCTTATATCTAAGTATAACATAAAATACAAGTCAACAGACTTACATTTACAAAAAACTATATCAGTTCAGTAAATAATAAAAAAATTGTATGTCTGCTATAACAGGAATTTGCGATACTCTCATAAAAACAAACAAAATGTGCGGATATAGAAATTATTGTTCTATCCGCACATTTCTTACAATCCTATAAGTTTCACAAATTCCGTCCCCAAATATTTTCAAATTCCCTACAATCTCTGCTCATCAAGTACCGCTTTTACCGCATCCAAAATAAGCTTTTCCGTGTACATGGAATTTTTTGATAAAACAACTTCATCAATCGACACCCCAGCCGAAAGCTGTTTTGACACATCTTTAACTGCCGATTTCATCAGCGGATACATAGTCTCAACAGACTCATCTAAATTTTTGACTTTAACAGATTTAACCTGTTCTTCATCAAGGGCAACTTCGAGATTTATTGTTTTTTCCCCTATTACAAACTGGCTCTCATAAATTCCCGCTCTATATATTGCATCATTTTTATATGTACTGCTTTCGTTGTTTATGGTACTCTGTGTACTTTCACTTTTAGGCGAATTCTGTCTGCCAAACATAAAAAACAAAACTATCAGCAGCAAAACACCTATTCCAACAAACACAGCCGTATATACAACTTCTTTCATACGCAAAACCACAATTTTTGTTTTCGACATAGCAACCCCCATAAATTAAATCTTATTACTAAATATATATGCGTTATGAAAGAAGTTTATTACTCCCTACCTCAATGTCTTTTTAGCAACTGCCTTAGACCATGTACTGTAATATTTCTTTTTGCCAATCTTACGATATGTTCTAACCTGTATATAATAAGTTTTGCGACCCTTTAATTTTTTTATAGTTGCAGATGTTCTGGTATTTCTTGTCAATGTTATTGTCTTTGAACCTTTCATGTTTTTCTTCAAAGAATATCTTATCTGATAACCGTTTGTTTTAACTTTCTGTGCTTTTACCTTTACAACAAGTTTCTTAGAACCCGCTTTTACCTTTGCTATTTTTGTTCCTTTAGGATTTTTAGACGATGTTTTTGTCGGTTTCTTTGTCGGTTTCTTTGTCGCAGCCGCATCATCATCCGGTGCTGTCGTTGGGTTTGCACTAGCTGTAACAGATGGTGTTCTCGTCGGTTTTACTGTTGCTGTTGCTTTTGGTGTAGCCGTCGGTTTTTTCGTTGGCTTTACTGTAGGAGTTGCCGTTGGCTCACTCTTAGCTTTTACAGTAACATAATATGAAGTAGTAAGTCCATTGCAAGTTACCGTAATTTTCTGTATGCCGGTCTTTTCCTTATCATAACCACTGTAAGTAACATCCGCATTATTTACCATCAGCTCTTCACCGTTTTTCAATACATAATATACTTTATTTCCAGTAGTGTCGAGTTCCTGTCCCTGTTCAAAAGACTTATTTGCTACAACACAGCCAAGTCCAACTGCTAATACCACCTTTATCTTGTATTTTGCAGTCAATCCAAGATATTTAACCGTTACTTCCTGTTCACCCACTTTATTTAAGTTGCTAAGGTCATATCCTGTACAAGTGGCAAGCGAAGTTCCGTTTTCAACTAACTGCTTAGTTCCGTCCGACTTAGTAACATATAATTTAAAGTTTGGTTTGAACTGAGTCCCATATGGATAAACCGGTGTCTCGTCAGTCTCAACACTGATTTCTTTTGCATCTACTACATTAATATCATACTGTGCCGTTAAATCCTTATAAGAAACCGTAACGGTCTGCTTACCCTCCTTGTTCATATCATAACCGCTGCAGGTAACATATGTATTTTCAGCGTTTGTATCTTTTATAAGAACTTCTTTACCGTCTTTTGCTACAACATATAATTTAAAATCAGTTTTTAATTTACTTCCTATAAGATATGTTGTATTTTCGCTTGGCACAACCTTGATATGATCCATTTCGAGCACTTCAATATCATATGTTGTTTCAAGCCCCATATATCTGACCGTAACAGTCTGTTTACCCGGTTTACTCAAGTCATATCCGCTATATGCCGCATTCTCTTTAACTCCATACCAGGTCTTTTTATTATTTTCAACTGTAAGTTCTATTTCGCTGTTCTTTTCAAGATTTTGACCCACAAAATACTGTGTCCTCGGATTGACAACTTTTATACCGGTTACCTCTTCTGCGTCATCAAATATCTGTCTTTGGTAATGAGAAACTCCGAACAATTCTGCCTGTATCCCAAAATATGTATAATACGGTGCTTTTCCGGAAATATTTCTACTATCGCCTTTACCATAATAAACATTCGGACTATCCCATGTCAGGTCCATAAAATGCCATGAATTATTGTAATATACAACATTCCATTCATGATTGCAATCAAACTTCGACTTATTTTCAGTGCCATCATCTAATGCACCTCCTGTTCCCTCGATACACATACTTGGGATACCTGCTGCACGGAACATAAGCTCGCCAAGCGAGGCATATCCTGAACATACTGCAAGTCCATCTTCAAATGCTCTGTCAATTCCATATTTTTCCCCATACTTATAGGATGTATCAATATTAGTAGTATTTCCACTTGTTGTACCTTGAATAGCCGGATAATTGTACGCTACATTCGTACATATCCAGTCATGGATAATCTTAATTTTCTCGCCATCATTTTTACAATCCTTAGTAAGTTCTTTTGCTTTTTCAACAATCTTCTCAAATGACTTGCAGGCAATATTTGTGAATGTTCTTGTCTTAAGATAATTCTCAGGTTTATAATTTGCATTAAAGTCCTCCAAAGCCTTAACTGCGGCTGCACCGTATGGAGAATAGATTGAGATTTTTCCGTTTTCCTTTTCAAGATATATAGGAAAATTATAGCAAAGAGTTGTTTTTTTAGTTGTTTTTAAACCTACTTTAGTCGTCGTCACCAAACTTACACTGACAGTAAGAGTGTTTATAGTTTGAGCAATACTTGAAACATCTTGCGATATGTTACAAGTATTTCCATCAAAATTTCTGGAAGTTAATGGTTTTGCGGTGGATGTTCCTGTTGCTACATTATCTATGTATAAATCCAAATCCGCTTGATAATATGCTTTAGTTGCACCGTCGGCAATCGCTGCTTTGACATTTTTCTCAGCCTCTGTGTCAGTCAGATTAATAGTAAGCTTATTTTCCTCAAGCTTGTAATCCCAATAATGACTCAACAGTTCAGACATATCAGATGATTTGATTTCCGTTACATCTGCTTTCATAAAAGCATCTGCTTTTTTAGGAGAAATAGCAGTCATAGAAAGCATCATACTTAAACTTAATATAACCGCAAGTATCTTTCTTTGTGTTTTTTTTGTTTTGTTCATAGGCATTTCCTCTCTTTCAGTTATTTATTGATTAAACCCTTTTTTATGTTCATATTTTCCTTTTCGTCTGAAAGCATCTTTTAATTTTGGCTCTGTCAACGCTATAGTTATTATACTACCCGGCATCACTTAATTGTGACAATATGTGTGAATCGCCCCAAAATGCGGTTAAATCGACCTAAAAACACGCATAAACGACAAAAACAGCAGTCTCAATATTTTACATACTGAAACTGCTGCCTTTATATCACTACCCTTAAGATAAACATATCTCCCTTTGTATTAAAAGAACACATTCCGTTATATTTATTCACAACCGAGCATATACTTTTAGTACCGACACCATGTCCCTCTGCCTTCGTGACAGGCATACCATCATTAAATAACACATTCTGACGGCAGGTGTTTGAAATCTGTATAAAAATCCTGTTATCCTTTTCATATCCGTTCACGCTTATCTCCGTTGAAATATTCTGCGTCATAAGAAATTTGCATTCATTTAACGCATTTTCAAGTGCATTTGCAAGAATTATGCACATATCGACAGATGAAATCCTAATATCCCTGCCAAGCACAAACTTAATTTCACAACTGATACCTGATTTTTCAAAACGCTGTGCATATGCTGTCAATATCAAGTTTGCCGTCTCATTCTGACAATAATCAACAACTTTTTGTGCTTCAATCTCCTTGCACACTGAATTAATGTATTCCAATGCCTGTTTATTCTGATTATTTGCTATGCATGAAGCAATATACTGCATATGATGACGCAGGTCATGTCTGTGTGCAGCCGCCTGTTCCTGACTCTTTCTCAAAAAATCAATCTCCTTAACAGACTGTTTTGCCTGCATCTCAAATGCATTCTTTTCCTGCTCCAGTCTGTATCTGGTCTTTTCCTGTTTTGTACTCTGTTTGACATAAATAAGGAAAAACAGACATGAAAATGTCGGCATAAATTCAGCAACAATATAACTTCCCTCATACAAAAGCTTCGTATATACAACCGTTGAATAATCGAACAGATAATAAACTATCGGCACTATGGCAAAAGTCCACATCTCTGCTGCCGGACGCATAATCATCTCTCTCACGGATGCAACTACATATTTTAATAATAAAATCAAAAACGGAACAGTTATGATAATCTGCACTATCTGCAGCAACCCATCACTATTTTTAAAGGCAAATGTAAACAAAAGTGCCAGCCACCGCCTGAACTGACAGCACAAATAAGCAGTCAGCACCGAAGATAGACTGCTCAAAAAGCGTTTTGTTATAACCCATAATACTATCACAAGCGGAATATGTGCAAAAACCGGATAAAACTCATGAACAACCCTTTCTCCATAAAAATAATAAACTATTCCTTCTATTATAAGAGCCACTCCAACAGTAAAAACAATTAGATTTCTTTGCTTTTTTTCTTTCCCAATTCCACAAAAAGCAGCCGACAATATACTTCCAAATATACTCACGGCTATATAATTTATCAGCGTAATCAACTCACTCATACGCTTCCTCCCACATTTGTAAATAATTCATTTTCAAACGCATATTCCAAATATCGTTCTTTTGTCTGAGTATATTTTCCATGTGGTATAGGAATTTTTGCTCCGGATTTCATTATTATATTTTTCTGAGATATATTTTCTATATACCTCAAATTAGTAAGATAAGAGCGATGCGGACGGATAAAACAGCCAAATTTTCTCAGCTTTTCCTCAATATCTGTTATCTTTACCGTACTTTTTAAGCTTGTACCATCAGCAAGACATATCACAAGTGCCCTGTTTACCACCTCGCAATATTCAAGATTTTTTACATCAATCTTATTTATTCCATTATCACATTTGACAATAAAAAACTCTGATTTTTCCCTCTCCCACTCAGAATACAACCTATCAATAAGCTTAAAAAAGCTTTCCCGTCTCACCGGCTTTAATTCATAATAAAACGCTCCCACTGTATATGACTGTACCGCAAATTCAGGTGACGAAGTCAGGAAAACAATCCTGACATCCTTATCGGTCTTTCTCAGTTCACGAGCCACCTCTATTCCGTTATCATCATTCATAAGAATATCTAAAAACAACGCATCATAACATCCGCTCTGTTCCATTTTCGTCAAAAGTTCAAGCGGACTTTGAAACACATCGCAGCTAATCTCTCTGTCGTAATCTTTGCAATATTCAGCCAGCAAACTCTTTATTTCGTTTAATACTGATATTTCATCATCACATATTGCTATCTTCATCTGAATCCTCCATTTTATGTTCTCTTGTCTTTGGTATAATTCAAGCAGATATCCGCAATCCACTCTGCTATTTGCTCATAACACTACTTGTGTATTGACTTATTTATAGTGTTAAATCAATCTAAAAACAGTCAACCAGACAATAAAGATACCGATTTAATGATAAAACAAAAGACAAAAAATGAAAATACCTAATATATAAATTTTACAAAACTACTGTAACAGTTCAGCCATAAAAAGATAATCAGCAATGCATAAGCCCGCTTAATGAATTGCTGATTATCTTTTTATGGTAGAATAGCCTTTCATCTCTGAAATGAAATAAACAATAGCTGCATCGCAGCGACTGACAGCTTGCTGGCAGGTTTATGAATGTTAGAGATGAAAGGCTGAACTGTTACAAAGATTACTCTCTAATCATTATTCCAGCAAATTTTACCGCTTCTTTCTTTTATAACAAATTACTGCTGCCACAATCACAAAAACAGCTCCAACAGCCGCTGCAACTGTTTTTTTTACATCTGTCCCATTATTTCCCCTGCCAGCTCCATTATAGCAGGTGTTTATTTTTCCAGCCCTCTGATTATTATCATCGCTTACCTCGTCCTCTAAATCCAAGCCATCATCCGCATTAGTCCCATTTTTATCTGATAAAGTTCCATTTCCGCATACATATTTACTTTTCTTGTCACCGGAACTATTCCCATTCCTGCCGGATATTTTTGCCGTATTTTTTAAATATTTAGTTATTATCTTCTTCTTTTCATCATAGCTTAATTTCTTAAATTTGATATATTTAACATCCGAATGTTCTACCAGATTATCCCCTGAGCCACCCATTAATACTCCACCGGTACCGGAGCCATCATATACCATCTCATTTTTATTCTTTGTCTGTGCATATATCTTTCCATTCATCCAATAAAACAAAGTATTGTCAGTTATCTTATTTTTCATACCGGTATATTTGTCCCAGATCTTATCATAATCAAATTTAATTTTGCCCTCCTCCACATAAATAGTAAACAAACTCACTTTCTCATTATTCTTCTTTACCACAAAATAATATGTGTAGCCGGTATATTTTTCATCCTCATCGTTAATATCATAAATTATAAAAGGATTACAGATAACAATTTTGTCATTATCCTTTAAATCTCCTACCGCATCATGCAGATCCTTATAAGCTAATGGTACTTTTTGCAAAAAATCATAATCGCTTTCATTTTTATGCTTTTCATAATATTTCATAACTTTATCAACATTCTTTTTAAACAAAACAGGTGCATTTTTCATAACATTTTCCGGAATATACTTTGCATAAATACCATTCTTCACCAATTCAACAGAATACGCCTTTGCCCTCACCGTACTAAATCCACAAACGAAAGCCAAAATCAAAACCAGATTAACAATAATTTTTTTCATAACCATCCGCCTCCCTTATTACCATTTATAACTAATAACGATACAACCACCCAAAATGATGCAAAAAATTTTTATTTTAGTTCAAGCAAAAAAACAGGACTGCTTTGATATAACTTCATAGCAATCCCTCTTCCCACATATATTCGCCTTATACAATCATTTTTTCAAAAACTCTTTTTTGCTTCCACCCATTAAATCATTTACTCTCTCACCCCCGGGTAGAGTAAAGAGTGAGAGAGCCGTTTTATTCCCCGGTACCCAATTATACAACGCTTTGCAAAAACGATGTTTTTAATAAAACAGCATCATTTTTATTATTTTTCAGTATGTTCTGCCACAAACTTGTCTAAACCGTCAGGCTGTTCAGACTCATACCATAAAAGCTTACAGCTTCTTGCTGCTACAGGTGCAACCATTACTGCCAATGCACATATAGCTGTGCCGTACTTTACGACAATATCAGAAAAAGTCTTTTTCATAGTTCATTTTTCTCCTTTCTTTAAAATTTCATCAGGAAACTTTTTTCAATCGTTTTCCAATGTAATTTAACTATACCACAAAAAATGAGTTGTGAACGAAATTAGGACTGAGAGGTCGAAATACAGGACTGAAATGCAAAAAATTGAGTTTTTTGGTCATTTTTTCATAAAAATTTACCTCTCACACCCCAATTTTGACCTCTCAGTCCAATTCTATAGTTATTTATATAAAAATGTTTTATAATGAAATAACAAAATCTGAGTTATACTTTTAACAGAAAAGAGGAACAAATGATTATATCAAAAAAAATAAGTTCATCTATTGCTGAAACATTATCTGCCAATAATATAATCTCCGAGCAGGAAATTCCTATTTATTCTTATTGTCTTGACTATATTATAGAATTGTTTTTCCTGTTTATATTTGCAGTCTTATATGGTGTGTTTTCACACAAACTGCCTGAAACACTTATATTTTTGGCTGTTTTTACACCACTTCGCTCTTTCGGCGGCGGATTTCATGCATCCACTCCAAAACGGTGTGCCATACTTTCACTTATCACCTTTGTATTTGTGCTTTATTCAGGTGCAATATCCTCCGCACTTACATGGCAATGGACTGCTGCCTTTGCAATATCACTGTCTGTAATAGCTGTTTTATCCCCTGTCGGCACCAAAAACAGACCTATGACTCCTGAGCGAAAAATTTCGCTAAAAAAACGCTGCCTGCTGTTCTGTGTTATCTTAACAATACTTTACATATTTTTTTATTTACACAACCTGCAAAGATTATACGGAACACTTGCCATATGTATGTTGATAAATTTAATAAATATTGTAGCAGGTTATATTTTAGAAAAAACTAATCAAATCCATAGATGACTCTGTTATACACAAGATAATAATCTATCCTATAATTACTGATACTGAACTTAGACGCAAGTTAAATATACCTGAGAATTTTTAAAACACGAAAGTCTGTTTTTTGTCTGCATAAGTAACACCTTTCCCCACTGCCTAATACTCTATGCACTAGAGTCGTGGGAATGTTTATCTGCATTCATACTTTGTAAAATTCATGAATTTTACAAAGTTTTTCATAGACTTTCGTGTTTTATTTTAAATTTTATTCAATAATTTTCTTTACCAAAAATTACTGGAGTACCATGCGTACTGCACCGTACATTCCAGCATCATTTCCAAGCTCCGCAAGTCTGAACTCTGTATTTTTAAGTGCAAACATTACATTCTTCTTATACTGCTCTTTAACAATGTCGATAACTACAGGACCATTCTTAGAAAGTCCTCCACCGATTACAAATGCCTGTGTGTCAACTACTGAAGCTACATTTCCGAGTCCCATTCCAAGATATATAGCAAACTCATTTACTGCTTCTGCTGCAAGCTCGTCTCCTGCCTTATAAGCGTCAAAAACCTCTTTGCCACCTATTTCATCAGCAGCAAATTTTCTAAGCTCTGACGGCTTGTCAGACGCTTCAAGACGCTCTTTAGCCATTCTTATAACACCTGTTGCCGAACTGTACTGTTCAAGACAACCCTTACATCCGCATCCGCAGGTAAGAGTTTCTTTAGGATTTACAGTTATATGACCTATCTCACCGGCAGCTCCATTCTCACCGGTAAGGATTTTGCCATCCATAATAATTCCACCACCTACACCTGTTCCAAGCGTAACCATAACGATATTGTCAAAACCGCGTCCGCCGCCACGCCACTGCTCACCAAGAGCTGCAACATTTGCATCATTACCAACCTTAACTTTCTCAACTCCGGTAAGTTTACTCATCTCATCTGCAACCGAGAAAATCCCCCAGCCGAGATTTGCACACTTAAGAACTCGTCCGTCCTCTGTTATAGGACCCGGAACACCCATGCCAATACCGAGAATATCGTCTGTCTCAATAGATTTCTCTGTATTCTTTTCCTTAATAGACTTCACAATGTCAGGAAGAATATTTTCTCCATTGTTTTCTTTTCTGGTAACAATTTCCCACTTTTCAAGCATATCGCCCTTTTCGTCAAAAAGTCCCATCTTGACCGTAGTTCCACCTATATCAATTCCATAAATATACTTTGTCATATTGTTCCACCTTTCTTTTTATTACAATATTTTCTTAATACAATTTTTTCTAATCACCGTTGGTTATTATGTATATAATTTTTTACTATTTTTATATTACATTTTACTGCTTATTACTCGTAATACTTATATACCAATTTAAATATCAGTACTATTCACACCTTTAATGCAACCGCTAAAAATTATCTGCACCTATTTATAGAGTTGCAACTTATTGACTAAAACATTGTTTCTATATAATTTACAACAGCACTTTAATCTCTTTACAATATTACTTGTATTTTTTATATTTTCATACTCTTGTTATACCACTACTTTAAATTGCAGCTTTATTTATATTTTACTATGATAAAATTTGAAACCGGTTATTATAACTCCTCGACAGCCTCATATCTGATACGAAGTTCAGGCATTTTTTTCATCTCAGTATAATAATTAACTGCCCAGTCATCGCCCTGACTTTCGTCATTTTCACCTGTTGCCGGTGGTGCAAACATCTTCAATGTAAGAACCTGTCCATCTTTTACCTCCGAATCAAAGAACGCAGGCATAAGGTCAACTGTCTTAGTCTCAGGTGCTTTATAGAACCACTTTCCGTTTATCTCCATCATGATATTAAGTTCTTCTTCAAAAGTAATCTCAAAAAATTCCGGATTTCCTTCCATCTTAATATCAATGGCAACACCGTCTGCGTCCTCAGAACCGCCCCAGCGCATCTTTGCAGGGAGTTCCAACTTATCTTTTTCCTCGATAACCGGCTGGAAATAAGGGTCTTTCAAAATTTCCTGATACTGTTTAAGTAACGGCTGTGCTATTCCAACAGATTTATTGTTTGGATCTTCGATTTCAAGACCAAGCCGTCCTCTGTCTCTAAACTGGTACATAGAAAAACCATCAAACCAATCCGCATCATCCGATTTTATTCTTTCAACAAATCTCTTAATTGACTCACCCTGTCGTCTCGGACCTGTCACATCTCCATCCGTGTTAAACTCAGATATAACAAGAGGTTTGCATACATTGTCAGCAACCTTTGTAAGACGCTTTGAAGTCTTTTCAAGCCTTTCCACAAATGTATCAAGCGGTGTCACTGCATAGCTGTCTCCGCCTTTCTCGCAAACATCAAACGGCCAGCCGTAATGAAGTGCAAGATAACAGTCATTTGACCAGTAATCCGCGACTTTGTATGCCTCCGTGAACTCCTTCTCGTACTGGATAGGTGCATCATTATCAAGACTTGTAACTGAACCTCCACAATACACAATAGATACATTTGGAGCTTCCTCCTTGACAATCTTTGCAAATCTTACAAAAAAATCACCAATATCCTGATATGAAAATCTCTGATTGTGTGTAAACCAGTCACCTGTGCACTCATGGTTTATACGAAGTCTCATTCTTCCAAAAGTTATAAGTTCCTTTGCAATCTGCCTGAGATATTCATCCTCCAAAGAACAGTCAATCGTAAGTGTCAGTGCAACATCCTGTCCGTGCTTCCTTATATCACGCATAAAAGTAAACGGCTCACCATCCATACTGCCGCCAATGCCACCAAGGTAAGGGAAATAATCGTCATACGGATAATCCCACTGAAAATGAATTTCCATATCCTTGCAAGCCTCACTTATCCTCTGAGGCCATTCCTTATCCTTAGGATAATAGGTGTACATAATACCAATATTTCTGTGAGGTCTGCCGAGCACATTCAATATGTAATCCTGATTTACATATTCGGCTCGCTCACTACCATCCCCTAAGTCAAGACCGCACTTAGCAGGATTTAAAGTAATTCTCTTTAAACTCTCCATAAACTTCCTCATTTCTTTTTATTCTCTGATATTTATTATATGACATTCCCATATGTTGAAGCATATGGCTTTGCTAGGGCTATATCTATCACTATTTCTATATATATTTTATCGCCCATCAATCAGATTTAATAAAAACTTCCACATAAACATACTCATTATAACATACCTAAAACACATTCTGCCACTAAAATATCAGTTTTTGGTTGTTGTCTTTAAGTGTAACAGCTTTTAGTTGTTTTTTTATCATATCTCAACTTTTAGATTTTGTTTTTATATTATAACTGCCCTTTATTTTTATCTTTATATTATAACTGCCTTTTATTTTTGTCTTTATATTATAACTGCCTTTTATTTTTATCTTTATATTATAATTACTTTACCTTATTGCTTTTAAACAATGAAAACTTTTTGTTTTTGTCCATAAATAATAACAGCCTTATTTCAAGTTTTACACCGGACTTATAAAAATCCCCAGATTAAGCGGATGATATGTCAACAATACAAAGACAAAAAGCTGTGCCAGATTAACAATCAACACTGTTTTTCCACAATTTTGTGTCTGTTTTTTATATGAATATATCAACACATGATATTGCACTGCAAACGCAATTAAGACAGCAACGAAAAATGTACTTATATCTACCCATGCAATTTCAAAGCCGAGTATTCCCTTATATCCGTAAAACAAAAACGGTATGCTCCATGTACCGAATATATTTCCAAACAGTCCTGTATATCCTATCTGATGCAACTCATTATTTTTATCTTGCCTGTCATTTACTATTTCCAAATTGTAACCATATATATCCCTATTTATCTTGATATTATTACTTCTATTTTTTTCTTTATATTTTTTACTTTGCATAAATTCCTGTCTTTTAATATACAAATTGCCAAGCATAATATAAATAAGCATAGGTACAAACAACAGCTTCATATGTTCCCATGTTGACTCATTAACAGGTACAAACAATCCAACAAACCACATTTGACCCGACCAATCATACACAAAATGAAACAGCGTTCCCAATATCCCAACAACAAAAAATCCTATTACAACATATTTTTTGTAGAACTCTTTTATACTTTCAAACTCATTTATATCCTTATTATTTTTCTTCTTTTTTATATCCCCAATTTCATTTATATTTTTATATTTCTTTACTTTCTCACTGTTTTTTATATTTTTAAACTTATTTGTATTTTTCTTGTTATTCATGTTTTCAAACTTATTTGTATTTTTCTTCTCTTTTATGTTTTCACTTTCCTTAATATTTTCCTTGTCCTCTTTTTCTTTTCCTGTTATCTTTTTTTCTGCCATAGAATTTTTATTGGAACTAATACTCAAATTACTTTTTTTATTATCCATCAACATACAATTTGTCTCCAAACTTTTTAAACTTTTAAATCATATTTCCAGCTTCCAACAGATAAGTTAAGCTCTTAACAGCTTTTAATATGTATTTTATTATTTATAAGTTGTTTACTAGAATAACTTTTATAAAATCTCCAACAAAGTTTCTAATAAATATTGTATGTAGTAATTGTTATTATATGTAATGTGATTTCTTTACACACTGGAAAGAAATCTTTGTCATAAATCTTCTTTTTTTATTAATATTTATCTCTAAAAATCTTTAACAAAATATATAAGCTTAGTACATTATGTACGGCAACATATTAGATCGATAAAAAAAGGACTTACTACGAAATCGTAATAAGTCCTTTTTTACTTTTATTATTTCAATGAGACACGGGGGATTCGAACCCCCGACAACTTGATTAAAAGTCAAGTGCTCTACCACCTGAGCTAGTATCCCATCTAAAATATGAGGTTTTTACCTCAATGCCCAGAGCCGGAATCGAACCAGCGACACGAGGATTTTCAGTCCTCTGCTCTACCAACTGAGCTATCTGGGCATATAGATAAATAATTATCTAAGTAGCGGGAACAGGATTTGAACCTGTGACCTTCGGGTTATGAGCCCGACGAGCTTCCTAGCTGCTCCATCCCGCGTCATTAAATCCTTTTGGTAAACTCTGCGGTTTATCAACTTAGGTAAATGGGCGGAGATGGATTCGAACCATCGAAGCATAAAGCAGCAGATTTACAGTCTGTCCCCTTTGGCCACTCGGGAATCCGCCCATAACACAACAAATATTCAATTGTGTAAGCCGATGATCGGACTCGAACCGATAACCTGCTGATTACAAATCAGCTGCTCTGCCAATTGAGCCACATCGGCAAAAAATAAATGGGACCTACAGGGCTCGAACCTGTGACCCTCTGCTTGTAAGGCAGATGCTCTCCCAGCTGAGCTAAGATCCCAACTTAAACGACCCGGAAGGGATTCGAACCCTCGACCTCCGCCGTGACAGGGCGGCGCTCTAACCAACTGAGCCACCAGGCCATTCTAGTATAGGTAAAACCTGATACCTTCAAAACTGTATATTGAATATTTCGACTTCCTTTTGATTGCAAGAAGAATCTTCGTTACACTCAAGCACTTGAGCTCCATGTCATTCGTATGCTTTGCATACTTCATGTCATTCCACTCAAATACCGGTCTGACTACAAGTCAAATCTGAAAACAAGTTTT
>NZ_QUJS01000001.1:841578-896798 GCF_003480745.1 Clostridium sp. AM27-31LB | reverse complement strand
AAATTTGTCTTGTCTATATAAAAATTATCTTTTTCCCGTATTGACTCAAAACTCTGATTTCCTATACTTATAACCTTTGCCATATGCACCCCTCCTGTTTATTTTCGCAATCCAAACTCAGCACTTAACACTATCCAATCAAGTAACTGAGAGGATTGCGAACATCCTCTTCATAAGCTATATTTTAACATTGAAGCAGTTTGATGTAAAGCAGTCATTAGAGGCTCCTACACTGCTGCCAATGCCTGCTCTATATCCGCTATAAGGTCAGCTTTATCTTCAAGACCGCATGATATTCTTATAAGTCCTGCAGATATTCCTGCTTCTTTTAACTGCTCGTCATTCATCTGTCTGTGCGTTGATGTTGCAGGATTAAGACAACAGGTTCTCGCATCGGCAACATGAGTTTCTATGGCTGCGAGTTTAAGATTTTTCATAAATCTCTCTGCTGCCGCTCTGCCGCCTTTTACCTCAAATGATACTACGCCACATCCTCCGTTTGGAAGATACTTCTTAGCAAGCTCATAATATTTATTTGAAGGAAGTGTTGGATAATTTACATATTCTACTTTATCATGCTTTTCAAGGAACTCAGCAACCGCCTGTCCATTTTCAACATGTCTTGGCATACGCACATGAAGTGATTCAAGACCGAGATTTAATATAAATGCACTCTGCGGTGACTGAATACAGCCCAAATCTCTCATAAGCTGTGCCGTACATTTCGTAATAAATGCACCTTCTTTTCCAAACTTCTCAGCATATGTGATTCCATGATATGACTCATCAGGTGTGCAAAGCCCCGGATATTTATCTGCGTGTGCCATCCAGTCAAATTTACCGCTGTCTACTATAGCACCTCCGACTGCCGCACCATGACCGTCCATATATTTTGTTGTGGAATGTGTCACTATGTCTGCTCCCCACTCGATAGGTCTTAAATTAACCGGAGTCGGAAAGGTATTATCAACGATAAGAGGTACTCCATGCTCGTGTGCAGCTTTTGCAAATTTCTCAATATCAAGCACTGTAAGTGCCGGATTTGCTATCGACTCTCCAAATACAACCCGTGTATTTTCCTTAAATGCGGCATTAAGCTCCTCATCGGTACAGTCCGGGTCAACAAATGTAACATCTATTCCCATTTTTTTCATCGTAACCGCAAGCAGATTAAATGTTCCGCCATATATAGAAGATGATGAAACAATATGACTTCCTGCTTCACAAATATTAAACATCGCAAAGAAGTTTGCTGCCTGACCTGACGAAGTGAGCATACCTGCCGTGCCGCCCTCAAGTTTTGCTATCTTTGCTGCAACAAGGTCATTTGTAGGATTTTGAAGCCTTGAATAAAAATATCCCTCTGCTTCAAGGTCAAACAACTTCCCCATATCTTCACTTGTATCATATTTAAATGTCGTTGACTGATAAATAGGTATCTGTCTTGGTTCTCCGTTTCCGGGTGTATATCCCGCCTGAACACAATTTGTATTAATTGTATAATCTTTCATAATCTTTTTTGCCGCATATATTTATCGACTCTGTCAATTTTTTCTTCGTAACTCTGAGCATGACTTTCTTACCTACGCAAGCCGCACCATATATAAAACAGTAATCATAAATCAACACGGCTCCTCCTGTCCTTTTAATATTCTATAAACACTACAGACTTAGTAGTATTTTAAGCTATTATATCACAAACTCAGAAAAAAGAGTAAAAAAATACATCACCACAATGAGATTTTTCATCCAATGTTAAATCGAACGAAACACATCTTAATTATGGTAATGTATTTTTAATTATTATGGTATGTTTAAAATATCTTTTAAATCAAACGATGTCATAGGACGCATATTTCCGTTTCCTGTATCATGTTTTTATATGAATTTCACCTCAAAAGTGTACGGCTTGGTTACATCTTTAAATGAGGACAAAAAATTTTCAACAGCTTCTTTTGCATATCCATCTGATGTTTCTATCATTGTCTTTTCATCAACTTTTTTCCTGCAGTCCTCTTCAGCTCTTTTAAGTGCTTTTGTGGCTGCCTCCAAACTGTCAGACTTTATCCATGAAGTGTCATAAATCTGATAATCATCCCCAATATTTGGTTCTCCTACAACTGCATGGGGCAGTGAAACGCTTATTTTTCTTTTTTTATCATCAATCTTAATTTCTGCTTTTGACATATCTACATACGATTTCACATAACCGGTATATTTGATATAAAACTCTTTATTAAAAAATCCGCTCTTATCTTCCATCTTTACTACACCATCATATATAACTTTTGAAACCGCAAGTTCATTTAATTCATTAAGCTGTCCGCTTATAAAACTCTCAGTAACAACATCACTTAACTTATCCCTGTTGTCAATATTTATTTTTATATAAAGTATTATAAATGCAACACACATAACTGCAACTGTTATGGCTATCGTCCTGACTGTTATTCCATGGTGCCACAGACTGCCAGTCTTGACGGCATTGTTTTCTCTTTCATCATATGCGTTTCTTTTATTCATATTTCTTTCTTTTTTATCATGAACAGCTTTTTTTAACCTATCCATAATTTTCTTTACAGATTCCATAACTCACCAAATCCCATCTATATACTATTCTTTTGCATTTGTCGTTCCTGATAATACAGTTTTAACAAATCTAAACACTACCTCAAAAAGTCACTCTTCACAATGCATCATTCCTGCCCACCATCTGAAACATTTACATTTACATTTATATACTCGTCACCGTCAACAGATACACTTACTTTATATGGTTTTCTACATTTTTTTGCCCCCTCAAACATATCCTCAACAAGCTTTTTAGCTCTTATATTAGCTTTTTTTACCATATCTGTCTTATCAGTTTTTTCCCTACATTCACTTTCTGCCTGTTTAAGTCCCTGCATGACAAACTGCTTTCCCTCTAATTTATTCCACGAAACCTCATCCCATTTAATGCTACTTTTTAATATGTTTATATCAACCGTATCTGCTGCCGGAAGTTTAATATCTATCGTCCTTTTATCATCATCAACCTTAACTTTCGCTTTAGAAAGGTCAACCCCGACTTTCACCTCAGCCTTATACTCCATTAGTGCAACCTCATCAAGGACATCTATAAACCACTTATTCCTCACCTCAGTAATACCACTATATGTCGTACTGAGCACTGCAAGTTCACTAATACCTTTCACCTTTTCAGAATATACATTAGAATAAGAAACTTTTGGTTCTGCTTTCTTTGCAAAATGAACTTTCAACAAAATCCCACCCAATACAAGAATGCAAATCAATACTATTACTATAATACATTTAATTCTTTTTCCAAATCCAAAAAAATATCTAAACAAAAACATAACATCCCCATTTCCAACAACCTCCCGTAATCAGAGAGTCTCAAAAAAAATTATATTGCACTCAACCATCACCAGAGCCGCCAACCTTAAATTAAAGTCAGTTACCACCGCTGACATAAATAATACCCCTATACTAACTTACCAAAAATATTTTGTCAAATTCATAAAAGTTCCAATATTCCATAGGGATGAATCCTTAAAGATTTTATTTGACGCAATTTCCGATTAATTTATACTAAAACATTAATTCTGTAAAAATATGCATCTGCCTTTTATTTTTCCAACAAACAGCAGGAACAGATAAAAACTCATCTGTCCCTGCATCAATTAACCTCTTATCAAAAATTACAATCTCAATATCGCATCCTGAGCAAGTTCTGACCTCACACATTCATCTGCAGACATTGATATCTGCCAGCAAAGCGGACTTCCCTGCATATACTTTGCCGCATAACTTAACCCATTGGTTCTCTCATAAAGAAAAGGTTTATCTATCTGGTCAGAATCTCCCAGAAGAATTTTTTTGTATTTTTGCCTGCTCTTGTTATTTCCCCCGGAAGATACACTATATCATCATCAAACTTTTTTCTATCCTGATTGTTCCTCCCTGCTCAAGTTTAACACCCGTAAGTAAATCCCCCTGAATTAAGCTGATTTCTAAACGAAAGTAATGACTGCGATATAGATGCTTTTGCCGACTTTCATTCCGCAAAGGTGCACCCACTTTCTTAAAAAATGAATAATACAATTTTTATTGCCCGTAATAATTAAGTCACAAAAGCTTAATCACTATACCTGTATTTCGTATATTCACAACAGCTCAAATCACTTGACATAAGGAACGCTCTTTCCTATTTTCTTAACACTCTCACGCTCTATTATCTTACCCTGTATTGAAAAAACTCCCGCTGAATACAATGCATTCTGCATTTTGTGGAGCATTATATGAACAGCCCTTTTTGCCATCTCTCCTATATTTATCTCATATGTCGTAATGCCTATATCAGCCTCCTGGTCGTACTCAAAATTATCAAAACCAACAACCGAAACATCGCCTGGAACTGAATAACCGGCTTCTTCAAGTTTTCTTATAATAAGACTCGCCGCTTTATCACAGTTGCAAAAAAATGCCGTTGGAACTTCTTTTGGCAGAATAAACTGCCTATCATAATTCATCTTGCCATAAATATTATCTCTATCGTCAATGATCCAATCCGCACGGTACTTAATCCCTCTTTCCATAAGTGCCTTGAGATAACCGAAAAATCGATCATCAATACTCGGTGTCATAAGCCTTGTTCCCACAAAACCTATATTTTTATGTCCCCTGTCAAGAAGATAATTTGTCATATTATATCCTCCGTAAAGGTTATTGCTGACAACATAATCCCCAGCTTCATCACCGTCAGTCGTATCAAAATAAAGAACCGGAAAATTCTTTGTCCACCCCTTAACGGCATTCATATATTTCTTTCCAAAAGCACCCATAACGATTATCCCATCAACTTTATTTTCAGATAGCAGCATCGGCATGATACAGTCATTTTCCTGTGAATATTCAACTATCTCTATCATCGCAAAGCACTTTTTTTTAATGGCACGCTGCGATATTTCCTGATATATGTTCCAATAAAAGGACTGTTTTTCCACTATATATCGCTCGGCAACGATAACACCGAGATTGTAACTTTTTCCTGCCTCTTTTTCTTTGTTCTGCACTCTCTTGACATATCCCATCTCATCAGCAAGTGCAACTATCCTGTCTCTTAATTCATCACTCATACCTTTCTGACCGGATAAAGCCTTTGAGACCGTAACCGTACTGACACCGATTTTTGCAGCAATATCAGATAACTTTACTGCCTTTGCCATTTCTTTTTCCTCCAATTGCTATGATTTTTCCTGTCCACACCATAAATGATGCGACCGGCAACTAAGATTTTGCCTTAAGTCCTTCCATAACGCCTCCTCTGTAAGCACATGACCATATTAACTTTAGCTTAAAAAACACCATAATTTAAGCTAATTGTCAATCGACCACATTTCAATCACTGCACATGGCATGACAGTTAGTGTCATGCCTGCGAGTGAATAGTAATGATTATTAGTCTCTGCATTTTTGCAAATGGATTATCTCTGCCTTAAAATCTCCCCACGGTCTTTTTATGATAAATCCGCCATTCATAAGTGCATCTGCGTCATAGACCTTTCCATCTGTCTCATATTTTGCCGAAAAATCAAGTCCTTTAAGTTTCACACATCTGCTGTGCATATTTGGCTGTGCGAGCACCTGAACAAACATAACTATCGCTTCACTTTTATCCTTTGAAACTATCTCATAGCAATCAAAATAATGGTTGCTCTGGTATGATGCTATACGGTAATAATCTCCCGTCTGTATAAGCGGACAATACTTTTTGTAAGTCTCTACCTGTGAAGCTATCATATTCCTGTCCTCTTCAGGTATCTTTGTCACATCAAGCTCATAGCCAAAAGTTCCCGCCATCGCAATAACACCTCTAGTCTCAAACGGTGTGACCCTGCCGACTGTATGATTAGGGCAGTCCGACACATGAGCACCTATAACTGAAAGCGGATACATAAGTGCCGTGCTCTCCTGAATGGCAAGTCTCTCTATCGCATCGGTATCATCCGAGCACCATATCTGAGGACTGAAATACAACATTCCCGGATCAAATCTCGCTCCACCGCTTGAACAGTTTTCGAGAAGAAGATATGGAAATTCTTTTAAGAGTCTTCCCTGAAGCTCATATACCGCAAGTGTGTGCCTATGCATTATCTCGCCCTGTCTGTCAGCGTCAAGTACATTACTTCCAACATCAGTAAACGGACGGTTCATATCCCATTTTACATACTCAATATTCGCTGAACGCAAAATCCTGGCAACAGACTCATATACATATTCAACAACCTCTCTGTTACTGAGGTCAAGTATAAGCTGATTCCTGACCTGTCCCGGCTCTCTTCCCTCGATATGCACAGCCCAGTCAGGATGTTTTTTGTAAAGTTCTGACTCAGGAGAAATCATTTCAGGCTCAAACCATATTCCAAATTTCATACCAAGTGAATTTATATTGTTGACAAGTTTCCCTAAACCGCCTTTTAACTTATCTTCGTTTACAACCCAGTCACCGAGACTTGTCCTGTCATCATTTCTTTTTCCAAACCAGCCATCATCAAGAACAAGCATTTCTATTCCGTGCTTTGATGCTTCTTTTGCTATGTCAAATATCTTCTTTTCATCAAAATCGAAATATGTTCCTTCCCAGTTATTTATAAGTACAGGTCTTTCACTGTAGACCCATGACTTTCTGATAAGGTGCTCTCTATATAGGTCATGGAATGTCGATGTCATCTTGTCAAGACCTGCATCAGAATAGACGGTAACAACCTCAGGTGCGGCAAAACTCTCACCTGCTTCAAGTTTCCAGCAAAATCCGTTTGGGTTTATACCCATTCCAAAACGCTGCGTTCCAAATTGTGCCTTTTCCACAAATGATACAAAGTTTCCTGAATACACAAAATTCATTGCATATACATCACCTGTTTCCTGCGTTGCCCCCTCTGATACAACAGCCATAAAAGGATGCTCCTGATGGCTTGATATACCGCGTGACGATTCAACACTATGACAGCCAAATCCAACTCTCTGTCTGTCGATTCTCCTCTCCCTTGCCCATGAACCATGAAGCGTTATGTAGTCATGCGGCTCATATCCAAGTTCAAGACACGCAGACAATACTTTTTCGATATATAATGGCTTATCACCATAATTTGTTATAACAGCACTTCTAATCACCGCATCATTGCCATCAAAGATAGAATATCTTAGTTCCACCTCAAGCTTTAAAACATCATCTTTTAATGTGATGCACAGCGTCTGTGCACCATCGCCAAATGTCGCCGGAAGTCCATCAAGTGCAGGCTTTCCAGCAATTATCTTATATGAGTCATAGAAAAGTTCAACACCTGTCTTTCCGATAGTGTCTGCTGCTTCTATACAGCTCTGCCTGAAATCTCCCATGCCCGCCGTCGGATATTCCATAGGAAGCCTGTCAAGGAATGATGATTTTTCTCCATAATTTATATGAATATCGTTGAGATACTCCTGATCCATATCGAGCAGATACGCAAGATGCGTGCCCGAAAGTTTCTTTCCATAATAGATATGTACAAGATATTTTTTATCAATTATACCCAGCACATAACTGTTGTTTTCAGTATCAATCTTAAATATATTTTCTTTCCCGTCAAAAACTATCATAACATTCTCCATTCTATATAAATTTACTTTCAGCTAAAAATGTCTTTTCTCTCAGTTTTTTATTCTCTTATCTTCAGTCAAAAAACGATTTTTTTCAACTTAGTCTATATCAAATCTTCTTTTATGGCTTCAAGTTTTTTCTCGGCATCTTCGAGACTCTCACCCTTTACACCGTAGTAGAATTTAATCTTAGGCTCTGTTCCTGACGGACGAACACAGCACCATGCGTTGTTTTCAAGTTCATAATACAATACATTTGATTTTGGAAGTCCGGTCGTGCCTGTCTCACCTGTAACCATATCCTTAACTTCGTCACTCTGGTAGTCACGCATTTTAAGCACCTTAAATCCACCCATAACCGTTGCCGGATTTTCTCTCTTTTCACGCATCATGTTCTCAATCTGTTCCGCTCCGTCTATGCCTTTCTTGGTGATAGTAAAAAGTCCCTCTTTATAATAACCATATTCCTTATACATATCCTGCATTGCATCACAGAGTGTCATACCTTTAAGTTTGTAATATGCTGCAACTTCACAAAGCATCATAACAGCAACACAGGCATCCTTATCCCTTGCATATGTTCCTGCAAGACAACCGTAGCTTTCTTCCATTCCGAATATGTACTCGTATGAATTATTCTGCTCGAAAAGTTTTATCTGCTCGCCGATAAACTTAAATCCCGTAAGCACTTCTATAAGCTTTACACCGTATTTCTCAGCGACTGCCTTAAGCATATCTGTTGTAACGATAGTCTCAACTATGGCAGCATTTTCAGGGAGTTCTCCTTTTTCTTTCTTTTCCCTTAAGATATACTCCGCAATAAGCGAGCCGGACATATTTCCCGTAAAGCTTACATATTCGCCTGTCTTTTCGTCCTTAGCATAAACGCCAAGTCTGTCTGCATCAGGGTCTGTCGCAAGAACAATGTCTGCATCTTTTTCTTTTGCAAGTTCAAGTGCGAGCGTCCAAGCCTTGCTGTCCTCAGGATTCGGATAAGCAACAGTTGGAAAATTCCCGTCAGGCTTTTCCTGTTTTTCTACAACATAGACATCTGTCTTACCGTGTATATGTTCATTCTGTTTGTTCCTGCACCGATTACTCCTCTGAGTCCGCCCGTTCCAAACTCAAGCCTGCGATAAAATCTGTCCTTTATCTCTTCCTCATCATCCCTTATCGCAAGAAGTTCTTTCTTTGTCTCATCGTCAAAATATTCATCAGTACACCATTTTTCATATTCTTTTTTAAAGTCCATTTCTTCCCCATTTCCGCAAAATATTGCATTGACATATTTCACTATTTAAATTTACTTAAATTTTCTCATATAATTACTTAAATGTCAAGTAATTTAAGTTATTTTAGCCGCTTTAATTTTTTTCTTATTAACTCATAAATTTATATGCCATCTGATTTATGAACCAGCCTGTATATGGCATTTGTCACCTTATCAATATCTATAGGCTTACTTATATGATCACTCATCTTTGCCTCGAAACATTTTTTTACATCTTCCGTAAAAGCGTTTGCCGTCATGGCAATTATAGGTATATTGTCTGTATAATCCATGCCCATTTCTCTGATTGCCATTGATGCTTCAAGACCATTCATCTCAGGCATCATTATATCCATAAGGATAACATCATATCTGCTATCCACTCCGTCTTCACAGGATTTTTTAATCTTCTCTACAGCTTCAAAACCATTATATGCCGTAGTAACGATTGCTTTTGCATCGTCAAGCAGAAATTTGGCTATTTCCATATTAAGTTCATTATCCTCAACGAGCAAAATATTTACACCGGTTATGTCTTTAGGAACACTTCTTTGTCTAAATACCGGCATTTCATCCTCGCAAACCTTAAATGGTATCTGGAATTTAAATGCAGAACCCTGACCGAGTGTACTTTCTACCTCTATAATTCCATCCATCAGTTCAACAAGTTCTTTAGTAATTGCCATTCCAAGACCAGTTCCATGATAATCCGTTCCCGCATCCGTATGTTCTCTTGAAAAAGGTTCAAAGATATGCTTTATGTAGTCCTCGCTCATACCTACTCCGGTATCTTTTACCGTAAAGCAATACATGGATTTTTCTTTATTCATAAATACTTCATCAAGCCACAATTCCGTTGTTCCATTCTTTTTATTATACTTAACTGAATTTGACAAAATATTAAGTAATATTCTTTGAATATGCAACGGACTCCCTACCACTTTTTTATGCTTCACATTGAAATGCACTCCAACCATCACAACGTCATTTTCCGCTGCCATCGTGGATAGAGACTCATAACAATTTGTCATAAGGCTGCATATATCAAACCTTTCTCTTGTAAGTTCAGTCTTCCCACTTTCAAGCCTGCTCATGTCGAGCACATCATTTATAAGTGCTTCAAGCTGTCTCCCCGAATCATTTATCTTTTCAAGTGCATATAATATCTTTTCTTTATTATCAATGCACTTTCCAGCTATTTTCGCCATTCCAAGAATACCGTTCATAGGAGTTCTTATATCATGTGACATTCTTGCAAGAAATTCCGTTTTTGCAACATTTGCCCTTTTTGCTTCCTCATATGCCTTTGCAAGTAATGTCTGTGACTCAAGTTCTTTTCTCTTTTCCTCATCTATCTTCTGAATACCTACGATTATCTGTTCAACTTTTCCGGAATTATCCCTGTTTATCGGAAGTGCCGTTATCCTGCACCATCCAAGTATTGTGTCAACAAACTCCTCTGATATACTTTTTTCTTTTTCGAGCTGCAGAGCAATCCTGTCAAGATTATAAAACTTCCTCATTATATCCTGATATTCTTTTGCTACACACCTGTCTATTACTATTTCTATTGTCTTTTTCGCATCATACCCGGCTTCCTCTGCCGGTGTAAACAGTGCATCATCCTGATTTATGACTCTGACAGTATTTTTCTTTATATCATATGCCCAAACAACACTGTAAATACTGCTAAAAGCGTCAATAACCGCATATTGCTCACTAAGTACCCTCTTATGTTTTTCCTCTTTTAACTGTATATCCGTTACATCCTGATGATAACCTTTTAGTTTTATGCCATTTTTAAAATTTTTGTCACAGACACCACCGCATCGTACATATCTCTTCCCTAATTTAGGATGATGCCACGCATATGTACATTCTGATTTGCCATTTTTGACCATACTATCAACAGACTTCATCACCTGCTCCAGATAATCACTGTCAATCCGGTTGCTCCATTCCTGATACCTATACTGAGGTGTATCTTCAATTTTTATATCTAAAAGCATATTCATGGTTTTGTCCGCATACATACATGGCTCACTGTCATCGTGCAGTTCTATCGACCATATACCAATTCCGGCATTATATAAGGTATCTTCTATATCACCATAATCCATAATATGCATATTTTCACAAATATCTTTTTTATCATCGGACATACTTTTTCTCCCTATATATACTTTTTGCGGTCAACAGGCTTTAAAACACTCTGACCGCAAAAATACAATTTAATAGTTTAACATTGTCAATTTTCTTAATGTATATTGTATTTATTTCTCATCCATAAGTGGTCTTATCACCGTTACAACAAGAATAAATCCTGCTACCGTCACTACTGCCGCTACCACAAATACCGCATTTACACCATTTTTTATCAATGTCGTATTTGTCGGATCTGATGCTGTACAGGCATTATATGCAACAGCAAAAACTGCTGCAGAAATAGTCTGTGCAAGTGAATTGGCAAAATTCACAAGCGATGTGCCAACTCCCATGTCATGCGGATCTAATGCAGACTGTGCCGATGGAGTAATTGAAACGGCCCTGAAACTCTCAGCAATACCTGTTATTGTAAGTGCTGCAAAATATAATATTATTGATGTAGATGGTGTCGTAAATGCCATCATAAGCATAGGTATTGCTACAAATACTGTTCCAACAACCATAGCTTTCCACGCATTTGCCGTCTTTTTTCCAACCCAGACTCCGGCTATCGTAGGAAGTATAATAGTAAGAATTGTTCTTGGCATTTGCAATGCACCTGTAAGGCTTGCAGATGCTTTCATAACTTGCAATGCTCCAACAGGTGCATAAACATTCATCGCATTCTGGTAAAAATAACATATAAATCCTATCACAAGTAAAACTGTATATTTCTTATTTTTAAACAAATACATGGGGATAAGCGGCTCATTCGTTTTATTTTCAATTTTCACAAACAATATCAATGCGATAACACCGATAACAAAACCTGTTATAATTGCAGGATGTGCAAATCCCATTGATGAGCCAAAGTTAAGCGGAAGTAATATACCGCACAATGCTATCACCAGCGTTATGATACCCGGTATATCAAGTGATACACTTCCCTCATTTTTCTGATTTGGAAGATTAAAACCTATAAACATAACTCCTGCTATAAGAGGTATGGCAGGCATTATTATTGCTGCTTTAAGCATACCCATATCAGTGAGTACACCAGCTAAAATACTGCCGCCAAATCCTCCTACCGCAATCGATGTTGCAAGCATCCCCATTGCCTTTGGAACCTTTTTTCTTTCATTTATCAATCCGGTTATAATGTACGGTGCAGCAGTAAACGCTCCCTGTGCAAGACTTATCAGAAATCTTAATATCATAAGCAGAACAAGTGAACGGACAAATGCAAATGCTATGCCACATACAGCACAAATGATTCCCGGTATAACAACTATATTTCTTCTTCCTATTAAATCTCCCAATTTTCCGCCTATCGGTGTCATTATTGAAAGACCAAGTGCTGAAAATATCGAAAACAATCCGACATATCCCATAGCATTTACGCTCTCTAATATCGGTGATGTCAAAGTTGCAAAAACAAGTCCGTACATTGCTACAGAAAGCATCATGCATATACATCCTGCTTGAACAAATTTTCTCTTTTTTTCCGGAAGCGGTATCACCACCTGTATATTCTGTGTATCTGCCATATTTTTTCTCCCCGTACTTCTGATTTTTAGAATATTATCATCCACTCTATATACGCTCATCATACTCATTAAGCATCTGTATGATGGCAGATGCAAAAAACATTCTGCCACAACTGATATCTCAAATTACTATTTTTATTTATGTTTTTTTAGCCACTCCACAGCACAGTGTGCGAGACAGGCACTTCCTATAGGACATACATCCTCGTTAAATCTCGCCTTTGGATGATGTGCCGGAAACTCTCCACGCTCGTCCATGTAACCTGCTGACAAATACATAAATGTACTTGGTATTTTCTCAGCTATGACCGCAAAATCCTCCGAAGCACTTGCCGATACATCAGGATACGGTGTAAGTCCCGGTATATCAAGTTCTTTCATAAAACCAACTATCTCGTTTGTCATATCAGTGTCACATATAAGCGGCGGTACCTCCGAGATCATTTCTATCTCTGCTGAACCGTTGTAAACCTCAGCAGTCTTTTGTGCAACTTCTTTCATTCTTCTGACAAGCTTTTCTCTTGCGGCATTGTCATTTGTGCGGATAGTCCCCTGCAAAATGGCCTCCTCCGGTATGATGTTTGCTGCCGTTCCCGCTTTAAACTGACCTATCGTAAGAACACAGGCTTTTGAAGGATCACTCTCTCTGGCGATAAGTTCTTGCAAAGCAAGATGAACATGGACACCAATGTTTATCGGATCGACTCCAACATGAGGATATGCACCATGAGAACCTTTTCCCTTTATGATTATTTTAAACCCATCTACCGAATACATCATTGTGCCTTTTGAGTTATACATAAATATTCCGACGGGCATCTTTCCCGGAGAAACATGGTACGCAAGTGCTGCATCAGGCTTCGGTGCTTCAAGTATGCCATTTTCTATCATATTTTTACTTCCCTCAAATGTCTCCTCCGCCGGCTGAAACATAAACTTGACCGTTCCCTCAAGTATATCTTCGTTTTCCTTTAACATCTTTGCCGCCGTAAGGAGCATTGCTGCGTGAAAATCATGACCGCAGGTGTGTGCTGCTTTTCCGGTAGGGCAGGCAAATTCCTCACCACTTTGCTCCGGCATCGGAAGTGCATCCATATCAGCACGAAGTAAAAGCACTTTTCCTCCGCCTTTTCCTAAAACTGCAGTAATACCATATCCACACTCTTTGGGCTCTATGCCATATTCTTTAAGTTTCTCTATAACAAATGTCTTTGTCACAGGTATATCAAGACCCGTCTCAGCATGTTCGTGTATATAACGCCTGTTTTTTATAGTCTCATCTTTAAGTTCAACTGCTCGTTTATAAAAATCCATCTGTAGTCCTCCTCTTAGGTCATCTCCGAATTTGACATACGGAATTTACTTTATTTAATATATTTTACCAAAGCAAATGTAAAAATACAAGAAATCACAAAAAATTTATTATCAAACGGTAACAGTTTGGTCTGAAACAAAAAAATCCAATCTGCATCTTATTTGCAAATTGGATTTTTAATCGATATATTTATTGAAACTTACAATTATACTGTTTCGTTTGCACCATTTTCTGTACCGGAATTATATTTTTTTAGTTCTTCCACTGTTTCTTGCAATCCTCTTACACTTGCTGCGACTGAATCTAATTCTTTCATGTCATTTTCACTCATATTGCTTGCTTCCTGAGCACTTGCTGTTACTTCTTCACTTACAGCAGAAAGCTGTGTAATACTCTCTACAATTCGGTTATTTGATTCAAAAAGTCTCTCTATCTCTCTTTCAAGATTATCTGCACTTCCTGATAACTCCTCTGACTGCCTGCTAAGTTCATCAAAACTCTTGACATTTTCTTCAATAAGATCTTTTTGACGATTTGTTGCAGTTTTTGATCTCTCAATAAGATTTGCAGTAAGATCTGCATTATTGTTTAACTCATTAACAATCTGTTCAATCTGTTCGGTAGACTTTTTGGTCTGATCTGAAAGATCTCTTATCTGATCTGCAACAACCGCAAAACCTTTGCCCGCCTCACCTGCTCTCGCACTTTCAATGGATGCATTTAATGCAAGAAGAGTCGTCTGGTCTGATATCGAAAATATGACCTTTGTTATCTCCGAAACTTCTTCTGCCTTTGCTTTAAGCTCATTCATCGCCATCTGTACATCTCTTTCTACAGATTCAATATCTTCTGATTGATTTCTAAGTATTTCCATTCTTTTTGAATTATTACTCATCTGCTCTGATGAATTTTGAGCTGCTTTAACAACCTCAATCGTATTTTCTTTTGCTACACTGACAGCTTTCTGAATTTCTCCTGTCATCTCTGACTGTTCCTGAATACTTTCTGCCGTACTTAATATTCCCTGTGCTATTTCATGTAATGACTGATTTACATGACTTGTAGAATCCTTTAATGACATCATCCTTTCTGATGTTTCTTCTACTTTACCTCTGGTTGTATCAGCAACACCCAAAATATCTTTCATCATGGCACTCTGTCGTTTTTGCTCATCTCTCATCGTATGTATTGCATCATGATCAAATTGTTTGAGAACCCTTGTTGACCACTGAAAAAACAACATTGCCATAACAGCAATCACTATCATCATAAATTCTGACTGATTGAAATTTCCAACTATTATAATATCTTTTATGGCACGTATTACAAGTATAGCTGTTGCAATTATAACTATACTTGTATTAAACTGCTTATGATAATAAAGCATACAGCAAAATAATGGAGGGATTATATAAAGAATAACAAATTGAGAACCGTTCATAAAATTAAGTATCGCATAGACAAGCAGAAATCCATACAATATGACATTTTTTAAAATAACAGACGAATGATCTCTTATATACAATACCCAGTCTGCTATAAGACCGAGTCCCAGCAAAACTGCCGGAATTCCAATAAATCCGGCTCCTTGTTTACCCAATAAAATCTGAGTTATAAAGCCAAGCAATAAAAAGCCTTTTATTATGGACATACATACTATAACCATCTGATTTGTCTTTTTCACACGTTCTGTTTTTTTGCTGTACTTTCTGTATTTTACAAGAATCTTTTCTTCAATTTTTTCCAGTTCATTTTTTTCATACAAACTCATATCGCTTCTCTCTTCCTGCATACCTGTACTCAGACTATCGTTGGCAAGTATGCACAACCAACCTTAGCCCACACTTTCATATCATTTGTCTTTCGACTGTATAACTGTCAAAATTCCACTGTCAAACGATACATAAGCTTTATCAATGCCTTCAGCAAATTCGTTACTAACTGTTCTGCTGCTGCCTTTTATTACATCAACTCCTTCGAGTTCATACTTCAATCCTGATAATCGTAAATTTTTCACTTCATCCGTATAAGGATAAAATGAAATATATTTACTCCATATATCATCTTTATACAACTCTGTTTCCCCGTCTATAAGATAAATTTTATTGTAAGAATCAATGATATATGTTTCAACACCATTTTCCAATGCTTTTGATAATATTCCAATATTTGCGAGAAGATGATCAATCCTCCCTCCTGTTGCACCTATTATAATAATCTGTGACGGGTAATTTTCTAAAATATAATCAAGAACAAGCTCTGTATCTGTCGCATCTTTTTCCGCAGGATATCGTATAAACTGTGCATCTATTGAGGATTTTATCATTTTATTCATATATTTGTCAAGAATTCCAGGTGATACACTGTCAAAATCTCCCATAAAACAGTCAACTTTTACATCAAGTTTACACGCTGTTTCAAGTCCTGAATCAGCACATACCACCGTATCAAATTTATGTGATTTAAGGTATATACTCACAAAGTCTATGTCTGTTTTGCCTCCACTAAGAAGCAATGTTTTGCCAAATGTTTTATTATCAGTCATTTTCACTTATTTCTTCCTTTTCGGGCTTTGGAACTTCTCCTGTCTTTGTTTGATGGCTCTTTCGCAACTCTTTTTCCATATAATACATCTCTTTTTGACGCTTCAACGCTTCACGCTGAATATCATATATGTATTTTATAAGCCTTTTATCTGTCTGCAAAAATACACAGCCATATGAATATGAATACTTACTTCCCTTTGTCGTTATATCGCTTTTTCTTACGACCTGTGCCCTAGCTTTTAATTGGCCGAATTTTGATGGAATATTAAAAAATACCGCATCATCCGTCTTTAATTTTATGTTAAGACAGATATTTATTCCTGTTTCACTGACATCCTTGATAAATCCCTGCACAAACTCCGGAACCGGTGTCTTATATGCTGCAAATTTAGGGTCATCAACATCCGGATAAGGCATTTCTGAAACTTTAAGTCCTGTTTTCGCATCCATATAAAAACCAAACATAGTCTCTGTATCAAGATCTACCCTGTATGCATTACGTCTGTTAAAGGATTTCCCTTTATCCTTTATCTCAAAAAAATGAATAAGACTATTGTCTAGCTTTGCCATACCTGCCCGACATTCTTCCCATTTCCACATATTATCACTGTCTCTGTAAACAACACTTATAGAATCCTCAGAATTAAACTTAAAAACTTTTCCTCTTGCAGCAATAAGTGTCACGCAGATCTTTTTTTTGTCAACATACTCTGCCTTACTGGTAAGTCTGTACCTATACCCCTCTCTATCAACAAATATTTCTACCGTTCTTCCTAAAGGTATATTTTCGAGAAGCAATTTAAAATTCCCCCTTTAATTTTCTTATATTTTCTTTAATATCACCGCCAAATACAGCAGTTCCGGCGACAATCCAGTCAACTCCGTTTTCAGCTATTTCTTTTGCATTTTCAATATTTACTCCACCGTCTATTTCTATCAGGAAATCAGATTTACTTTCTTTTCTGATATTGTCAAGCTTTCTAACTTTCTCCAATGAATCTCTTATAAATTTCTGACCGCCAAATCCCGGATATACACTCATCACCAGTACAACATCAACAATGTCCAAAAGTCCCTCTAATTTTGACACTTCCGTATCAGGACTTATCGCCACAGAACATTTCATGCCTGCTTCTTTAATCTTTTCCAAAGTTGCCCTTACATCTTTACATGCCTCATAATGAACCGTCAGAAGATCAGCTCCACACTTAGCTAAATCCTCAACATATCTTACCGGTTCATTTACCATTAAATGCACATCAAAAAACATATCCGTTATTTTCCTGATTGATTTTATAACCGGCATACCGAAAGATATAGACGGAACAAACTCTCCATCCATTATATCAATATGCAGAAGCTCAATATCACATTCTTCAAGCTCGTGTATCTGTTCCCCTAATTTGCAAAAATCTGCCGAAAGTATTGACGGTGCAAGTTTACTCATTTTTTTCTCCATTATATAGAGTTCCTCCTGTGCTTAATATTTTCTTTTATTGCTAATTTCATCAAAAAATTGTCTGTAGTTATCATATCGTCCCTTTGGAATCCTGCCCTCATCAAGTGCAATCTTTACACTGCACTGTGGCTCATGTATGTGAACACATCCCAAAAACTTACAGCTATTTTTATACTCCTCAAATTCCGGATAATAATCCCTGAGTTCCTCTTTTTCAAGATTTGGAAGTCCAAGAGAAGTAAATCCCGGTGTGTCCATAATATAAATTCCGTCACCAAGTGAAAAAAGTTCAGAATGTCTTGTTGTGTGCTTTCCTCTTTTAATTTTTTCACTTATCTCACCAATCTCCATCCCTGCTTCCGGAAACAGTCTGTTTATTATAGATGACTTTCCTACACCTGATGGTCCTGCAAGTACAGATGTTTTGTTTTTAAGACACTCTCCAAATTCTTTGATTCCTTCGCCTGTAAATGTGCTTGTCATAAATATCCGGCTGCCGCACCCACGATAATTATCCGCAAGTTCTGCCAGATATTTTTCATCTGCATCATCTTTTTTATTAAAGCAGATAACTGTTGCAATCCCCTGTGTCTGCATCATAAGCAGAAATCTATCCAGCAGATTAAGGTTTGGCTTTGGGACTGATGCCGAAAATATCACAACAGCCTGATCCACATTTGCAACGGCAGGTCTTATTATGGAATTTTTTCTCGGCAGTATCTTTTCAATGCTCCCTAGCATTTTTTCCATGTCAAGTATCTTAACTTCTACATTATCTCCAACTAACGGCTTTACTTTTTTATTTCTGAATATTCCCTTTGCTTTACATTCCACAACTCCCGGCAAGTCTGTATCAACATAGTAAAAGCCGCCTATTCCTCTTATAATCTTTCCCTGCATTACTGCCTAACCTTTTTAAATTCAACATTGTATGAATTACCAGTTGCAACATCGCCTTTATACAATGTTACTGTACCATTGTTCTCACTCCAGCCCTTTATTGAAAATTTCTTTGGGAAATCATCATAGGAAAGTGTTCCCTTATATATAGTCTTAGTCTTTCCATCCTGCTCAAGAACAAGTTTGATAACAGCAGGTTCATCATCCTCATAATCAAACGGATTGCCGCTTACCGTAACACTGCCCTCATAACTATAATTATATACTGGCTTTGGTGTTGGTTTTGCTGTCGGCTTCGTGTCAGAGCTTTTTGTTCCCATGCTGACTGTATAATCCACAACTGTTCCGACCGGAACTTTTGTGCCGGCTTCGATAGTCTGACCTACAACGATTCCTTTTGCATACTTACTTGAGTAAATATAAGAAACATTTGATGAATTTCCCGTAAGACCTCTTGCCGTGAGCCTGTCAAGAGCAACCGCCTCTTTTATACCAACGATATTTGGCATTGTAACATTATCACTCTCAGGACCTTTACTTAAGATAAGTTTTACGGATGAGCCTGATTTTACACTTGAGCCCACAACAGGATCCGTGCCACACACAAGTCCCTTATCAACCGTATCACTGTATTCTTCTGATGTTGATGAAACGGAAAGTCCCAAAGCTTCAAGTTTCTTTGTAGCATCATCCTTTGTAAACTTTGTAAGCTCCGGTATCGTAACACCACTGCTTCCCTTACTATACTTAATGGTTACGCGTGAATATTCTTCAACGCTGCTTCCCTCATCAGGACTCTGCTCTAAGACCGTATTTGGTGTCTCATCTGACTCCACCGGTTCAAGTCTCCACTTAAGTTTCTTTTCTTCAAGTATCTCCTGTGCTTCTTCAAGTGTTTTGCCGCTTATATCAGGAACTTCTACCATGCCTGCCTTAGGTTCTTCTGTTGCCTCTGCTGTTGTTTCTGCCGGTGCCTCCGTTGTTATTGAAGTCACATCCTTATCGTCTTTTCCTGAGCCCTTGCCCCACCAGCCGCTCACTTTTCCGATTATCAGAAGAATCACTATAAGAATAATAACTGCAACAACTACACTGCATATTTTTAATATCTTTTCAAGCTTAGGGTCTATCGCATCATCATCGCCGCTCTCTTCCTCCTGCGGTTCTATGTTCTCCTCCTGAGCATATCTTCCTCTTGATGCATCTCTTACTTTGTTTACATCGTCACTTGAAAATTTGATTGTAGGCGAAAAATCATCCTCATCATCTACAATATTTACATATGCCCCATCCGGCTCTGACAAAGATCTCTTAAGATCAGAAATAAGTGCTGCTGAGGACATATAACGCATATCCGGTTTCTTCTGCATACATTTCTGCACAATTTTTGAAAGGCTTAACGGTATATTAGGATCAAGCTGTTGAAGTGGAACCGCTTCATCCTGTATATGAGCGAGGGCGACCGTGACCGTACTCTCTCCCTCAAAAGGCACTTTTCCTGAGAGCATCTCATATAAAGTCACTCCGAGCGAATATATATCACTCTTCTCATCACTGTAACCGCCTCTTGCCTGTTCAGGACTTATATAATGAACAGAACCCATGGCATTTGATGTAATTGTATTTGATGTTGCCGCTTTTGCAATTCCAAAATCCGTTACTTTTACTTTTCCTTCTTTTGAAATGATTATATTCTGTGGTTTAATATCCCTGTGTATAATATGGTTATTGTGGGCTGCTTCCATTCCCTGTGCTATCTGTATTCCGATGCCGACAGCCTCTTTCACATCAAGCTTGCCCTTTTTCTCGATAAACTTCTTTAATGTGATGCCCTCAACAAGTTCCATGACAATATAATGAAGTCCATTGTCCTCTCCAACATCATACACATTAACTATATTCGGATGTGACAATCCTGCAACGGATTGTGCCTCTGCCCTGAATTTTGCAACAAATTTTGCGTCACTGCTGTATTCCTGTTTCAAAACTTTTATTGCAACATATCTATTCAAACGATGACATTTGGCCTTATAGACATCTGCCATTCCACCCGAACCCACTCTATCAATAATTTCATATCTGTCACTGATCATCATTCCGGGATTAATCATACTTTCCTCCATTCTGCCATCAGGCATAAATCTCATTTATAATCTTTTTTTCCGGATGTATGCATCCGGATCCGGCTATATGTATTTGGTCTATATTTCAACCAAAATAACTGTAATATTATCTTTCCCACCATTCTCATTAGCTTTTTCAACAAGACTGTCTACTGCTTTTTCTATAGAGCCGCTATGACGCACTATATACTCTATATCATCATCCTCAACCATGTTTGTAAGACCGTCACTGCACATAAGTATCTTATCATCCGGCTTTACATCTACCTCAAAATAATCTGCGTGAACTGTCTCGTCAATTCCTAAAGCTCTCGTAATAATATTCTTCTGTGGGTGTATCCTCGCCTGGCTTTCGGTGAGTTCACCCTTTTTGACCATTTCCTCTACCCATGAATGATCATTTGTTATCTGTTTTATATCATCACTTATGATGTACAGACGAGAATCCCCAATATTAGCAATATATAATGTATTATCCATAACAGTGCATACTACCATAGTAGTTCCCATGCCCTCATATTCAACATTCGCTTTTGCTTCTGCAAGAACGGCATTATTGGCGACCTTTACCGCCTCCTCCAATGTCGTTACCGGTGTTATACTTTCACTGTTTTTTATGGATTCAGCCATTTTCTCAACACAAAGCTTTGACGCATAATCTCCTGCTTTATGTCCACCCATGCCATCTGCTACAATAAACAGATTTTGGAAACCACCAACCGAATTTTCATTGCAGTAAACGGAATCCTGATTCATGGCTCGTTTGCTCCCGATATCAGTCTTTGCATATGCTTTCATCGTCGTTTCCTCCTCGTTCTTTATTTCTAAGCTGACCGCAGGCGGCATCAATATCCCTGCCCATCTCTCTTCTTATAGTAACATTTGTGTGATTTTTTTCAAGTAGCAATTTAAAATTCTGTATGTCTGCCCCTTTAGAACGCTGTCCCATTCTTCCCTCAACCGGATTTAACGGTATGAGATTTATGTGGCAGTTAAGTCCTCTTACGAGTTCTACAAGCTGCATCGCACATTCCCTGCTGTCGTTTTTCCCTTCTACCATACTGTATTCAAATGTAATTCTTCTTCCTGTCATGTCAACATAATAACGGCACGCATCAATTATCTCATGTATCGAATATCGATTGGCTATAGGCATCATTTCTTGTCTTAATTCATCATTAGGAGCATGAAGTGAAATAGCTATCGTTATAGTCAATTTCTCATCGACAAGTTTTTTTAGTCTGTCTACAAGACCGCAGGTAGATAATGTGATGTTTCTCTGACTGATGTTAAGACCATTTTCATCAGATATCATCCTGATAAATTTAACAACATTATCATAGTTGTCAAGTGGTTCTCCTATCCCCATCAATATAATATTAGAAACTCTCTCTCCGGTTGTCCGCTGAATTTCATAAATCTGGTCAAGCATTTCAGAAGTCTTAAGGCTTCTTATAAGTCCCCCCACCGTAGATGCACAAAATCTGCATCCCATACGGCATCCGACCTGAGTTGAAATACATACACTGTTTCCATGCTTATATTTCATAAGAACGCTCTCAACCGTGTTTCCGTCTGAAAGTCTCATGAGAAATTTTGCTGTTCCGTCAGATGACACCTGTTTTTTTATTATTCTTGCACCTTCTATCGTACAGCTTTCATCAAGTTTTTTTCTCATATCCTTTGAGAGATTGGTCATTTCATCAAAACTTAAAACAAGTCTTTTATGAATCCATTCATATAATTGTTTTGCTCTAAACTTCTTCTCGCCCATCTCCTCTAAAAGTTTTTGCAATTCAGTAAAATTCAGGCTCTTAATGTCAATCTTATCTTCAGTCAATATATCACCATCCTATTGTTTTATAAATGCCGCTATAAAAAAACCGTCTGACTCTGTCATATCAGGTAATATCTGTATATATCCATCGTCTTTCATATAATTTCTGATTTTTTTTGGAACTCTTTTTCTTATATCCGCTTTCTTAAAAGGAAGATTTTCAAGCATCCACCTGACATTATCTTCATTCTCTTCCATTGCTATTGTACATGTACTGTAAAGAAGCTGTCCACCTTTTTTTAAATAACGGCTTACATTTTTTAATATTTCCCTCTGTATCTCTGACAATGCATTTATATCTTCTATCGAGGTCTTATATTTTATATCACATTTTTTTCCGATAACTCCAAGCCCTGAACAAGGCAAGTCAGCGATTACAATATCTGCCGTATCTTCCCATTCTTTTTTAAAAATAAGTGCATCATTTTTAATAACGGAAACATTTTTAAAACCGTTTCTTTCGACATTTTCTTTTATAAGCGATGTTTTAGCATCAGTAAGGTCACAAGAAATTATCTTTCCTCCGCTTTTTAGTTTCCTGTCATTTAATCTGTCGGCAATATGAAGCGTCTTTCCTCCGGGTGCTGCACATATGTCAATGACATTTTCCCCGCCTTTTATCTCAGGGATATGCCCTACAAGTATCGAGCTGAAATCCTGCACCTGTATATAACCTTTCTTAAGTGCCTCAACATCCTGCAGTCTGTCAAAATCATCTATCGAGAAAGCATAATCAAAAACTTCACTCCTCTTCACACTTATATTCTGTTTTTGTAACATATCATACACTTCCTGCGGTTCTGCTTTTGATACATTGCATCTTACACTCACGCCTCTGTCTGCTTTAAGAAATCCCTCAAAAATCCTTTCTGTCTCATCCTCGCCGTACTCCTCACACATATAATTTACTATCCACTCAGGCATGGAGTATCTGACTGAGGCATAAGCACAAAATCCGTCCTTTTTGTCAGGAAACTTTATCTTATCTTTTTCTCTTGAAATATTTCTTAAAACACCATTTACAAAACCTTTGAGATTTGTAAATTTTCTTTTATTGGCAAGCTTTACCGCTTCGTTACACACTGCACTGTCAGGAACACTGTCCATATGCATTATCTGGTAAACTCCCATTCTTAGTATTTCTCTGATAACAGGTTTCATTTTTTTTACTTTTGTCTTTGAAAACAGATTTATAATATAATCTGATGAAACCGCATATTCTATGGTTCCCTGACAAAGTCTCGTAAAAAATGCTCTGTCTCTCTTTTCAAGTCCCGGATGTTTTTCAAGTGCAGCGTGTATAGCTTTGTCTGAATAAGCCCCCTTATCCATTACAGATACTATAACATCAAGTGCGAGATTTCTCAAATTTACTTCATCAGCCATTTAGAGTTTCCCCTTTTTCAACTTTATATCCACGAAGAAAATCAGCTATATTCATTCGCTTTTTGCCCTCAAGCTGAAGTTCTTTCACATCAAGATAACCTTTTCCCGTACTTATAAGTATCTTATTTTTGTCCACATATGCGATATGTCCGCAATCTGTCTTTGCAATATCAAACGCTTTAACTTCTTCATCGTCTAATACATCTGCCTCCCATATCTTTAACATTTTTCCATGAATATGAGTAAATGCACTAGGCCATGGATTTAATCCTCTTATAAGCCTCTCTATCTCAACCGCTGTTTTGGAAAAATCAATCTCACCTGTCGCCTTGCTTAACATTTTTGCATAAGTCTGTTTTGACTCATCCTGTTTGACCGGATTTAATTTTCCCTCTTCTGCCTGTTTTAAGACTTCGAGTATCATAGGTCCTCCAAATGAAGCCAGCTTGTCAAAAAGACTTCCGCCTGTCTCTTTCTTGTCAAGCTTATATTTTTTTACAAGAAGCATATCTCCTGTGTCAAGTCCCTCGTCCATCTGCATAATAGTAACACCGCTCTCCTCGTCTCCATCTATAACGGACCACTGGATAGGTGCTGCACCTCTGAGCTTCGGAAGTAATGATGCGTGAACATTAATGCAGCCGTATTTTGGTAGTTCAATTATCTCCTTTGGTAGTATCTGTCCGAATGCCACTACTATTATAACATCAGGATTTAATTCTTTTAATACTCCGATAAATTCCGCATCTTTTACTTTCTGTGGCTGATATACTTTAATACCGGCTTTGACTGCTGCCTCCTTCACGGGAGTAAACATCATTTTCCCACCGCGTCCTTTCGGCTTATCCGGCTGAGTTACTACAGCAGTCACATCATGCTCACTGTTTATAAGTGTTTCTAAAGTCCCTACCGCAAAATCCGGTGTTCCCATAAAAACTATATTCATGCTTTTTCCTCCTCTCGCATATTAGTACAACGAATCATTAATATATCAAAGATTTCATTTTCGTTGTACTATATTTGAATTGTAACAAACTGTATTTTGCAACAGTTTTATACTTACTCTTCCCCGGCAGATGCATTCATAAGCTCGCCCTCTACCTTTGATACATAAAGTACACCTGATAAATGGTCTATCTCATGCTGGAGTGCTCTTGCCAAAAGTTCTTCGCCCTCTACCTCTATCTCTACCATATCCTCATTTAAGGCTCTTACTTTAGCATAATTTGCCCTTGTAACTATTCCTGCCTTGCCCGGCACGCTAAGGCATCCCTCCTGTCCTGTCTGTGTGCCTGACAGTTTTACTATCTGTGGATTGATAAGTACAATAGGCTGACTGCCATCCTCAGTCACATCAATAACTACAATCTGCTTTAGCACACCGACCTGAGGTGCTGCAAGTCCTACGCCCTGTGCATCATACATTGTATCAAGCATATCCTCGATAAGTGTCTTTATCCTCGGTGTCATCTCCTTTACAGGTCTTGCATTCATTGTAAGTATTTCGTCACCAATCGTCCTGATATTTCTTATTGCCATAGTAATATTTCCTCCGTTTTTATTATGTACACGATAATCTTTTTACAAAATCACCGTAACAGTACATTAATTTATATTTGTTTTTTATATCTTAAATATAGTCAAATGACTGTTCGTTATCTGTTTTCTACTTGATAGTGTTAAATTCAAAATTAAGCCTGCAGTCCCTAAACGACTCCGTTTCATGCATAAATTCCTCGAAACTGTTTTTTATGGAGCACAGTATCCCATAATCTGCACACTTTCCATATATCATATGCCTGTAAACATCTTTCACCTTTGAAAGTGCCGCAGGTGCAGGTCCAAGCACCGTTACATCCTGATAGAGTTTCATCTTATCGGCGAGTATCTGTGCCAGATTATCCGCATTTCTTTCATTTTCTGAAAGCACCAACACTCCTAGTATATTTGAAATCGGCGGATATTGCAACATTTGTCTTGTAACAATTTCCTGTTCATAAAAATTTTTATAGTCATTTTTTGCTGCATAGACGATACTGTAGTGCTCAGGCTGATATGTCTGTATAACAACTTCTCCGGGCTTATCTGCCCTGCCTGCACGACCACACGCCTGTGTTGTAAGCTGAAAAGTCTTTTCCGCTGCACGATAATCGCCTGAATTTAATGAAAGGTCTGCTGCAAGTATTCCCACAAGCGTAACATTTGCAAAATCATGTCCTTTTACTATCATCTGTGTTCCGATAAGTATGTCCGCACCACCTTTTGAATATTCTTTTAAAATATTTTCATGTGCATTTTTACCCGTTGTCGTATCAGCATCCATACGAAGTACATCTGCCTGTGGAAATCTTTTTTTAACCATCTGCTCAACCTGTTGTGTACCAATCCCGAAACTGCTTATGTAAAGCGAACCGCAGGATGGACATTTATCCGGCATCTGAATTTTGTAACCGCAGTAATGACACATCAGATAGGAAACTCTCCCATTTACAGAATGTGGTTTTAATGCGACCGAACAGTGTGGACAGCCAAGAACCTCGCCACATTGCCTGCACGAAACGAACCCCGCAAATCCTCTCCTGTTTAAGAAAAGCATTATCTGTTCTTTTTTCTCCAGTCTGTCACGCATAAGTTCATCAAGTCTTCTGCTGAATATTGAATAATTTTTTGCTTTTAATTCCTCCCTTAAATCTTCTATATACACTGACGGATAAACTGCATTGCCAGCTCTCTCGTTTAGTTCAAATAATCTGTATTCTCCCTGCATTGCTTTATAATATGAGTCAACCGATGGTGTTGCCGAGCCTAAAACAACGCTTGCACCGACCATTTTAGCCCTCTGTATCGCAACCTCTCTTGCATGGTACTTTGGCGGCATCTCACTCTGATAGCTTGAATCATGCTCCTCGTCGATAACGATAAGTCCGAGATTTTGAAACGGTGTGAAAAGTGCCGACCTCGGTCCTATCATAACATCTATCTCGCCGTTTTTTGCCCTTGTGTACTGGTCAAACCTCTCCCCCGCCGAAAGTCTTGAATGCATGACTGATATTCTGTTTCCAAATCTTTTATAAAAACGGTTTACCATCTGAAATGTGAGTGAGATTTCCGGTATAAGCACTATAACCTGCTTTCCGAGGCAGATTACCTTTTCAACAATATTCATATACACTTCTGTCTTGCCGCTTCCTGTTATCCCGTGAATAAGGTATGTTCCTCTTACATCTCTTATATAATCATTTAATATCGAATCTACCGTGTGTTTCTGCTCTCTGTTTAAAACAGGACGCACCTCCGGTCTTTCATCAATATTTCCAATAGGATTTCTGTATTGCTGTATGGCATCGACCGTTATTATATCCAGTTTCCTAAGTCCCTCTATAACGCTCGCCGTAAGGCTTAGTTTCTTTGTGGCATAAGAATAATCAAGTCCCGCATTATAAGCCGTCTTATCCAGCTTAAGAAATTCATCGAGAAGTCTTACTCTTGCCTTATTATGCTTTTTTTCAAACTCGTCTCTTTTTTCCCTCATCTTATCCATGCTGACAGCAGGATATATAACTCTCTTTATCTGCTCTTTTATCTCCCTTTTAACAGGCATAACAGACTTTATGGCATCATTCATCGTTGAGCCGTAATTTTCCTTTATCCAATAAGCAAGGGAAAGCAGGTGTGATTCCACGACCACTCCCTGCTTTATTATTTCAAGTATGCTTTTCGTTTTTGATATATCAAACTTCGCTTCGCCCGAAAGACCAACGACATATCCTGTCATAGTTCGATTTCCCATGCCGAACGGGATTTTTACGACCGAACCTATATCAACATCAAACTCCATCTCCTCAGGAACTATATATTGAAATGGTCTGTCAAGACTCTTGACTGATATATCTATTATTACATCAGCAAATATCATTTCTTTCCCCTAATTTTTCTTTTTAATTTTTTATCGTCCAGGACTCCCATAAACTTTCAGCTTTAAAAATTTCCCGTCTTCAGCCTTTTGTATCTTCTTTAACTGCCATTTAGGAAGTCCTGCTCCTTTGGCTCAGTTATCTGATAAAATTGCCATCTTTTACTACATCAGCGACAAGTTCTCTCTCGTCCATATGATATTTCTTTCCTTTTATCTCCTGGTAATCCTCATGTCCTTTTCCTGCGAGCACGATAACATCACCCTCTTTTGCATTTTCAATGGCATATCTTATGGCATCTGCCCTGTCGATGATGGTTATGAATTTACCATCCGCTTTCTTTACACCTGTAACTATATCATCAATGATAGCCTGTGGTTCTTCATTTCTCGGATTGTCGGATGTAACAATCGTGAAGTCTGCAAGTTTTGAAGAAACCTCACCCATCTCAAAACGACGCTCTCTCGAACGGTTTCCACCACATCCAAACAGACATACCAGTCTTTTTGGCGAATACTCTTTAAGTGTCGTGAGCAGACTGTTAAGGCTCATTGCGTTGTGAGCGTAATCTATCATTATCGTAAACTTAGGTGATACGGGTATTATCTCAACCCTGCCTTTAACTCTGACTTTTGAAAGCGAGTCGAGTATAACTTCTTTCTTTACACCGAAGTGTCTGCATATTGAGATTGCGGTCATTGAATTGTAAACACTGAACTTGCCCGGTATGTCTATCTCAACATCCATATCCATAAGACCGCTCATATGATATGCAACTCCGAGAGTTCCACCTTTATCCATAAGATGAACATCAGATGCCTTTATATCTGCATTTTCAGAAAAACCGTATGTCTCAACTTTACAGGTATGACCCTCAAGTATCTTTTCAAGATGGCTGTCATCCGCATTGAAGATACCCTGTTTGCATTGTCTGAAAAGCAGGCTCTTACAGTGGATATAATCATCAAGGTCCTTATGTTCATTTGGTCCGATGTGGTCCGGCTCAAGATTTGTAAATATTCCGTAATCAAATACAAAGCCGCCTACTCTGTTTAGCATAAGTGCCTGTGAAGAAACTTCCATAACGACACATTTACAGCCTGCATCAACCATCTTTCTGAAATACTGCTGAACTACATATGACTCAGGTGTGGTATTTGCAGATGGAATGACCTCATCACCGATAATACTCTCGATAGTTCCGATAAGTCCTGTTTTGATGCCTGATTCCTCCAATATGGAACGAACCATATAAGTTGAAGTGGTTTTCCCCTTTGTTCCGGTAATTCCGATAGTTGTGAGTTCATTTGCAGGATTTCCAAAATATGCCGCTGATGAAACAGCAAGACCAAGTCTTGTATCAGCAACTTTAATAACAGTCACATCGTCAGGCACATCTACATTCTTTTCAACGATAAGAGCCTTTGCTCCTGCCTTAACAACATCTTTTGCAAAATCGTGTCCGTCCCTTACCGCACCACTTATACACACAAAAACACTTCCATCCTCAACCTTTCGTGAATCATATACAAGTGTAGTAATATCAATGTCAGTGCTTCCCTGAACACACTCAAAATCTAAATCTTTTATCAGTTCTAAAAGTTTCATTTATATTCTCCATTCCGTTTTTTATCAAAACAAATATAATAAATTTTTTAAGACGCTGTTACAAAGCAGTGCCATAAGTTTAATCTTTGTTATATCTCTATCGTTCCCTCAAATGCAATAGCTGCAGGTCCGGTCATCCAGACTGTATCGTTATCTCTGTCATATTTTACCAATATATCACCACCGAGCAGATGAACCGTTATCTCATCTTCGGTAAGACCATTTAAAACGCAGGCAACGACTGTCGCACAAGTTCCCGTACCACAGGCAAGTGTCTCACCTGAGCCACGCTCCCAGACACGCATATTTACTTCATGTCTGTTTAGCACCTGGACAAACTCCGTATTCACCCTGTCAGGGAACATAGGATGATTTTCAAACTTAGGACCTATCTTATCAAGTGGGAATTTATTTACATCCTCATCTATAAAAGTAACTGCATGAGGATTTCCCATTGAGACGCAGGTTATCTTATAGACTTTTCCGTCAACATTTATATCCGCATCTATACATTTATCCGTATCAACCGCAACGGGAATATCTTTTGACTTAAGGATAGGTGCTCCCATATTTACTTTTACGAGTGAAACCTTTCCATCCTCCACTGTAAGCTCAAGTTTTTTTATTCCGCTTTTTGTTTCGATAGAAAGATTTTTCTTGTCGGTAAGTCCTTTATCATAAACATATTTCGCAACACATCTGATACCATTGCCGCACATTGCCCCCTCTGAACCGTCAGCATTATACATAGCCATTCTAAAATCTGCAACATCAGATGAACATATAAGTATCAGACCGTCAGAACCTATTCCAAAATGTCTGTGACTGACTTTTCTTGAAATCTCACCCGGATTTTCTATCATCCCCTTTGTGCAGTCAACATAGACATAATCATTGCCACAACCATGCATTTTTGTAAAATTCATAATTCCCTCCATTTCCATGTGCCATTTTGCATATGCCTTATTTCATATGCTTTTGACCTTTGCATTATTTTATATTTTTATATATTTTAATCGTATTCCCCCAACTGCCATATACTTTCTTTCCGTTTTTCTTAGTATATGCCCTCATCTGTATAAAATGTTTTTTCCTTGACTTCTTCAATCTAACCATAGTTTTCGTTGATTTGCAAGATACGGCTTTGCTGCTTAAGTCTTTATTATATTTTACGCTCGTCGAATATCTCACCTGATAACCCGATGCATTTTTTACTTTTCCAAAGTAAACAGTGACCTTATTTTTATTTATCTTCCACTTTTTTATCTTAACTTTTGCAGGCTTTGTCACCGGCTTTGCTGTCGGTGTCACTGTTGGTCTTGCAGTTGGAGCTTCTGTCTCCTCAGGCTCCTCTTCCGGTTCTTCCGTCTCCTCAGGTTCGTCCGTGATTTCTGGTTCCTCTGTCTCCTCAGGTTTCTCTGTGATTTCAGGCTCTTTTGTCGGCACTGCCGTCGGTGTTTCCGTTGGTGCTGCCGTCGGTGTCTCTGTAGGCTTTACCGTAGGTTTTGCTGTCACAGCCTGACCGTCTTCAAGACTAAAGAAATTAACCGTGTAACTTACATCACTGCCAAGACCTGTTATGTCTACATCAAACACATCATCTGCTGTATATTTTATACTGGTATCAGGTCTGAATATAATGCATCCTTTCTGACCGTAACCTGCATTATTTACATTGAAATAACCGTCTGCTTCTTCACTTGAAAAGTTCCATACCTTGCCATCACTTTCCCTTGTAAGTTTTACCTTAACAGAAGTAATATCTACATTTTTTCCCATAGATACAGACCACGGAAAATCCGTACCAAAATATTCTACAGGCATATTCTGTGCCGGCCATGCAACTCCGTACTCACCCGCTTTTGTATTTTTCATATCAAAAGAATACATCGCACTGTATGTTCCATTAGTTCCAGTCACTGCTCCAAAACCGGTATATTTCATATTTGGATTTAACACCCATCTTCTGTGCCCTAATCTGTCGATATTGTAATCATCTCCATCATCAAGCCAGCCGTTTACCAAACTCTGGTTCATGCCGGCATTTTTCCATGAAGCCCATGCAATATTACTCTCTCCTGCTCCCTTTGCTCCAAGATTATATAAATCTTCGTCCATATTAGCAGGTTTTGACGGATAGTGGCTGAGTTCACCATTTACATAATTTACAAGTGCTGCCGTCTGTGTAAGGCTGTTGTATGTATCGTCTAATTGCACATCGTATGAAATCCCCGCTATATATCTCACCTGATTAAACATATTGATAGCACTGTTTAATGTCTTGTCAGATAGCTTTCCGGCAGAATAATCTCCACTGACAACAGGATTTTCTGCAAATGTAAGTGCATCATTTAAGCCCGCAGCATTTTCTGCACAAAATGCTCTTATCTCATCCTGTGTATGATATGCCACATTTATCCCCTGTGCCTCTGTATCCTCAGCCCGTACATAACTGCTTCCCAATGTCACACACAAAGCCAGCGTCATTACATAACAAATACTCTTTCTGTTCTTTCTAATCATAGATTCTTTCTCCTTTCCGTACTTATGTACTCACGAAATCTTCTGAACGAAGAACTCACAGAGTACATACTTTGCAAACTGCCATTCACACCGCAGACATGAAATCAGCCTTTGCGATAACCGTTCACACCATAAGCGGGAGCGGCAATATTTTGTAACCCGGTTTTTCTTAATGTGAATTAATTATAATATATAGCACCTTTTAGGGCAAGTAAAAGTTACTGTTCACCCATCTGCATAAAACAGGCTGCAATCTTATAAAATTTACTTATCAGTACATAATCTATAACTGTTATCATGGCAGGTTTATGAATGTAATAAACGGAAAGCTGAACTGTTACCCATTATTATTGAATTTTTTCTTTATGATATACAATCCACAAAATGTATGCTATAATTTTATATATTTATGCAGGAATGGAGAATGAAATGAGACATAAAATAGTGCTTATGACAGGCGGAACCGAAACCCTTGAATTTTTTTCATTGCAATTAAAAAAAGGCTTTGAAGCCTTAGGATACAAGACTTTTCTTTTCGACCAGACAACAGAAGAAGAAAGTGCAGAAAAACTTTACGATTTTGCAACAGCTTATGACACGATACTTGTCACTTTTAACTTTGACGGTATTCATTATGAGACTTCACTTTTTAACATGAATGGAGTCTCTATCTGGGATGAACGCAAAATCCCATGCGTCAACATAGCCGTTGACCATCCATATTTTTATCCCGAACTTTTCGATATACATCCAGATATTTTTTATGAAGTATCCATCGACAGATACCATGACAGATATATGAAAAGATTTTATCCGGAACTTATGAGTGGAACTTTTCTTCCACTAGGCGGCACCTCACTCTCCCCAAACGGAGATTACAAGAAGATGGCTGACAGAAAATATGACATATGTTTTACCGGTAATTACACACCACCGGAAGTCTTTGACGATGCAATAAACAGACTCGGTGACGAATATGCAATGTTTTATCTTGAGATAATACATGATCTTATCACCAATCCCGACAAACCGGATGATCTGACAATGGAAGAACACTTAAAAAAAGCTATTCCCGGAATCACACATGAGGAAGTAAAAACAGCTATTCCAAACATGATTTTCATTGATACATATGTCAGATGTTATTTCAGAGGTGAAGTGATTAAAACTCTTGCCGATGCCGGCTTTAAGATACACTGTGTCGGCAAAGGTTACGATAAACTCATGTGTAAACATCCCGAAAATCTCGACATGAATCCTGATGAGCTTTCCTATGGATGTCTTGAAGCACTCGCCGACAGCAGACTTTCATTAAATGTCATGCCGTGGTTTAAAGATGGTGCCCATGACAGGATATTTAACTCTATGTGCAACGGAGCAGTCTGCATAACAGACCACAGCAAATACCTTGATGAGATACTCACACCTGATGAAAATATTATATTTTATGACCTCAAGCAGCTTGATAAACTGCCTGAGATATTTGAAAATGCATTAAATGATACTGATAAACTGGAGAGAATACAGAAAAACGCATTTAACTTTGCAAACTGTGAACACACATGGTATGCGAGGGCAAAACAGCTTCACAATGAACTGTTAAAATTTTTGTAAATATACAAATCTACCTGTTTATTCCCTGTATAATCCCTCTTTTGCATTAACTACCCCATGCTCCATCATAGCAGTATTCAGAGAAGATACATCACGATTTGTGCTTTCACCTCCGAGAATTTTTTTAAGAGTAGCACAGCATGCCATATCACCCAATACATCGACCATCGTAACTATCATATCTGAAAGTGTGCTTATACTTATGAATATTCCCATAACACCTGCCGGGATGCCTGCTATCTGGATAAGTGCCGCAAATGATGCAACCTGACCATTTGGAATACCCGGTGTACCTATTGATAAAAGCACATTTGCCAATACTATCACGACCATATTAAGCAAAGTAAGGTGAACCCCACAGGCATTTGCAAAAAATGTTATCATAACCGACATAAGTATTGATATTGCATCCATATTTACAGTTGCTCCAAGTGGAAGCACTATACTTGTTATCTCCTTTGATACACCCATTCCCTCCTCTGCACATCTCATGCTTATCGGAATAGTCGCAGAGCTTGAACAGGTACCAAATGCATTAAGTGCAGCAGGACTTACCGATTTTACAAATGTCTTTAAAGGCATTTTTGCTATAACTCCCACTATGATGCCATAGACCACCACGGCGTATATTATTATTATCGCATATGTCGTAAGAAGTGCCGTTCCTATTGAAACAACCGTATCTGCACCGGTAGTAGCAAGAACCGGCATTATCGTACAAAGAACACCAAGCGGAGTAAATTTCATAACCTCAAACAATATTTTCATTGAAACTTCATTGACGGATGTTATAAGATCCATCAAAGGCTGGGCTTTTTCCTGTAATGCGAGTATCGCAAAACCTATGATAACCGCAAATACCAGGATTGACAGCATATCACCGTTTACAAACGAAGCAAACGGATTTGACGGAATAAGGTTAGTTATTGTATCTAGTATGTTTGATACATTATTCACATCTACATCCGCACTTGCAAGCTGCAGCTTTGCATTTTTTCCGATACCGAGCATCTGCGGAACAAATATACCAAAGACACAGGCAAGACAGGTTGTCGATAAGAAGAATACCATCGCTCTGCCTGCTATCCTGCCCGTTGCTGACACGCTTCCCATGCTCCTTATTCCACATACAAGAGAACAGAATACCAAAGGATATATCATCATTTTCAAAGCATTCATATAAATCGTTCCTATAGTCTGCGATGCCTTGATAACTCCTGTCCAGCTTTTAGGAATTATAAATCCAAGTATCACACCAATTGCAAGCCCTATCATTATCTGTACTGTAAGATTTAATTTTTTCCATCGTTTTATCATATTAGCCCCCGTTTCTGCACACGTTTTTTTGTGCATAGTGCAAAAGGTTTTGCCTTTCGCACATGAGTTTTGTGCCAAGTGTGCCCAGACACAAATCCTGCAAAAAAATAAGCGGCAAACATATTTTATGTTTTGTCGCCTTTGACACGCTATATACTATATTTATTTTTTAGTCAGTCAGAAATTAGTAATCTGCTGTCTGTTTATAACACTATTACTTATGTACTATATCAAATGAATCTTTTATCAAATATTAAAATCATCCGAACTTTTTATTTATCATTTCAAGAAGCATATCGACAGTTCCGTCAACTCCCATTATACTGCTGTCGAACATTGCATCTTTTCCGTCATGCTCACCTCTCCTGTTTCCCGTGACATATTTATAATATGTATCACGCTTTTCATCCATCTGCCTTACAAGTCTCTTTGCCGAAAACATCGACATATCATATTTCTCCGCAATATGCTTAGTTCTTACATCAAACGGAGCATAGATATATATCTTCAGACAGTCATCCCTGTCTTTCAAAATATAATCAGCACATCTTCCCATTATGATGCACGACTCATTCTGTGCAACTCTCTCAATTATATCAGCCTGTGCATCAAGCACCTGGGTTGAGAGATAAAAATTGCCGACGCCGTATGTAGTTTTTAAACCCTCAATGTCTTTTGCAGATACCTCATCTGCTTTCTGAACGGTATGCTCATCCATCTCAAGTTTCTTTGCAGCTTCCTCGACAAGCTGTCTGTCATAAAGTTTAACTCCAAGTTTTTCGGCAAGCTTTTCAGCAATATCACAGCCCTGAGCTCCAAACTCTCTTCCTATCGCAACAACAAAATGCTTCATATGCATCCCTCATTTCTTTTTATCTGCTTAAACAAAATACTTTAAATCAACTATGTCTTTAAAAACATCACTGTTACTGATTGTCACTTACAAAACAGATGAAATAAACATCATCTTTACACTACAACTTCATAATATAAATCTGCAAGGACAACTTTTTGTTTTGCACAGCTTTATAATACCATTATTTTAGATTTATCTGTATGTCCATAGTAAACATAAATATCAAAAAGTGTTTGTCCACTACAGACAAACTATAAAAAATAAAACTTACACCGCCGACGATAGCAACGGGCATAGTGCTTATTATGGCGGCAAATTTAGGAACAAAGCTGAGCACGGCCGCATATACGGCGGCAGAAAACGCATTGAACGATTGCCCCCACTATCCTGATTATAAGTGCGAGCACAAGATATAAAAGACCTGCAACGACGATTCCTCCGTAGGCATATGGAAGTTTCTCTCCCATAGTCATGTTCTTAAAAATTTCAGTATCAAGTTTTGCAACCGTCTCAAACCCACCAAGAAATGCAAATGATGAGCCAAGAAAAGCAGGCACTTTTAACTTTGTGCAAAGATGAAAGAATAATGTTCCTATACCTGCAAAAAATAAAGTGACCTGAACCGACAATCCCTCTCCATTAAAATAATTATTAACCAGTATCGAAACGAGAATGGTGGCACCAAACATAGCAAACATATGCTGCAAACCAAGCAAAAGCATCTTTGGCAAACCAAGAGTTCTCGCATCACGAATAGTTTCGTTATCTTTGTTCATAAAATCCTCTTTTCCGCACACATTTTTTATTCCTATCAAGTTTGTGTCAAGTGTGTGCAGACACAAATCTTGTGTATGAAAAATTTTATTTTTCAATCTATCCTCCCTATAAAAATTTTGTCACTTGCACCATCATTAAGGAAAACAAGTGATATGGCAAGCATTTTTTATAGTGATTTTACAAGTATTTTTTTCTTGACTTTATTTAAAAAATCAAGTATATTATTGCCGTTGCTGTAATGTGTTTATAAATAATGTATTCGCAAACATATATACATACAACATCTATAATTTGATATTTACGATGTAGAACAGTATTTCTGAAATTTATTTCTACATTTATATCATTTTTTTACTGAAAATTACAAGTGGATTTTTCCTGTACGATCATCTTTTCGCCACGCACTTATTTTAGTGCGTGTTTTTTTTATCTAAATTTGCAAGACAGTAACTTTTTTGATGCAGCAGATTTATCAGGCAGATATTTGAATACACTCTGCTAACTTGCTCATAATTAAGGAGATTCAAAATGAACAATAATGATTTTATGAAAACAAAACCTGTTTTACCGCTTATCCTGTCAATGTCGATGCCAATGGTAATCTCTATGCTTGTCAATTCTCTCTACAACATCGTTGACAGCTTTTTTGTTGCCAAGATAAGTGAAAACGCAATGACTTCCCTATCACTTGTTTTTCCCGTACAGAATTTTATAAATTCAATTGCGGTCGGTTTCGGAGTAGGTATCAATGCGGTAATATCTTATTTTCTCGGTGCAAAGAAAAAAGAGCAGGCTGACAATGCCGCCTCAATAGGTATGCTCTTTTCCGTTTTACATGGTATTTTAATGATATTTATATGCAACCTTATCATGCCATCATTTCTGGGTATGTTTACCTCTGACAAAGAAGTAATAGAGCTCGGTCTTAAATACTCAAGAATTGTTTTTTCTTTTTCAATATTTATCTGCGTAAGTCTTACCTTTGAAAAAGTATTTCAGGCAGTCGGAAAAATGACCTTTACAATGATAAGCCTTATGTCGGGATGTATAGTAAATATAATACTTGACCCTGTTCTTATATTCGGTCTTGGTCCTGTTAAAGGTCTTGGAATAAACGGTGCAGCCATAGCAACCACAATAGGACAGCTTACAACATTTTTAATCTATGTATTCATTTATTTAAGAAAAGATGCAGGAATAAAATTTAAACTCAGAAATATCAGCTTTGATATTTCAATAATAAAAAAATTGTACGCAGTTGGAATACCAGCAACATTAAACATGGCACTGCCATCCGTACTAACATCGGCTCTAAATGCCATATTAAGTTCATTTTCGGGAATGTATGTCGTAATACTCGGCATCTATTATAAATTGCAGACATTTCTCTATCTGCCCGCAAACGGACTTATCCAGGGTATGCGTCCGATAATCGGCTACAACTATGGTGCAGGCGAGAAAACAAGAGTAAAAAAGATATATCACACTACACTTGCATTAAACAGCATAATAATGATATTCGGCACGATAATATGTCTTATAATCCCCGGCCAGCTTATGGGACTGTTTTCAACAAGCCCTAAGACAATACACGCCGGCAAGACAGCACTTCGCATAATCTGTCTTGGATTTATCATATCCACAATATCCGTCACCGCCTCCGGTGCATTAGAGGGACTTGGCATGGGACTAAAATCCCTCGTCATATCTCTTCTCAGATATGTGATAATAATAATCCCGTCAGCATTTATCCTAAGCAGCTTTGCAGGAGTTTACGGTGTATGGAACTCGTTTTGGATTGCAGAGGTGATAACTGCATCGTTTAGTTATATTATGGTTAGGAGGATGTTTAAAAGGATGCCATAATGGCATCCTTTGCAGGGGGATATTTATAAATTTCTGTATTCTCATCCGTCTATATGTTTCTTTTTCCACTCTTTTTGAATACGATATTCACTGACATCCATATCATAATATTCCATATCCAGTTTTGTCCCCGACCTGTCGATAGAGGCAGTTGCAACATTATACTTTTCAGGAATGTATAATTTAGAGTTTTTTATTATATCAACGATTTCAGAAAAAGCTTCTGAAAGCTCATTTTCGTCCAGTTCATACTGCTCTGCAAGAGCATAACACTGGACTGCCTGCCCGTTTATAAAAGAATAAAAATACACTTCCTGACTTGTTTTTGTTATTCCTGCAAAGAAAACCGTCTTATCACTATTATCCGGGATGATTTTCCTTACTTTGTCAAATATCAATGTTTCCGGTTTCATAATTACCTCCTATCTTGGACTGTACTCCCTATATGTCTTTGTTCCTGTCGATTCATCTAATATTCCCACCGTTACTTTTGCAATATTTCCGCTCTCGTCATATTCAACCTTGACGGATGTAATCGCAACATCGCATCCGTCTTCTTTCATATCATCTAAAGTTTGTTTTAATCTGTCATAATCCTCGTCACTTATCTTATCTGACAACGATTCTGATAAATCCGTAGAACCTTCAACATTATCAAACTCACATACCGTCTTTTTGCCATCAACAATATATCCTGCCCTGATTTTTGTCGGTCTGCCTGACTCACTGTTGTATTCAATTTTTATGTGTACGCTAACCTCCTTGCCCTCCTGCAAAGCCTTAGCAATCTCATTTTCCATCCTTTTATAATCGCCACGGTTAATCGTTCTCCGCATCGGCACAAGATTTTCTTCACCCTCTGAACCGCCAAGAATTCTCGCAATAATGTGTCCGCCGTCATCGTCCTCTCTGCGTTCTTCACCGCCCGACTCTTTTTGCTCTTTCATATTCCTAGAACCCTCCTCCGTATATTCAGGATTTGAGTCACACGATATTTTATTTCCGTTGCCATCCGTTTTATATACATTTCCATTTGCCGTATATTCAATATCGGGAAGAATTTCGCCGTTTTTCTTATATGTCTGACCGTTTTCGTCAGTCTCATATGTATTTCCGTTAAACTCATAAACAGAGTTTGGTTCTCTCTTTTCAGAATAATCGGGTTCTTCGGGTATTATATCCTCCTGCTGCTCCGCAGATACTTCACTTAAATTATCATCACCCATAAGCCTGTCAAACTTTTCGCTTGCCTTTTTGCTAATCTCACCTGATTTCATACCTTTAGTTTCTGAAATCTCACTTAATCCACCAAAAAAATCCATACAACCACGCTCCTTTATATGTGATCCATCAGCCGTTCAAATAAATCCACTGTCTCGGCTGTGCCATCAATCCGTGCCTGTTCTTTTGTCAATAAAGCAATTATTTTCTGCTGGTCATTTTCACTAAGAAGCATAATATCAGGTTCAAGCATCTCCTTTATGCAGTCATACCAACTGCTTATATTGTTTTCTTTTCCTTTTGCAAGTCCGAATGCTATTTCAGAATTGAACAGGCTATACACTACCTGACCTCTCAATTTTTGAACTTCATCCTTTGTCACGGCTTTTGTATATCTGATAAATGCAGCCTTTGACTCAGCCGGAATACGCAAAGTATATATGCCATTTACCAGTTCATCAATATAGCGGGCATCAAGTTTGTTTCTCTTATCTATCGGCAACAGCAGATATTCAAGATACTTCATTTTATCTTCGTCAGCTTTTGTCTTACAGTCATATGAATATTTTGAAACATTTTTAAAATTTGTATCTATATTGCACAAAACAGGTTCAAGCCAGTTATTCTGATACACCGCTGCCACAAAAGTCTTAAGTCTCGACAGTTCAAAAATCTGATCCTCATTAAGTCCTGCGGCTCTTCCAACCAGCTCTCTGTCGGCAAGATCCGGCAATCCAAGAATTATCTTTGTATTTGTATTTCTTATCACGGACATATCCATTAAACCAGGTGCCTGGTCTGCGATAATAAATCCCTCACCGTAAGTTCTCATCTCCGCAATAGAATTTGCCAGCATCTCTACTGATTTTCCAAGCATATTAGAGCCCTCACTCGTCTGCTCAGTCGAAGTCCGTTTTAAAATATTATGTGCTTCTTCCAATACAGTAATATGCTTAAGCGGTTCATTTCCAGCCGTGGCATTTGCCATTCTGTACTCCTGCAGTTTCATAACAAGCAGTCCCATAATAAGTGACTTAGTCTCGATCGAACCTGTTCGGCTGAGGTCTATGATAACATTCTCGTCAAACAGCTCACTTGTGCTGATTTCATCATTAGTAAAAATCTGACCGTACAACCCGTTTGTCAGTGATTTAAGCCTTGTAGACAATGCACCTTTATAATCACCCTTACTATCTGACGAATATGCAGACTCGTCCATAACTCTGTTAATCTGATGCAACACATCCATAAAAGACGGATACAGCGGAGTACCTTTAAAATCTTTATATCTGCATTCTGATGTTTCAAGATTCCAGCCGGAAACAACATATGCTCTCTCAATGGCATCTTTTAAAACAGCAGGCATTGCGGCATACATCGGCCAGCAGACATTAAAGATTTCTATCAGACGGTCTATGTGTTCCAACACATGAATATCATACGGAAAACTAAAAGGATTTATCTTTAACAGCGGCATCTTCCTGTAATTTGTTCCATATACTTTCACATCGGCATAATCGCCAAATCTGTCCTTATATTCACCCTTTGCCGGCTCAATAACCATAAACTTTATTTTATCATTCTTTCCTCTGACATTATGAGTCATAAGTTTATCCAGAACAGAACAAATCGCAGTTGATTTTCCTTTACCCGTAGAGCCTGTGATAAAAGTGTGCATGGAAAGACTTTCAATGTCGATATTGACTTCCTGCTCTTTTCCGTCATAACCCTCGTTGTGCCCCATGTGGTAAAGTTTACCAAGCGTTATTGTATCATTATTACTTTCTGTTACATTCCGCCCGAATGGAGCCATCGGAATTACCGTTATGCCGGGAATTGACTTTTTAGGCAGACCTATCTGGATTGCAAGCTCATCACCACTGACTATCGAAGCCGGAGTAACAATTATCTTATCTTTTTTATTCTGCCAAAATCTCGGATGCACAAACGAGCCGATATACTTTCCTAATATCCGTGTCTGCTCCACTTTGAACCATGAATTAATATGTGATGACTGAACACTGGAATTTTTACCTCTCATAAGAGCATTGTAATTGCTTGCAACGGTAAGTGCCGTTTCACGGTTATTAGCGATAACATACGCTGCACATTCAAAAGCACCAAAACTCTCACATTCATCAAGTCTTTCCAAATGCTTATCGATTTTATCCAAAAGTGCCTTAACAGAGCGGTTTTCATATGTTAATTGCAAACTCTTTCCCGCTGTTTTTGAAGATGAAGCCGTATCAGTGACTGAACTACTTCTCTGATTTGTCTCAGTTGTCGTGTTTGTCTTTCCTGTTGTATTTGCAGTGCTGCTGTTTACTCCTGCATTAAATCCCACATTTGCGGAAACAACAAAACTTACACCTGCACTTGCACTTCCGCCAAAATATCTGCCCTTTGAGTTCGTCTTACTCTGTGTAAGTAAGATTCCTTTTGATATACCCTCCGAAATCCCGTCTGTCCTCGCCTTTGATAAAGACAAAGTGTCACTTTCATTTATCGTCACCGAACTGTGTGCAAAAGTAGCAAGCTGCGTATGCAGCAATTCATATCCCTGTTTCATCCTCTGAATTTCCGATGTGGAAACAGGGTCTGCAAGCATTACGATAGTATATTTCTGCCCCTTCAAGGAATCTACAAGATTTTCAATTCCCTGAACATAACTTTCTATGCTTTTATCGTCTTCATCACGAAGTGCTACTATTCCCGACACAGAGGAATAACACTTTTCATTTTCCGAAAAAATCGTATCCCTGAAATTCTGAACCTCTGTTTTTTTAAGTTCCTCTAAATCAGAACCTACAAGATTTCCATCCAATGCTCCCCTAAAAGCTTTAGCATCCGCCTGACGCCTTTTTACGCTAACTTCCTTTGAGTCTCTTGCATTTTTTGAAATAATACCAAATAAAAACTCTATTTTTGAACCGTCACTTTTTATTATCGTTGCAATACTGCAATCAATGGAAGATGTAACATTAACTATTGTTGTCAGCTTATTCAAAAAGTTCTCCTCTTTGTTGACAACTAATTTAGAAAGCCTGTAAAATTTACCGCACTCCGCAATATCAATATCCGTATCCTCAGCAGATGGTGGCAGGATTTCAAATGTCTCCAGCCTTTCTAAATAATCCTTAGTAATAATCGCAGAAGCATTGTTCAGCGAACTATCTAAATTATTTAATCCGGTTTGTGTGACCTCTAATTCATTTGCCATGATACATCCTCCATTCGTTAATTATGACTTTTAAAGCGGACATTCACAATCCGCCTTATATGTGTTCAAGCTCTGATTTAAGTATCTCTGCATATTCTTTATATCCTGCGATTTCTTTTTCCTTGTTTTCGCATTGACTGAGTAATTCTTCAAATTCTTTAGTAATATTGTCAAGCAGCGACTCCTCCACTTTCTTGCCGATTTGTGCCATTTCTCCCTTAAACTTCTTTACGGCAGAGTCTAATTTTTTGCATAATTCATCGTATATCCTTGAAATCGCTTTAGACAGAGCCGTAGATAGTTCCGTCTTTTGGCTTGCAGAAGTAAGTTCCCCGGTAAACTTGCCAGCAATACCATTCATCTCGTCCGAAATGTCAATGTCAAAAACAGGAAGTTCAATACCACTTACTGTTTCTTCGACCATAATCCTAAATAAAGACGAATCGTACTTTTCACTTCCCATGTCAAAGTTATTAACAACAACATTAAGCAGGCGTCTCTTTATTTCCTTTATGTGCAACGCTTCACTGAATACCTCCTCGACCTGATTAGACGCCTCCAGACCGTATTTGCGTAAATTTTCAATGGCATCCGCCGCAATACAGTATGAATAATGTTCCTCATATGTATAATACTCAACATGACTACTTCCCCATGAAAAGGGATTATACCATTTTGAATCCGATACCCTGTATGAATCACGGATAACTTTCGTTCCTGTCCTCTCCTTTACATTGAGATAATCTTTACCCGCATCCCGAAGTTCCCTGACAGCATTTGATTTTTCCGACTCTAACTTGGCATTTAACTCTCCAAACACAGATGCAATATCAGCTTTTATCGAACTCATTTGCGTCTCAACAAATTTTTTCTGCTCAATCAGTTGTTCCCTGTCATTACTTTCAAGAACCTGAATCCTCTTATTTGTTTTCTCCAGATAACTTGAAAGAAGATTTTTTAATTCCTCTGCGGCATTAGGAATAAAGCTCTTTGCCTTTGCCGATAATATATCTTCCTTATCTTTCACTACATCTTCAAACAAACTCTTTACTTCATCAAAATTCCCAAGAAGTTTAAGGTCTGACTCCATGTCATTTGAAAACTGCTTTAGTGCCGAGTATATATTTTTTTCTTCGGATGAGAAATCTTCCTGACTTTTTCCTGTCATATTGTAGGCTAAAGAAGAAACCAGTATCGGATCAGCACACTGCTTTATCACCTCGATAAGTTCAGGTGAACTTCCTCTCTTTTCAAGATCCTTTGTAAATTCCTCTACCTTGCTTTTTGCTCTTTTTCTAAATTTCTTCTTTATAATCTTACAGGCTTTTGGAATATTGTCAGCCGTATTTTCATCATCACCAAAAATATCGTCATCATCCTGAACCCTCAAAATATCACGGATTCCGCTATCATATTTACTGGCGATGAGAACAAGTTTTTTAACACCTTTCTGCGGAAGCTGGCTTGATAATAAAATCCAATCACTCTTATCGAGAAAGCTGCCTGATTGACTCAAAAAGAATACGACATCACAAACTTCCATAAATTCCTTTGTACGGATCGTTCTTGAAGCAATCGGGTCATTCAGTCCCGGAGTATCAACTATTGATAACCCCTTAAATTCATCTTTGTTGAGAAATAAAGTTACCGCTTTTACTATCGGAGTAAACCTGCCGTCCTCACCGACATAATCATTTAAACTTGAAATCAGATCCTCATATGTATCAAACTCAATCCTGTCAATTCCTTTTTCAAGATACGGTGCAGTATCCACTCCGTTTCTCTTTACCATATCAACAATCTCTCTTGCCGATGTATAGATTTCATCCTCAATATCAACGGCGGCATTCTCCTCCAACACCTCCCACTCTTTAGGAGAATAATATTCTATTTGAATTATGTTTTCCTCGGAATACTCCATTTTTGTAAGTGTTGCAGTCTTGGGTGTCGATGCCTTAGGCAGGATTTCCTTACCACCAAACAACAATGTGTTCAAAAAAGAGGACTTACCCGATTTAACCTGCCCGACAACACCAATATTAAGCTTTCTGTTTTCACGATAAAAATCCTTTGTTTTCAGCTTAAAATTATCGATAAGCTTATTAAGACCCGATATATCATCTTCCTTAGCATATCCCGTGACATCATCCACTATGTTTTCTACCTGACCTACAAAAGTTTCAAACTCTTTATTGTCATTAGTAAATATATTCATCTAAATACCTCTTTTCCGTAAGTGCAAATTTTGGCTAATCCGTAAAACTTTAAGCTTCACAGCATTATTTTCCCGCCTTTATCCAAGCCTTAATTGACTCTTCATTGTCCTGTTCCTGAGCAATAACACCGTAATTAGTATTGTTATCTCTAAACTGAAAGATGGTACCTGATACCGGAGCTTTTACTTCTACTAATTCATAACCCCCAAAACTATCCAATAATGATTTCCTTCTTTTCGATAAATAAATGTTTTTTGAATTTCCTCTTCCACCATCTATCCTCTTATTAGTCCTGTAAGCGGCAATCATGTCTCCGCTTTTGACTGCCTGTTGCTGCTCTACTTTCCACGCAAAGAGCATTGTTTCATTATCAGGCACCTCAACTGCAACCACCCGCAGTTTTGCGAATACTTTCTCCACTAAATCACTTCTGATATAATGTCCATATTCTTTTACTTTATCTCCTAATACTTTCAGGTCATCATCACTAACACCAGATAAATTTTGACTCAATGACACTTTGGAAACAAATGCCAGACCTTTCACATCTTTTCCCGACACCCCTAACACGGTTATTGCATCAGCAATATACTTATATATTTCTTTATTTGCCATACCTGTAATATTAGCCACGATAAGTGCATCAACCAAAAAATACTCTTTATAATCTTTTGATATTATCTCAGACATTTCATAAAACAACTGCTCGTCTGTTTTCAAACAGTCCAAATACAAGTCCTCTAATGACAGATCAATATGTGACTGCATCTGCAGCCATTGAATAAATACCATTCGATTTGCCGCAGCTTCATCATCAGGGTCAAGTCGAACAATATTTAAGAGCATTTCCAGATAAATCTGACATGAATGTCTATCTTTAAGTTTGCTCAAAGGATGCTCTCCGAGGTCAATCTGCTTTGCCAGCACCTCTATTTTTGAATAATCTAATGTAATATCTTCTGATGAATTTCTTATCGTCTCAATGTCTGTGCCGATAGATTTAACACATTCATTGATTTCCTGTATATTCTTTTCCAGTATATGTATATCCTGTTGAATATCTAAAAGACTTTTCAACATATTCACCTCTTTCTATGGTTTTATATCAATCCCTTATAAACATATCAATTAACCTGATATAAATAAATCAATTAACCTGATATAAATAAATCAATTAATCTTATATAACCAAATTAATTAAAACGAGCCGAATTTTCATATGTGCAATTAGTTGCCTTAGACTGCGGAGTAAACATTGTTCTTCTGCTGTTTTCCGGGTCAATACTATTAATGTTGAATTTAAATAACTAATCATCACCTCTATCATCATCTTCCCAATCATCCTTTGCATGATAACAATCTTTGCTGTTAAATTCTGGACTATTATTTATTTTATTATCAATATTTTCAGTTTTTCTAGTAAATAACCGCATACGCCCCTTTTCTAACTTTAAATAGTCTTGTTGCCTGGTACCTAAATACGCATAGTATTCTATATTATCAAATTCACAATTGCTTACATAGCTTTTTTTATTTGTTATAATACTTCCGGGTCTTGCATAAAATGAAGGCCTATAATATTTAACTTTTGAACTACCCGTCAAATTTTGAAACTTTGAATTAATTATGGAAATTTTAATTTTTTCATTTCCATCAATTTGAATTATTAATCCTATTTTTTCATTTCCACATACATCTTTTATAAAATTACAATTTTGAACTAAAGAATCCTGAAAAAACACTTCTTCACAATTTTCTAATTTAAATATATCGTGTATATTGTTTAAATTTGTAAAAGAACATTTTTCAATCCTTATATTTTTACATCCATTAACAATTATACAACTAATATCCTCTTTTACATTTTTGACAAATTTACAATTGACAAAATTTAATTCTTCACATTTATTAAAACTAAGACTATCCTCCAAACATATTTCCATATTTTCAAATATTATCTTGTTTGATTCATATATTCTCTTTGGATTTAACCCCTTATTAGTCATATTACGATAATAAATATACTTTTCATTATCTGATACTATTCCCGAATCAAAAAATGACTTAATATATGGACTAAAGTCAGTTCCCATAACATTATGACCTATACACTTTTGTGCTTTTTCATAACAGTCTGATTTTTGTTGCAAAATAGAAATTGCAATCAACGATAAACTATTTAAATCATTCTTATCTAAACCACATACTTCAAGTAACTCTGCAAGATATTCAATATTTCTATAGTCATGATTCCCCATTACCAATAAAATAATTCCATCAACAGCAAAATAACATTTTACTATATCCTTTTTCATAAACAATATAAAATCTTCTATATCCACCTCTGACAGCTCAAGTGCTTTTTTCATATATTCTTCTATAGGATCTTCTATATCCATACCTTGCATAATTCTTTTCAAATATAACACTTGCATTTCTAAAGGATCATTTTCATATAAGATTATTGTACACAATAATTTTATATATAAACTTTTAATGTATTCATCCAATCCCAATAATTCTGGATTTACAATTGGATATACTTGTGCCTTCATATCTTTAATTTTCAAACGCATTTTTAATATTTTATCATTGATTTCACTCATAAAAAACCTCCTCTATTAGGTACTAATTTCATCTACTTTTATAAGCATCATTAATATGAATATCTTCTGCATTAATGCTGCATGACTCTTTGATAATGTCAATCAATTCCTCTTTGTATTCACTGCCGCCGGCAGATTTATTTATAACAGGTTCTATTCCTTCAAATATATTTTGTAGCATATCTGCCACGGAACTGTCTGTTTTAATACCTTTTTGTTTCTTATAATCTTCTATAAGCTGCAAAGGATTTTGAACTTTATCCTGAAGCAGGTCTATCTCAGACGGCTCTGGCATATCAATATTTACAATGTCTGAAATAAACTTAATCTCCGTAAAGAACTCATCCTGTAATTCTTTTAATTTTTTACTGATATTCTTAAGTTCATTTACATTCTTTTGTGCTTCTTTTACCATTAATTGCAAAGGTTCTAATATCTCCGTATCAATATCTTCTGCTTCAAGCTTAGTGATAGATGTGTTCAGTCTCGTAAGTTTACGGCTTTCTTCGTTAATCTCATCCTCGTAAAAATCCTTGCATCTCACAAATAATTTCTTAAAGTTTCTCGCAAAATTCGATTCATAAACCTGACTGTTCCAAGTCTCAATCTGCTGTCTTATCCTGCCTGCATCTTCTTCAATAAACGCTTTCAGACTGTCATCTTCAATCTGCTCAATTTTACTTGTAAATGCAAAAACATCAACATAACGGACACCTTTAACATCTAATGTAGATTTTATCTTTGCTATGATCTCCTTAAGGTCAGCGAGATTTTTCTTATCCGCTTTATTCAGGATTATAAGCATTGGAATACCGTCACGCAAAGTCTTTATAAACTTAATATCTTCTTCTGTTATAGTTCCTGCATCTGCCTGCACAAACCACAAAATATAGTTGCTGGAATTAAGCTGTCCTCTTGAAATCTGTTCATCTGTCTTTGCAGAATACTTTTCCGAATCCGGTTTTGAATAGCCGGGCGTATCAAGCAATGCAATATTTTCATACTTGTGTAACGGTGTCGAGAAAAAGATGTTTTCCAAAACATGTCCAAGAGTTACTGCATCCGTAACTTTCTCATCGTCATCATCTTCAACCTCACCAAAGCCGTGAGCAATCTTTTTAATATCTCTAGGCTGCATCTGTACTTTCGTGTCAAATACATTGATACCCATAACCTCATGCTTCTCGCCCCTTACAATATATGTAGGAACAGATGTAGATGGGTCAATGTCTGACGGAAGCACCGATTTTCCCATCAGTGCATTTAAGAAGCTTGACTTTCCACTCGAAAATCCGCCACCCAAAGCCACGATATTTTTTCCTATCAGCTTGTCATACAAAATGAAGTCCCTGAACTTTTCATATTCTGACTTAAAATCAGTGTATAGTTCATAAAAATCTTCAGGTGCATTCTTTTTTAAAGTATCCGGAATTTTGTCATTAATTAATTTTTCAATCTTTGTAATGTCAGCTTTCATCTGATTTTCGGATGTATTTTGCCTGATGATAGCACAGAGCAGATTGAAATTTTTTAGTAATTTTTCATATACTTCTTCATCGTAAGTCATCTTTTATTTCCTCCATTATTTAAAGTTCGCCAATGTTATAATTCTTATAATTCGACCGAATCCCTCCATCGATATAATGATGAGAAGAACACTCATTAAACTCATTTCCGTTTTCATTTGAGTTTTTTAATCCTAAAATATAACTTTTAACATTTACTCCCCTAGATATATCTGAATAACAACAACAGTTATTAAATTTGTTTTCTCCTACCGTAGTATTTATTGCTTTTACAATTTGCATTTCAAATGTTGCATACTGCTCATGGCTCGTTGCTTCGCCTCTAGCTATACATTTATCAAATATACATTCTCTTACAAAACCATTAGCGATTGTAAAAACACCACCCGTTGTATATTGTCTGAAATGGTGTATTGTAACCATAGTGCAATTATCAAATATGCATTTGGAAACCTCCACATTATTTAACTCAAAAAGATATGTGCATGGTAAATCAACTCCCTGACAATTTACGAATTTACACTCACGAATTTTACCATCAGAAATATTCAAAATATTTTTCGATGTATGAATATCAGTAAAAACCGTATTTATCATTAATATATTCTGACCTTGAATAAGTACATAATCCTCTGTATCAAAATTATTATTTTCAAATTTACATCCATCGAAAATGACTAATTGTTCATTTTCCCTAAATCCTTTTATATTAACAAACACGCAATTTCTAAAAGTAATAGATGTTGCAACTGTTTCACTTAAATCAAAATACTCATGACAATTTGATATTTGTGCATTTGCCACCAATACATTTCCTTCTAAATGTTGAATATCTACAAAACTGCTGACAATAGTTGTGTATTTATTGTCAGGAAAATATCCCAAAAAACAGTTATAATTTATTGAATCTTTTTCACTTATTTCTCCAATCAACCCCTCAAAATCCTGTTCAATAATACATTTTGCAATTTGTGCAGCTTTTCTTACATCATTTTTACTCATTTGTAAAAATTGAAAAATATCAGAAATAGTTTCATAGCTGTTTCTTCTAATATTGTTTGGTTCCAACATATACAAAATCAACATATCAACTGAAAAACATAATATTGTTTCAGAATCAAAAGTTTCTATCATGCTTTGCATTGTTTTCATATTTATCTTTAAACTCTGGGCAATATATTCAGTTAAATCGATATTCTGCTCATATGAAGCAATTATTCTGCAAATATGATATATTTTATTTTCCTCCATTGACTTATTCAAACCACTATTACAAAAAGCCAACAAACAGCCTATATAAAGTTTTTTTTCAAAATCACTTTTGTCCACAAGGCAATGCCCTCTGATGGGATATTGTTTAGCTAATAAAATACTCTTCGCACCTGCATTGTCCATGTCTGCCTGAGTAGAATCTTTTTCAAGAGTCTGAATTGCATCCATAACTTGATTTAATAATGTAACAATCTGATTTAAATCCATCTTAAAACCTCTCCCTCACTGTAAACTATCTTTTATTTCCTCTATCCTTTCTAAATCCGCATTAATATCAATCGCAAGATTTTCTTTTTTTGTTTTTTCATCATTTATCTGTTGTTTCAAATCCTCCATTGCCTTTTCTAATGTATTTCTCTGGTTTGTAAGTTCTTCCTCCATAGAAGTATTTACAAGTTTTATCTGTTTAGTAATCGCTGTCTCTATTCCGTTTCCAACTTCTCTGATTACTTTTGGATATACTTCCGAACGCAGCTTTTGTCTGATAGACTGCTTTGCTTCTTCTCTCTTTTTATCCCCTGATAACTTCATGAAAATACCGGCTATCACTCCTAAGATTGGTGCTCCCAGTAACATCCCTGCTGCAACGGCAACAATACTTCCCGCCATTCCTTTATTTATTTTATCTGCATCAAATGCAAAAGATATATTGACATCTCCTATCGACTCACTATTGATTGCTTTTGTAACTCTTTTCAGATACTTTTCAACTTTAGGAATAAATCGGCTTTGAATACTTCTCGTCACTGCATTTCTGATAACAGAATTAAGATGTTCATTAATACTTTGATTATTTAATGCCATAGTAACTAATGTTGATTCTTCGGCTTCCATTGCACTCTGAACATCAGACTTTATCTCCTCAACACATCCAGATATTTCTAAATCAAAATCCTCCTGTTCCTTTGAAAACTTGGAGTTTAAAGATGATAACTGCTTTTTTAATGTGTCCTCTTTTTCGTTTAATTCTGACTGCGACAACTGACTTCCATTTAATGTAGTGATTAAATAATTTTGTGTATTATCAACTAAAGGCATAGCAAGATTTTTATACTTATTTGCAAGTATTTCCTGAGATTTTTCCTGAATTTCCTTTAAAAATTCTTCAAGTTCTTCTGCGTCCCCATGAAAACTCGTTGTCTTGCAATACTTGATTTCCCTGTCTCCCACAAATCGTTTCAAGCTCTCTTTCATCTTTTCAAAGGTCACTTCAAAATCATCATTATGTTTATCATATTTTGTAATGACAACACAAAGCGGCATATCATGAAGACACAATTCTTTCAAAATGTTTCCCACGCTGCTTCTTACAATCATGTCATCGGCGGGGAAAGTAACGATATAAGCCAAGCTCTGCGGCAGATAATTGTCGATTGCTTTGTTATGTACTTCAAATCCCGACTCAAATCCGGGCATATCAACAAGCATCACATCCGGAATTTTCTCTAGGAAACTGTTTCTCAACTCAATATATGCACATTTAACCGTATTAGCGTCTGCCTTATAGTTTCTGTACTCATCCACAGATAAATGCTTATTTTCGCCATCGTTTGTAATTATCGTTATTACATCATATGAGTCTGTATAAACTATCTCCGCCGGAACTGCTGTTTCAGGTGTAATATCTTCTTTGAGAATTTTTCTGCTATATCCCAAAATAGTATTAACCAATGCACTTTTTCCTGAACTAAATTTGCCAATGATAGGTGTACAAACTCTTGCCGTAGACATTTCTTTCTGCAATTTGCTAATTCCGTCCGTATCAATACCATAAGCAGTATTCATACTTTTTAGCTCATCTAACGCCCCCCATTATTTTTTCCATAGCGTTCAAACCTCCACTTCTCTATGTACTTTTTGGATTTTACTCTCTCATCTTATGATTAATTTAAGTCTCTTGATATTTCCAAAATATAAGTATATTATAAATGATTACTCGTCTAACATCAAGAAATATATGTGTATTTTGCACATCTATTATAATTTTTCCAAAAATCATTTATACATCTTGCACATATTATCTATTTCTTTTTTCATTTCATCAACAAATGATTTTGGGTAAAGAGCTTTTACTTTACTTCCCTGAGATAATAGAAACATATTTACACCCGTTCCATAGGTTTCTGCTTCAATAGTCGTTACATTTCCTGTCTTATTAATTACTTTTGCTGTCGGGATTTTATCTAATATTGCCTGCACTGACATACCGGTATATTCAAATCCAATCTTTCGATACTCTCCCGGAAACATAAACTGAATTTTATTTCTTAGTTCTCCCTCATCAAAATCATGTTCACGGGGAACTTCAAAATGCTTTCGGTGTTCGACAATATTAACTATTCGATCCACTCTGTAATATAACGGTTTCCAATCATCCTCATCACATCTGTAAGCAATAAGGTAAAAATAAAAATCAGAAAACATGATAGCAGCCGGCAGCAATCTCCGTTTAACCAAGTCTCTTGATATTTTATAATATGAAACGGATATTTCTATTTTTTCATATATGCAGTGTGTAAGCTGCCATAAATTATCAATCACACTATTGCAATCATGATTTACCTCATTGTAATGATACATTTCTTTCCTAATGATTTTTTCAAGCATATTCCTGTCATTATAAGAAGTGAAATTTTTAAGCTTAGTGATTATATCCAGAATTTCTATTTTACTAAAAGCTCTACAGCCTATCATCATTTTAATAATGGCAGCCAGTTCTTTGCTAAGTAAAAAATTATCAAATTCCAAATAATAAGTTTTTGAACTTGCCGCATATTTCAACTCTGTATTTCCTACCAACTCCCTGTTTTCATACAGAAAATTTTTAATTTCTCCCAAGTCTCTGGATATACTTTTAGCCGACACCCCATATTCCCCTGCAAGATTTTTCACCGATATGTTCTCGCCACGCAATGCCCTAAAAAATATTTCCAACATTCTGTTCTTTTTTGTTCCAGTGCTGCTCATACATTTCAGTCCTCTCTTAATTTTTATTTATTATATCATTCTACAGGGACAAATGTATGTCTTACTAAAAATAATATATAAGTTTTCTTTCACTAAGATTTATTTTTTAATTTAATACTCTATCGTCCATCTATCAACACTTCCTTACCTCTGAACGCAAATCCATAGTGTTGTATATTTTCCTCTTTCACACCTCTTTTGATAAGCTCTGCATCATAGTTTTTTTCATCTATCTGTCTTAATGCGTTTTTTACTGTTTCTTCTAATGTATCTTCTTTCTTTTGGTTAAATACCTTAAACTCTATCACAATGCCAGGATATTTTTCATTGTTTTTGTCTATCGGTTCAAGCATTATGTCATATCTTCCGAAACCACTCTCCCTGTTTGAACTTAAGATATAATTATCTACCTGGTCGACCATCAGTCCTAATACTAAACCATGGTAGAACCTTTCCGGTTCTTCGTCAGATGGAGTTTTTCCTGTATCAAAATAACTTATCACTCCTCTTGTAACTCTGTTCATGTATTCGTTCATACTTTCAATGTCACCATTGAGAAGTGATTTTACAAAATTATTGTAATTAAACTTTTCTTCCCCAAACCATTGTTCTATCATTACCTCAAACATTCTCTCTACTTCAAGGTTAGTTAATTTCAAACCATATATTTTTCTTTTCAGCCTGCCGACTTCCTTATATGACTCTATACATAAATACCCACTTGCAAGCAAAAGACTCCATATTGCATCCTCATTTTTATCTAATTGATCAAATACAATTTGTTCATCAATCTTTTTTTCTATTACACCACCCGAAATAAGAACTGCCATTGCTTCTTTAACATCCGGTGTCCCTGTTTTTATCAGTTTGTTTACAATTCCATTTGAACTCGAATCTGTCCAGTATGAATCTATTTTTCCTGTCTGTAAATAATTAATTATAGACCACGGATTATATATATCTTTGACATCTCCAAATGTAAAGCCATCATACCATTCCTTTACCGCTGCCTTTTCATTTGACATATTTACTTCATCAAGAGCATCAAAGACTTCTTTTTCCGTAAATCCAAAACTTGTTGCGTATTCCCTACTTGTAGTTGTTACCACTTTAAGATTATTTAAATCCGAAAAAATGCTTTCTTTTGATACACGGGTTATTCCTGTCATTATCCCTCGTTCAAGATAAGGATTTGTCTTAAATGTCGAATTAAAAAGACTTCTCGTAAGTGCTACAAGTTCATCCCAATATCCATTCATATATGCTTCCTGCATTGGTGTGTCGTATTCATCAAGAATTATTATCACTTTTTTCCCATAATATTTATACATAAAAACACATAGCTTATTTAATGATGTACTAATAATTGCATCAGACATATCCATACTAACACTTTTATAGAAAGCCTTCTCACTTTCACCTAATATATCACCCTCTAGTAAATACTCGTTTTCTTCATATAAATCCAATATTTTTATACATATCTGCTGGCGTGCCATTTCAAAAGTATTTCCTTTAATATCCGCAAAACTCAAAAATATCACT